>JBBQXY010000201.1:0-9110 GCA_038209195.1 Ktedonobacterales bacterium | reverse complement strand
ACTGTTGAGGAACTACAGGGGGATTATTTTGCTGCGCTGATGTTGGCGGGGGTATAGACTTCGTCGATAAAATTGCTGGTGGATTATTTTGATAAGACGGTTGGATTTCAGGTGGTAGGTTGCTCTGGAATGATTGCTGCGGAACAAATGAATCGTCCTGGAATGTTTGTTGCGGGACAATCAATGGTTGTTTATCTTGCGAAGGCAGGAATGCATTGGCTGATGGCGCGTTGAATGTGTTCGGCGTAGTTGGCACACTAGTCTTGACTTGAAAGAGAAAGGAGGCTCCCGTCCCAAGCACAATCGTATCGCGGTCATGAATAGGCATAGATTGACCAGGCGCGACATTACGCTGGTTGACGGTGATAGTATTTCTTTCGGAGACGTTGCTAATCGCCCATATCCCGTTGTTCCACTCAATTTTAGCGTGGTGTCGCGAAACATCGGGATCCTTCATGCGCATATCACTGCTTGGGTCACGACCTAACGTTATATTCGCTTTATAAATTGGGAACAACTCTCCCGCTTGTGAGCCAGTGATAAATTGGATTGAACCTAAGCTGGGTGGGCTATTCAATATATCCATAAGATGTATCGGAATGTCTTGCATGGCTGTATAAATGAATAAAATGGGTGTGCAAGTTCATCCGACCGCTCCTTTCTGTTTAGACAAACAATTAAAGAAGTGCAAGAGTTTTCTCTCAGCCATTATATAGGAGGCGTATAGGGCTGACAAGTAGTTGTTCGTGGGAATGGTGCAATGTCCTAACCTTATTGTAATGTACGCTCTCACTTCATATGAATCGTGACTTGCCCGGTACTGACATTGAGGGTGAGCACTGCTAGTGGTGAACCTGGCGTACTGCCAGAGAGCAAAGGACCATAGTAATTTGCCGCCCCTCCTGAGGATTGGACGCTGATCGGGAAATCGCTGGTAATTGGGCCAGCGTTCGTATTGGCATCCAGGGTGATGTTCGTGCCAGCAGGTAACGTCACATCGATTTGCCCGCTCTCGCATTGCAATTTATAATGCGGGGGTGTATTGCCAGGGCTGGGTGTGAGATTGAGGCTGCCGTTAAACAGCACGTTGCCCGTGCCAGTCGCCAGGTGCGAGCCATCGAAGAGTATGGCGTTATTGACGGTGATATTGCCAATGGTGTTCTTAATGCCTAGGACACCGTTTAGTCCATTGACGGTGACGTTGCCGATACCTCCATCGGCTGCCAGCGTGAGGGGTGTGGAGGAGCCGACTGCTGGAGCTAGCGCACTCGGTGGCAGTGTAATGGTCAGATCAACGGAGTCGTTATGGCTACCGAGTATGCCACCAGTATCAGGCACAGCGGCACTGACCGCCAACGTGCCAATCGGTGTTCCCGCTGGTTGCACCTGTACCACGACATTGCCGAATTCTTTGTTCGCGTCGCTGCTACTGGCGGCCTTGACCTTTTTTACGGTAGTCACTGTTGCTTGCGTTGCGTTGGGGTCAACGGTAATGGTGATATTGCCGATGGGGTCGTGTATATTCATCTGTGTAATATTAGATATCTGTAGCGGTTGGGGCGCACTTTGTTGTGTAAACGTGCTGGAATTGCCGATACCAGGGATACCATTGATACCACCAATACCGCCTAGATTGCCACCGTTGGTGGCAGTACGCAGGGCAAGGAAGACAACGATGGCGGCAGCGAGTACCAGGATAATGATGCCTCCGGCGCATCCCGCGAGTAGCCAGGGCCAGACTCTGCGCTGTTTGCGTCTGCGCCGCCGCTCAACTGGGGGACGTCTGCGTCTCGGTGGTTCATCGTAGGCGTCTTGCTCTTCCTCTTCGTAGCTATCGTAGTCCTCATCATCCCAATTGTTGTGTTGTCTTATTTTGTCTCTGCTCATGCGTTTCTTTTATCTTTCAAAATCACTCATCTTGATTACGAACCAGTGGGCGGTCAAGGTTCAATTGATGGGTGATGCCGGACGCCCACAAGGGGCGTCCCTACAGGTCAGGATGCCCTCGCCCGTTCACATGAAGGTGGTCGGAGCACCAGGTATGCTCATGGTTTTCTCGCTGCTATCACTGACGGATGCCCTATCTTGTGCTGCTCTGACTAAGAGCGATGTTCTGCCCTCTAAAAAGATGGCCGGTAGGATAGCAATGACACAGAGGATACCAGCAGCCAGGAAGATCGCCGTGTAGACTTCGTGTGCTGAGGCAACGAGATAGTGAGCGTAGAGTGTGTTGTAGGCCGCACTAAAAGCGGCTATGCCCACCGGAGGTTTGAAGGCGGTGGCAAGCGTGCGGAAGCGTCCCAGGCCCCAGGAAGTTAGCGCGGCAAGCCCCAGGATCATGCCGATCATACGCAAGACGGTGACGACAGACGCGGCCATACCGATCTGACGTTTGCTGGCGGCATTGATAGCTGTGGTGCCGATGGGGGCAATGACCAGGCCAAAGCCGAAGCCAGCGATAAGCGTACTGCTGGTAATCTGCGTCCAATCGACGTTCAAAGGCCAGAGATGCATCAGCCAGAAACCAAGCGCGGTAGGCAGCAAGCCCAAGATGGCGGTTAGACGGCACGAGATACGCGAACAGAGCCAGCCCCCGATCAACGCGCCGATGGGTATCATGGCGGTCAAGCGCAGCAGAGCCAGTCCGCTATCGAGCGGTGGACGTCCCAGCACTGTCGCGATAAAGATAGGGATATCTGCCATGGCGATAATCAGTGCGCCCCCGACCAGTAAACTCACCAGTGCTGTAGCGGAGAAGGCGGTTCGTCTGAGGATGGAGAGTTCTATCACGGGCCAGTTATTGCGCCGCTCGGTGAATAGCTCTAAAGCGATGAAGGCCCCCAGCAAGACAATGGCGGCGACAATCAACCAGGGATTGTTCTGGACAGGTGCGCCCCCTGCTGTGGTGGTCGCGGGACTCAGTTGACCAGCCTCTTGCGACAAACCGAGGCTGAGGCAGAGCAACGATGCTCCCAGCAGTATCGCTCCGGGCAGATCAATGCGCTCTTTCAACGGTGCGCTGCTTGGTATGAGCCGCCAGACGAAGAAGAGCAGCACAGCAACGATGGGAAGGTTGAGGTAGAAGATGGCTTGCCAGCCCCAGGTTTGCACAATGATAGCCCCATAGAGTGGGCCGAGCACACCTCCGGCCTCTGTCACCATACCAACTAACCCCAGGGCCAGACCACGCCGTTCCTCGCCGTAGAAATCACCGGCGACCGCCATCGCTACCGGTACGACTGCTCCCCCACCAGCAGCCTGCACGAAACGGGCCGCGACAAGCCAGATCAAGCCAGGAGAGTCCATATTCAAGCCAAATTGCTGTAAGAAGCTCAGGTCAATGCTATGGCCTAAAATGGGAGCGAGAGCACAAAAGAGCGAGCCAAAGGCGAAGATGCTGAGGCAGATGAGGAAGACGCGCCTCCGTCCATACATATCAGAGACACGACCCATCAGCGGCATGGCGATGACATAGCCCAGAAGATAGCCGCTCACAATCCAGGCCGCTCGATCCAGTTGCAACACGGGAATTTGCAGATCAGTGATAATCTGCGGCAACGCTGTAACGACGACCGTCTGATCGAGGGCTGTGAGGAAGACGGCCGCACAGGCAACCAGCAATGCCAGCAGCGCCGTCCGGCGTTCCTTGGCATGATCGCTTCCCTTGCGTTGCAACATGGCACTTTCCTCCGCTTCTCGGCTTAAATGGGGGCGGTAATAGTCAGGCTTTCGTTAAATTTGGAGAGCTTGAAGGTACGCACAGTCTTGCTGGTGTCGCCTGCCGCCGCCACACCACTCATCTTAATGAGGTAAGGAAGGCTGTCAGATTTCCCGATGCAGGTGGTGACTTTGACAATGGAACCCGCGGGTGCGCCGCCGCCAGTGATAGCTGCCAGATACTTAGCATCCAGCGTGCCATCAATGCTCCAACAGGAGGTGCCATCCACGTTGGCATCAACGGGCGTGGTGGGATTTTGAATGTTGCCCAGAATGGCGGCAACGCCAGTTTTCGAATCGGAGAGTGTGCGAGGATCAAGTAGTCCAGTCGTGCGTTGCCACTGATTGGTAATGGGGTCCGTGACATATTGATTGCTACCAACGGTAATCAATTGCACCTGCACGACATTGCCCAGGATCAGCACATTCGCATTCGCCTTGAGTCTATCCGGTACCACGATATCACCATCGGCAGTCTTGATGACAAGCGTAGCACTCGTACCCGGATTATCGACCACCAGATTGAAATGGTACGACGACACCTTTTGAATAGCGGCCTGCGCCTGCTTAATCAGCGTCTTGGCATCGGGAATGTTACTAGAACTGCCTCCCCCGCATCCCGCCAGGATCACCAGCAAAGCCAGTAGACCAAGCAGAGCGGATGTGCTTAACCATTGCCATGTACCACTCCCCTTCGCGGGTACCCTGGAATGTGGTGTGGGGGAGGGGGAGGCAGTTTTAGATGTCAATGTCGTGCCTTTCTTCTATACGCTTGTATAAAATTGTCTTTTATATATCATCACAATTTCCCATTCTACCATAAAACCTTCTATGCGATTAGAAAAATGAATGCGGGAGGGTTTGTGATGGATGGGACATTTGAGACGCCCGATTTTCAGTGGTCTTGTGTTCGATAGGAAAATGTAGGAGGGTATGTGATGGATGGGACATTTGAGACTCCCAATTTTCAGTAGTATTGTGTTCGATAGGAAAATGCGGGAGGGTTTGTGATGGATGGGACATTTGAGACCCCATTGGCGTCAAGTTAAGGACAGGGGCAGGGAAACATTGCCAGTCCCCCACCCACGGGCGACCACAAGGGTCAATACCATTCAAATAAGGTTGGGAAGTGGCGTGTGTAGGGACAAGGGGCGGATGCGGCGGTCGATGGGGGGCCTTGTGCTTGTCCGCGTCCTGTGGGAAGTCCAGAACCCCCACCAGGACAGGCACAAGGCCCCCACGTCCCCCCCTGTCCCTACACTCGCTTCGCACGCAGTTTCATCCTTAAGTAAGTTGTATTGGGCACAAGGGTCCACACCACTTCCGCCCCTACGAGAGTACGAGAGGCCGCTTCTACCTCCCTTAACTTGACACTTATAGGATGGGACATATGTGACTCCCGATTTTCAGTGGTCTTGTGTTCGAAAGGGAAATGCAGGAGGGTTGGTGATAGATGGGACAATTGAGACCTCTCTTTAACTTTGGGAAGGAGATGCTGGTGGGTAGGGGTGTTGGGTTCATGCATAGTAGGAAGATGACAGTGCGAGTTCTGACAAAGGGGTCTTTTGTATTGACTTAGGAAGAGTATAGCATATTTTTGCTTTACAAGCAAGCAAAGGGTGAAAAATCCAAATGTCTGTGTAAAATCTCCATGCTGTCCTAATGGACAGTTAGCAACCTGTCCTCTTGCTCAATAGCAACTCCATACTTTCTAACGTACAATAGAGCAAAGAAAGAACGGAAGGATAAGAGAGAAAATGACAAACTCAACTTCACCAACAGCTTTGATTACTGGCGCGTCGCGCGGCCTCGGGCTGGCCCTGGCCCGGCAACTAGCACAACTCCATTGGAACTTGCTTATAGATGCACGCGGAGCGGAAGCTCTGGCCGCTGTAACCACCGAATTGTCGGCCTTGACCCATGTGGTCGCTATGCCAGGTGATGTCACCGACGCCACACACCGCTTGGCTCTTGCGGGGGCGGTGAGCAAGCTGGGCGGCCTTGACGCCTTGGTCAACAATGCCAGTATTCTTGGCCCCAGTCCGCAGCCTGCCCTACTCGAATATCCGCTAGCTGTGTTAGAAGAGGTCTATCGTACCAATGTGATTGCACCGTTGGCACTGATCCAGGAATGCCAAAAACAATTCAAAGAGGATGCTTGTATCATAAATATTACCAGTGATGCCGCTTTGGAGGCCTATGAAGGTTGGGGTGGCTACGGCTCCAGCAAGGCTGCGCTCGAACAACTTTCGCATATACTAGCTGCTGAGAATCCCGCCCTGCGCGTCTATTGGGTTGACCCAGGCGATATGCGCACACAGATGCACCAGGAAGCCTTCCCAGGCGAGGATATCAGTGATCGCCCCTTGCCAGAAGTCAGCGTTCCCGGCCTGTTGGCTCTCATCACTGGCACCCATAGCAGTGGACGCTATGGCGCTCGTGCAATAGCAAAGCCAGCCGAGGCTTGAAAGAGCGAGCCCAAAAGGTTGTGACAAAAAGTGAGCAATGCTATGGATTTCATGACAACAACACCTTTTCGCCTGATCAGTTCAGCACTAAAAGAAACGAATGCCTTAGACTTTCACCTACCAGCGGAACTAGAGGCCAGCGAACCGCCGGAGGCGCGTGGCCTTGCTCGCGACGAAGTGCGCCTGATGGTCTCGTACTATAGCAACACTAGCAATAACCGCGTGGAACATACGCGCTTCCGTGCCATTGGCGATTTTCTCACTGCTGGTGATGTAGTGGTAATCAACACTAGTGGCACGATGAATGCCGCCCTACAGGCGACTCGTGCGGACGGCACAGCACTAGAATTGCATCTCTCAACACATCTTCCGGCAGACCTGTGGATTGTGGAACTGCGCACTTTCAGTGGCAAGAGCACAAAACCTTTTTACGATGTCCGCGCTGGTGAGACGCTGCAACTTGCCAACGGGGCCACGGTGACGCTGCATGTACCCTACCTGCACAGTCGCAGCGAAGGCCCACATCGCCTGTGGATTGCTACGCTCAATCTGCCCTTCCCCTTGCAGGATTACCTGGCACAATACGGGTTTCCCATTCGCTACAGCTACGTGAAAGAGGGTTGGCCGTCAAGCTACTACCAGACCGTCTATACCACCGAGATGGGTAGTGCCGAGATGCCCTCGGCTGGTCGTGCCTTCACGCCGGCACTGATTACGCAACTGGTCGCGCACGGCATACAGATTGCTCCACTATTGTTGCATACAGGGGTTGCCAGCCTGGAAAGCCACGAGCCGCCCTACGAGGAGTTCTATCGCGTGCCCCCGGAAACCGCTCGCATAGTAAATACAGCACGAGCGGCCGGGAAACGCATCATCGCCATCGGCACAACAGTGGTGCGCACGCTGGAAACCGTCACCGACACAGAGGGCGTGGTACACGCTGGTGAAGGCTGGACGAATCTGGTGATTACCCCTGCTCGCGGCTTACGGGCCGTGAACGCCATGCTGACTGGATTGCACGAGCCCTGCGCCACGCACCTCGCCATGCTAGAGGCCCTCGTTGGAATAGAACATCTAAAAGTGACGTATGCCGAGGCTTTGCGAGAAAAGTATCTGTGGCATGAATTTGGAGATGTGCATTTGATGTTGCCGTGAAAATAGCTCTCCATTCTTTAGGGGGATTGGCGAGGACGGGCCGATTATTACCTGTCCCCCGGACAGGGTGCGGCGGTGGCGGCGATACATCGCGCCCTACGTTTCCCCCGGAAGGATGGTGAGCCGTAAAAATTATCTTCTTGCCAAATAATAGCTAGCACCGTTATACTATGGATGCATCGCCAGGAACTTCAATGTTCGAAAGATAAAAAACGTTGGGGGGAGATCATCCTATGCTTGGAAACGACAACAGCAATATTGGCAAGCAGATTGGTAGTAGCTATCGCATCGTCGCGGAACTGGGCCGAGGTGGCTTTGGCGATGTCTATCTGGGCCAGCATATCTTCTTCGCCAACCGTCCACCCGTGGCGATTAAACTGCTGCACACCTTCCTGCGCTCCCCCAAAGAACGCGACCAATTTATCCAGGAAGCCCAACTTCTAAACTCGCTCACGCACCCGCATATCTTGCCCATTCTCGACGCAGGCATGCACGAAAGCCTGCCCTTTATCGTCATGGAATACGCATCCGGTGGTTCCCTGCAAGATCGTCTTGAACAGCATCCCAAGCAGCCCTTTCCCATCGCGGAAGCCATTACGATCATTACCCACATCGGTGAAGCCCTGCACTATGCCCACCAACAAAACATCGTCCATCGCGACCTGAAACCCGATAATATCCTTTTCAATAGCAAAGGCGAGGCGATGCTGGCGGACTTTGGCCTCGCTGCTATCCTCTCGTCAGCAGGCACGAGGGACATCGGCAGTGCTGGCACACCTGCCTACATGGCTCCCGAAATGTTTGAGGGCAAAGTTAGCGTCAAAAGCGACCAATATGCCCTCGGTTGCATCGCCTATGAACTTGTGACCGGACGCAAACCAATTGAGATAGAGGGCTTACCCGTCATCGCCGTGCAATATCAACACGCCAAAGTTGAACCCATCGCTCCCAGCCAACATAATCCTCGCATCTCCTCCCATATCGAACAAGCCATCCTCAAAGCCATGACCAAAGATCGCACCAACCGCCATGCCGATATTCGTGCCTTTCTGACGGCACTCCAGACCCCTAAAAAGTCTGCCCAGGAATGGCTAAAAGAAGGCAATGCTCTTTATAACCTCAAGCGATATGAGGAGGCGATAGCAGCCTATGATCAGGCCATTCGCCTGAACCCAAACTATGCTCTGGCGTATAACAACAAAGGGATTGCTCTCAAGAATCTCAAGCGACATGAGGAGGCGATAGCGGCCTCTGATCAGGCCATTCGCATTGACCCAAGCTATGCTCCGGCTTATCACAACAAAGGCAATGCCCTCGCAGACCTCAAGCGATATGAAGAGGCGATAGCGGCGTATGATCAGGCTATTCGCCTGAACCCGAATTATGCTCTTGCGTATAACAACAAAGGCAATGCCCTTTATGAACTCAAGCGATATGAGGAGGCGATAGGGGCGTATGAGCAGGCCATTCGCCTTGACCCAAACTATGCTGTTGCTTATAACAACAAAGGAGTTGCTCTCGATCAACTTGGAAGAAAAAGAGAAGCCCAACAAGCCTATGAGAGGGCGAAACAACTTGGTTATGGCAGTTAGAAAACGGGAAATATTTTGTTGGTTTAAACGCAGCAAAGTTCTCCTACTTCAGAGGTTTGGAGATAAGACTGCTCGTGAGAGGACGTACATGGTGTCCTGGTTGTCATTCTGAGCGCAGCGAAGGAGCTCTGCGTGCCAGGAGAGATTCTTCGCTGCGGCTCAGAATGACAAGGCTGCG
>JBBQXY010000200.1:0-9127 GCA_038209195.1 Ktedonobacterales bacterium | reverse complement strand
CGCCTGCGGCGACGCGGAGAACTTCTTGCTCAACCTGAAATACCCCTTCTGAAATCAAGCAGTCTGAATCGAGGCTGCGCTTTGCAGACCCAACTCTTCCGTCGATTGCTCGCGCATCTGGAATTTCATAATCTTGCCGGTCACAGTCATCGGGAACGCATCGACAAATTTGATGTGGCGCGGAACCTTGTAATAGGCAATCTGCCCCTGACAAAACGCCTTTATCTCCTCGACAGTGAGCTGCTCACCAGGTTTGACCTTGATCCATGCCATAATCTCTTCGCCATACTTGGGGTCTGGCACGCCAATAACCTGTACATCGCTCACTTTGGCATGGGTATACAAAAATTCCTCGATCTCGCGTGGATAGACATTCTCGCCGCCGCGAATAATCATATCCTTGATACGCCCCACAATATTAATGTACCCTTCCGCGTCCATCGTCGCCAAGTCGCCCGTGTGCATCCAACGAGCGGCGTCAATAGCGTGAACGGTAGCCTCCGCATTGTTCCAGTAGCCCAGCATCACACTATAGCCACGCGTACACAACTCACCTGTCGCGCCAATGGGCACAATCTGACCAGTTACTGGGTCGACAATCTTAATCTCCAGGTGAGGATGGATAACACCAACCGTGCCGACGCGCTTATCCAGAGGAGAATCAATCCTCGTCTGGGTGGAAACGGGACTCGTCTCCGTCATACCATAACAAATCTCGACATCACTCATATGCATCAGCGAAATGACCTTCTTCATTACCTCCACCGGACAGGGTGAGCCAGCCATAACACCAGTACGCAGACTGGTCAGGTCAAATTTACGAAAATCAGGATGATCTAGCTCGGCAATAAACATAGTCGGCACACCATACAGTGCGGTACACTTCTCCTCCTCGACCGTCTGCAATACTGCCAGCGGCTCAAAACCTTCTGACGGATAGATCATCGCCGCGCCATGCGTGATGCAGCCGAGGTTTCCCATCACCATGCCAAAGCAGTGGTACAAGGGAACAGGAATGCAAAGCTTATCGTCAGCGGTAAAGTTTTGCAGTTCCGCCATAAAATAGCCATTGTTGAGAATATTGTGATGGCTCAGCGTCGCACCCTTGGGGAAACCTGTAGTGCCACTGGTATATTGAATATTGATAGGATCATCGAACTCTTGCTGGCGTTGCCGCTCAAGCAGTTCTTCGTCGCTCACCGCTGACCCCATTGCCATCAGTGCATCCCAGCTAAACATACCAGGCTTTTCTTCTGCTCCGAGGCGAATGACTTTCTTCAAATCGGGTAGCTTTGCCGCCGTAAGCTCTCCTGCCGCGCAAGTATGCAGTTCCGGTGCCAGCGTATAAAGCATCTCCGTATAGTTAGAGGTTTTGAATTCAGGCGCGATCACAACGCCACTGCACCCCGATTGCTTCAAAGCATATTCCAGTTCGTGCAAGCGATAAGCCGGATTGATGTTGACTAGAATAACACCAATTTTGCTGGTAGCAAACTGCGTAATGCACCATTCAGAGCGGTTAGGAGACCAAATACCGACGCGCTCGCCCTTCTGAAACCCTAACCGCATCAAACCCTTCGCGCATTGGTTCACCTGTGCCTGCAATTCACGATAACTGAGGCGCACGTTCTGATGACGCGAGATTAAGGCGGGATGATCAGGATATTTCTCAACAGTGAGATCGAACATATCACCAATCGTTACACCCAACAGCGGAGTATCACTGGTAGCACTGGTATAACTCCACCGTAACTCATCATGATTAGTCGTTGCGTGAGACGTGTTTTCTTCCATAGTCTTCATAAATATTGCCTGCCTCCTTTGGCATTCTCCATGCACCTGAGTACATAGAACAATCAAGAATCTTCTTGCTGCTTATTCAAGACCCGCTCATGGCTCGCTCTACAGAAAGATTTGCATACTTGTAGCTAAATGTAACCAATGTTCAACAAAAAATCAAGAGAAATACCGATAAAACCGCCTGGTTGAAACATCAACCAATATGATATCCTGAAAAGGTTCACACAACTATTGCGTCAAGCCCAAAAGTACGCTACTATAGGGTACTTAGAAGTATACTATACCGCTCATAGTGCTCTATCTCTCTTCATTTGACGAGCAGGGATGCAAGGGGTGCAACCCCTTGACTGGCACCCTGTCCGGGGGACAGGTAATAGGGCTGCGCCCTAGCTCTCCCTCTCTCCATTTGACGAGCAGGGATGCAAGGGGTGCAACCCCTTGACGGGGTTCTAGGGCTGCGCCCTAGCTCTCCCTCTCTCCCTGCCGCCGCAGGCGACCTGTCACATGAAGAGAAACAAAGCAATAGGTATGCTTTGCCAAAGGCTTTTGCAAACTGACCAGGAAAAGTTACCTGAAGTATTACGAGGGATAAAATCGATGGAAACTGAAAACGAAACCATTTATTTCAAACAAGTACCACTCTTTACTGGCCTTGCCGAGGAAGACATGCGCGAATTAATGGCAGTAGCGCGGAAGCGCACCTTCCGCAGTGGTGAAGTTATTTTTCATCGCGACGACCCCGGCCAGGTGCTCTATGTAATTAAAGAGGGCAAAGTCAAAATTAGCCTGGTCAGTCCCGATGGACAAGAGATTGTGTTGACCGTACTGGGCAAGGGCGAGTGTTTCGGCGAATTCGCCATCCTCGATGGGCTACCCCGTTCCGCGGACGCTATCACACTGGAAAAAGTGGAGTGCTACACACTCCAGCGCAGCGACTTCCACAATGCCATCGCCAAAAATCCGAAAATTGCCATTCAAGTATTGGAAGTCCTCACCAAACGACTACGTACCAACGACCAGATGGTCGAAGATTTAATCTTCCTGGACGTCTATGGTCGCGTCGCCAAAAAACTCCTCGAATTAGCCGAAACACATGGCGAAAAGATTGAGAACGGGACACGGATTAATGTTCGTTTGACCCAGCAAGAACTCGCCTCGATGGTTGGGGCATCACGCGAAAGCGTCAATAAAGTCATGGGCTACTTTACCGATAAGAACTTTATCAGTACCGATAAACACCGCATCACCTTGCACCGTATCAACGAACTGAAACGCCGCATTTATTAACACAATAACGCGTACTTACTGGGTGCTGTGTTACTTCCATGAAACGCAATACGTTTCAAAAGCGAAGTCTACTTATGTATGGTGATGCAATTTGAACGAAACGAACGAAACTTAAAGGGATAGCGTACTTTTGAAAAAGACGACTACTGCACTAGAGGAACAAACAACACGAGACAACGGATGGGTCTCACCAGCAACACCTGGCACACCTCCCACCCCTTCTCAACTGGGAATAACCGGCAAAATCCTTGCGCTTATAGCGGCCATGCGTCCACGACAATGGACAAAAAATTTGGGACTATTCGTCGGCCTCGTTTTTGCCCAGCGTCTATTTTCAATCACCTCGTTTGAACGGGCTGGCGTCGCATTTCTCGCCTTTTGCCTGGCTTCCAGCTTCATTTATCTACTCAATGACCTACTTGATTTAGAAAATGATCGTCAGCATCCAGTAAAACGGAATCGTCCCCTGGCCTCCGGTCGCCTCCCAATTTCATGGGCCATTGCCACGATGGGCATACTTCTCCTAGCTTGCGCTGGCTTAACCGCGACCATTTTCACACTTCCTATCCTCGATGAGATAGATACCTTCGCCAATTTAGGTGGTTCGAACCTGCTCTTCACAGCAACGATTATTACGTATCTTCTGCTCATGGTACTCTATAGCATTCGCCTGAAGCATATTGTGCTGCTCGATGTCTTTGTCATCGCCAGTGGTTTTGTGCTCCGTATACTCGCCGGTGCGTTGGTCATTCCTGTCACCATCTCGCCCTGGCTCTATCTGGTCACGATTCTATTATCGCTTTTCCTCGCCCTCAACAAGCGCCGTCACGAACTCGTTCTGCTGCAAGGAGAAGCCAGCAACCACCGCCAGATACTCAAAGAATACAGCTTGCCCATGCTCGATCAGATGATCACCATTGTGTCGGCTGCCACGTTTATGTCCTACAGCCTCTACACCTTCCAGGGTCCTACCGGCAATCATCGCCTCATGATCACCATTCCCTTTGTACTCTACGGCATGTTCCGCTACCTGTATCTTGTCCATATGAAAATGGAGGGTGGCAGCCCCGAAGAAGTCTTATTGCGTGACCGACATATGCTGGCAACCGTCCTATTATGTGTAGTTATTATTATTGTTGTCCTCTATATTCTACCGCAGTAAAGGTAAGGGAGCATTCGTTTTGTTTACGCGTCAAATACGTACTGGAATAGTATTTTCTTTAGTGCTGGCATTTGTTGTAACCACAGCTATTGCTCTCTATGCTGACCTGCCGCAGATGTTACGTGCCTTAGCCCATTTCCGTTGGGGTTTTTTACCACTTATTCTCCTATTAACCCTCTTTAACTACTTTTGTCGTTTTTTCAAATGGCAATATTTCCTCAAACGCCTGAACTTGCATGTCCCTTGGCTCCAAAGCCTCTTGATTTTTATTTCCGGTCTTTCAATGGCCATTACTCCCGGTAAAGTTGGGGAACTCCTGAAAGCCTATATGCTGAAAAGCACGACTGGCGCACCGATCAGTCGCACCTCTCCGATCATCGTGGCTGAGCGCTTAAGCGATGGTATCGCCATGCTCTTGTTAGCGGCAACTGGCCTGGCCCTCTACCGTTTCGGGTGGGAGCTATTGGTACTTTTTCTGGTCGTTGGCCTGACAGGCATCATGATTATTCAGAACCGCCGCCTATCTCTGGCTATCCTGAGCTTTGGCGAACGTATACCATTTATAGCACGCATAGCTCATCATCTTCGAGATTTCTATGAAAGCTCTTATACCTTATTACAGTGGCGACCATTGCTCTTGGCAGTCTTCATCGGCTTTATTTCATGGTCGGGAGAATGTGCAGCCTTGTATTTTGTTTTTACAGGTCTGGGCATAGCCCCTACCCCTGATTTATTCATTAAGTCCACTTTTATCTTATCTGTTTCATCGTTAATCGGCTCGGCCTCTGGTCTACCCGGCGGGCTAGGTACTGCCGATGGAAGTATGTTAGGACTAACGCGTCTGCTCGTGACAACTTCAGCCTCACTTGGTGGCGCGGCAACACTACTTATCCGTCTCTGTACGCTATGGTTTGGCCTTGGGCTTGGTGTTATTGCCCTGCTCATCTTCCGTGCCACCCAGCATAAGCCAGATACCCTTGCACAAAGTAGTGACTGGACAGTACAACAACACAAAACAGTTCATAGCCCTCTAGCTGCAAGCGCAACAGACGCTGCTAGCACAGGCGACCGTCCCAGCGGCCTGGCACCGGCGTCAGCAGCAGCAAGGAATGGAGACAATACCTTATGAAGACGTTAATTATTATCCCCACGTATAACGAATGCGAGAATCTACGCCCTCTCCTGAAAGAGCTATTCTCCTATGTCCCTGCTACCGATGTATTGATTGTCGATGATAATTCACCCGATGGTACAGGCAAATTAGCAGACGAGCTACACGACGAGAATCCGCAGATACAAGTTTTGCACCGTGCCGATAAGTTGGGCCTTGGCACCGCCTACATCGCCGGCTTTAAGTATGCAGTGGCACACAACTACGACGCGGCCTTCGAAATGGACGCGGACTTTTCCCATGATCCACGCTATTTGCCCGATTTCCTCAAGGCCATTGAAGACGCAGACCTGGTGATTGGCTCCCGCTATATCCCTGGCGGCGATACGCCCAACTGGTCGTTTATGCGACGCACGATTAGTGGTTGTGGCAATATATTTGCCCGTTTCATGTTAGGCATTCCCGTCCACGACTGCACCGCCGGCTTTCGCTGCTATCGTCGTGAAGTCTTAGAAAGCATCGACCTGGATTCGATTCAATCGCAAGGCTACGCCTTTCAGGTAGAGCTAGCCTACAGGGTTATGAGGCAAGGCTTCAAAATCGTGGAAACACCAATCATCTTCATGGATCGCCGCGTCGGCAAATCCAAAATGTCACGCGCCATCGTGCTCGAGGCCTTTACCTACGTCCTACGCACAAAATTTGGCAAAAAGCCCCCCACCCGTCGCCTAACCAAAGCCCACAACACCCCCACCAACCAGGAAAATGCCCCCGAAGAAGAATTACCCTCCATAGCCAAATAAACACTATGAATGGCCTATTGGGGCCGCTAATGCACATTAACGAAATAAACTGGCCATCCGTAGGGCGCGATTTATCGCCGCCACCGCCGATTTATCGGCCCGTCCCGTTTGCCAATAAATCGGCATCTACGCTTGCTTGCTCTATCCTTATTTGAAATGTATGCCCCTTGTGGGCGTCCAGCCCCACCTCACCCTCTAACGATGGTGCCGCGACGACTTTTTCTTGCCCTTAGGCGGTAGGCGATACTCCGGCTCATCATCGGGATCAAACGAGGGGTCTAAACCATATTGGCGGCGCACCGCCTGACGATGCTGTATACGGCGGGCAGTATCACGAGAAGGGGCATTCAACTGGCTGGTAAGCTGATTGACACCGCGAACTGTTCCATCCTGCTGCGCAACCGCTTGCTGCACTTCCCTATCATTGCTATACATCTCCACCTCGCGACCAGCTTGTCGCGCTTCCACCGCTAAACGAGCGATGACACTATCGGCGGTCTGATTATGGCGTGAATAGATAATGCAAATATGCCTATCATGTTGCATTTGCTCAACGGCACCATCGCCATCAAAAACGACAATCACGCGATGCGGCGTGTGCCGATAACGCAGCGCAAGCAGATTGATCAGGGCATCGCGAGCTGAACTAAAATTTTTCTTTTCAACTGCGCGAAAAGGGGCACTATTTTTGATAATATTATAGCCATCAACCAGAATATCTCGTCCCACAGCACCTTTCTACCCTTCTCGTCTCTTTCTTGCACTACTTATACGTGTAGTTGCTGTATTACATACAGAATGTACGCCATCTCGTTCCGAATGTCAACATGGAACAGTTGCATAATCCGCACATTCGCTCCGCCCGAAAACTCGCCCAGTAAAATCAGCACCAGCACTCCGAGCAACACGCTCACTAATATTACGTTTAACACCCGCTCCAAGGTTGTAAAAATGTTCATCGCTGTGCGTACCAGCACAGCTTCAACTCCCTGCACAGGAACAGCTTTTTCCTCAGAACGCACCACCACGGCTGGCTGCGGTTTCCTCACTGCGGTCGCTTGCTGCTCTTTTATAGCATCAGAACGCACCACCTTCGATGGCTGCGGTTTCCTGACCGAGGTCGCTTGTTGCTCTTTTATAACATCGGAATGCAACACCTTCGATGGTTGCGTTTTTCTTACTGCGGTCGCTCGTTGCTCAATTACGGACTCTGGCTGGTACTTTTTTGTAGGGATCGCAGGTGCTCTCTCCACTGTATTGGTGGACTCATACGTCTCTAATGCAACTGTTCGCTGTTGAAAACGTCCTGGGCGGATACAGACCAGCAGGGGCGCAATAGCAGTGCCCGTAGAAGATTGCTCCAAGTGAGTATTGGGAGGGAGTGGAGAGTGCGAAGAGTCGGAGGGGGGAAACAAAATACCTTCGAGCGGTGATACCGTAGCACGAAAAGGCAAGTGCGCCTCCTGCACACATGCACCACACACTCCATGCATCGTATCCCAGCACGCTGGACACGCTGGTCGGCGGCAACGGAAGCAATAATGGCACATACTCATAAACGTCGCCTCAAGAACGCTCGGCGACGCCTCTAACAAATCCCGACGCGACTGTGGCGGCATATACCCCGCCTCACAGATAGCACACGTAATACTCTGCATACTACACATATTCTTCGAGGTAGTCCTCCGAACTCCAGCAGCCCCAGCAACTTTAGTAGCTTTAGCAGCTTCAGCTTGCCACCTGAAAGCAGGTTTGATCATCACACCCTCCACAGAAATTATCACAGTTAGCGACCGACAAATATCATCCTATATACTTCTTGTCAGCAATACACATACCATTTCTTTTTAGTATACTCACAAGCTCCCAACCCCATTCCTTGACAACAAGCCATACCACCAGCAACAACCCACAAAAATTGAACGAGCAAAACGCTTGACAGACAGGCCCCCGTCTGTTATGATCATACACGCACCGGATGAAACAAAACATCCCCTGCACACAGTAACTAGGAGCCGTGGTGTAGTGGTCCAACATGTCTGCCTGTCACGCAGAAGATCGCGGGTTCGAATCCCGTCGGTTCCGCTCGCACCAGTGTTCTGTCACCAGCAGACCCCTGGTCTCGTCAAACTCCATGACCCCGTATAGCATTCGTAAAACAGGTAAGAATGCAGGACGGGGTTTTATGGCGGCAATGATCTTGTTCTCCAGGTCATAATAGAAGCCCCCTGGCTCCAAGATAATGGTGACCATCTCGTAGCGTTCTTCGACGGTTGCGACATCCCACAACGCAGCCATGCCTGGAAGATGCTCCCCTGCCTCGACCACCTCATCATAGGTGACTCCGTCTACTTCGGGCGCATCAAGCAGCTTGAGCGCCAGCTCGACAGCGGCCATCTCGCCTTGAAATTCTTCTTCATCGATGTAGCCTTCCTTATAAAGCTTGATCGTGCGAGACTTCTTGAGCTTGAGGCGTTCTCTCTCCCGTTCCACCGTTTCCGGGGTGACCCCTGCGGTGAGGGCCTGCGCTACCATATCGCGGCGGATGACCTCGCGCCAATTATCAGGCAGCTTTAAACTCTTGAGCAAGTCGCCAAACTGCTCGTCCACCAGATCGATCCGCACCATTAAGTTGCCGCCAGCAGGACAGGGAAGACGACGTGCTTTGGCCGCATCCCGATAGTATTGCCGCCGATTGTCGGGCGTATTGCCCGTATCACAGCGCAGCTTTAAGCCGCAATGAATACAGGAGATATAGCCTGCAAATTGATACACGTGCTTGACCTGCTCTGTACGAGTGCTGGCATGGTACATGGACTGAGTCATCGCACGGATCTTTTGCCACTCGTCATACGTAAAGGCCGCCGGGTGCAGCCCTCGAAAGCGCTGCTCCTTATATTTGACGGTTCCCCGGTCATCACCTGGGGCATACGCAGCATAAAACTCATTGCGCAGCATGGCGGT
>JBBQXY010000199.1:0-9218 GCA_038209195.1 Ktedonobacterales bacterium | reverse complement strand
CAAAAAAGCAGTTGGTGCTGGTGGGGGCCCGCCCTCCTGCACCTCCTGCTTTTCTCCCTCCTCTGCCGCCGCAGGCGGCAAAACGGGTATTTCTGATAAGCGAAAATCCCTGAAAAAGATTACAGAATGTATGATACAATTGGACTAAACGGGGGAATGAGAGAGTGAGAAATTTACCTCTGCGTTATTCCATGTTAATTGAATGGTCGGAAGAAGATCAGGCATTTCTTGTGACATTGCCGGAATGGTCAGACCATGTACTGATGCCAGCGACCCACGGAGATACGTATACTGAGGCAGTTCAACAAGGTCAAGAGGTTCTTCACATGTTGCTAGAAAGCGCGATGCAAGATGGAAAAGCTCCTCCTTCACCAAAGACACATGTAGCAGCATAGCTTTGAATAATCACTGGGAGAAGCGAAACGACAGGCATGGGTTCCAACCCATGCCTGTCGTTTCGCTTCTCCCTGCTACAAACCTGTGTTTGTAATTAGTACATAATAACTGGCGTTCCCCAGGCTATTTGGGGGTAGAGCCAGGCAATGTCGTTGGTGTTCATATTGATGCAGCCGTGGCTACCATTGTTATTGAAACTGGTCGTGCCACTGGAATCGTTGTGTGGAAAATTGTTATATTGGCCAAAATCTGCTCTCCACCACGCATCATGGAAAAAGTACCCATCTGAATGGTATTCCAGGGCATATTGAATGGGCGTGGGCGGATACCAGAAGACCGAGCCCGGCGGTTCGCTTGATTTGAATTTAGTCGGGCTTTGGCGTACGAAGATGCTCCAGAAGCCCGGAGGTGAAGGTTTCAGATATTGTCCAGAGACAATTTTGAAAGACCTCACTAGCTTCCCATTGACATAATAGCGCAGCACCTGTTCGATAAATGACACTACCAACACTGCGCCAGCAGTGGAGCCATAGATATTGTAATGTTTCATCAGCGAGACGTCGGTAGCATGCGGCAAGTTATATGCTGTCTGGTCGCTGTAATCGGCTTCCAGCGCTTTGAGGTGCATGTAGTTATTATTGATGATGTCGATAGCGGACTGGTAGTCGCCGATGTTCTGTGTGGTTTGGGCATACTGTAAGGCCGCGCAACCATCTTCGCCAGTACCGTTCACGCCATACTCGTAGTCGAGTTGGTAATAGTTACCATCGACAGGGTCATGATACTGATGGGCGTTACCCCAGCTCGCGACTTCTTGGTTATATTGTTGGAGCAGATAGCTCGCATACCCGGAGGTCATAGCATATTGCAGCGAGTTAATGTCATGGTCGATTTGCGATGACACCTTGACGTAATCGCTGATAGATTTGGCCTGGGTCAGGGCTGTCTGGTCAGCAGTGAGCCTCTGCTGGAACGATGTTGTACTCTGACCGTACTGTTTTAGTTTGATAAGGTCCGCGCTAAATTGCTGCAGTTTAGCCGCGCCAACATACGGGATGGCCTGAGTCGAGAAGTCGGAGGTGGCTTGCAGTTGTGTATTCAACTGATTGATAAGTTGGGTAAAGTCGTCAGGTGTATTGGCTTTGCGGAACAATTGTAGGTCTTGCTGCTGCTGCTGGACGATAGCGGTGGTGTCCAAGTGGGATGCTTGCAACTGCGAAATCTCCTGTTGCAGCGAGCTCAGGCTACTATAAGCTGGTCCCATGAGTTGTAATGCCAGCGTAGATTGTTTCGCATAATTGCTGATTTGCAGATAGTCTTTAGGATATTGCGCTTTTGTGAGCTGATTTTGATACTGTGTCAACAAAGTGGAGAAAGTTTTTGCCTCTACGAAGTTTTGTGCTTGTCGCTCGGCAAGGGCATTTTCTAAGCCTTGGATATCCTGTGATGCATTGTAGTCGAGTTGTTGCGTTTCCTGTGTCTCCAGACCACGTACTTGCACCGCGAGCATCTGGTAGCGTTGTGAAAGATTAGAATAGTAATCGGTCGCTGCTTGACCGTTAAAAATGGTTAAAGGAGCATGCGTATTCGTTAAATCTGTTTCTTGTTCCATAATTGGCTTTAAGAGAGTATCAGGTACACCGATAACCTGGGCCTGGTTAAGCAAAGTGTCCAGGCTTGTTTTGCTGCTAGTTGCCCTTTGTTGTGTCTGTGGATCTGCTCCGCAAGCACTGAGCAATAGCGAGACGAGCACAATCATGCTTACGATCAGCAAGCTATTTTTGGCACGTCTTCGGAAAACGGTAAGAAACGCCATTGTCAGCAATCCCTTCTAATGGAATAGATGGCCTTTGTAAAGTATAACGCTGCTATCAGTCGTATTGTTTCGGGGTATAAAAAGTATACACTTCTCTCTAATTACATCGCTTGAATGCCATGAAAGTAACAAAGTGGTACAGGGTGGTATCTAAAGGGTAGCTTTGGATATCACCCTGCACATAATCACTGGGCGAGGGCTTGTTCGAGGTCGGCGAGGAGGTCGTCGATATCTTCGATGCCGACGGAGAGACGCAGGAGCGTGTCGGTAAGGCCACGGGCCTCGCGAATGTCTTTGGGAATAGAGCCGTGGGTCATGGAGGCGGGATGGCAGACGAGCGATTCGACGCCGCCCAGACTTTCGGCGAGGGCAAAGACTTTAAAGCGACGTACTACTTTGTCTACGTCGGCATAGGTTCCTTTGAACTGAAAGGAGACCATACCCCCAAATCCGCGCATTTGCCGTTTTGCCAGCTCATGGTCGGGATGACTAACCAGACCTGGGTAGTAGACTTTTTCAACGCGTGGATGTTCGGAGAGGAAGCTGGCGATGGCGCGCGCGTTCTCTTCGTGCTGGCGCATGCGCACGGCAAGCGTTTTGATACCGCGCAGCGTGAGCCACGAGTCAAAAGGAGCAGGTACGCCGCCAGCGGCATTCTCATAAAATTTGATTGCTTGGTAAACTTCGTCGTTATTGGTGACGATGGCACCTCCAATGACGTCGCTGTGCCCATTGATGTATTTGGTCGTACTGTGTACGACGATATCGGCTCCCAGATTGAGTGGCTGCTGGAAGTACGGGCTGGCAAAGGTGTTGTCCACCACGACTAACACATTGTGTTGGTGAGCGATTTTGGCTACTGCCGCGATATCTATCAAGCGTAAGAGCGGATTGGTGGGTGTCTCTAGCCAGAGCAATTTGGTGTTTGGACGAATCGCAGCCTCGTAGCCCGCTATATTCTCCGCAGCCACATACGAGGTTTCCACATTGTAGCGGCGCATGATCCGCTCATACAGGCGATAGGTACCCCCATAAAGATCGTCGCAGGAGACGATATGGTCGCCCGCGCTGAGCAGGCTAAGGATGGCAGTTTCAGCGGCCATGCCAGAGGCGAAGGCAAGGGCAAATTGACCATCTTCCAGGGCGGCAATACAGCCCTCGAGAGCGGTGCGCGTGGGATTATGTGAGCGCGAATATTCATATCCTTTGTGATCGCCCAGTCCCGTCTGCGCATAGGTTGATGTTTGAAAAATCGGGGTCATGATCGAGCCAGTAGAGGGGTCCGGCTCTTGCCCAGCGTGAATTGCTTTTGTGGCGAATTTCATAGAAAATGGCTCCTAATACGCTACCTTTATCGACACAGATAATGGCAGCCATAAGTGATTTCGAACAACGTGTTTATGTATGCAACGACTATAGCACTTGCGCAAGAAAAGAGCAATTCATTTGCGTATAGCCTTTCCTTCACTCCTTGCCATCAATGGTTATACCTGCCTGATTCTATCACACCTTCCCTTTTAACACGCCAACAGACTACAGTTGTTGCGGCGTTGTACAATATCTATGTCTTTACATCATACACCGCTGGTTTGACGAGGAATACATGCCTACACGATTTGTGCAAAGGAGTGCTCCATGAATATTGGGCTCACCATAACAATTGCGGTTGGCGATCTTGTAGTCGTGGGAATAGTAGTGCTTATTGCCAGCAGATACTTGCGGGAACGTTCCTCTATACTGCGGAAGACTAGCGCGGTAGTGATCTCTCTCATCCTTGTGGGAATGACTGTCGCCATATCCGTCCACTATTGGCCGAAACCTACTACTGCTGTTTACGTATTGAGTAGCGCCGACAGAGCGGCTTTGCTGAAAACGTATAGCGCGGTAACGAGTGGAAATCCTATACTTTATGATCCCTTACGTATACAGGATAAATATCAGTGGGATACTGGTACGTGGCATCAGGGCGATAGCTGTACCTTTCATAATGGGGCTTATCACATAAAATCGGTGGAGAAGTCATATTATTCCTGGTGCATCGCGGAAGCTCCAATCTTTTATAACTTTGCCTTTCAGGTGCGTATGACGGTTTTCGAAGGAGATGGCGGCGGCTTGGTTTTTCGGTCGGAGGGGAAAACCGGAAATTATTACTACTTTCACGTAGGGCAAGATGGCTCGTATGGTCTCGCAATTTTTGCGGCGAAGGGACAGGAGAATGATGTGCTGACCGGCACATCTTCCAGTATTATCACAGGTATAGGGGAGACGAACGTATTGTGCGTAATAGTACAAGGGAACGATATCGCCATGTATGTGAATAGGCAACCGCTAGCGAAGTTTACTGACCCCTCGTACCAAAGCGGACAACTCGGCGTAGTAGCCGACGAAGACACTGACACAACAGACGTAGCATACAACAATGCCCAAGTATGGGTATTGTAAAATAAGACTAATAGATATAGGAACACAATGATAAAGGCACTGATTTTTGATTTTGATGGATTAATTTTAGATACAGAGCTATCATCGTATCAAACGTGGCAAGACATCTACCGAGAACACGATAGCCATCTACCTTTCGAGACCTGGGCCACCTGTATTGGCGGCTCGGCCCACGTATTCGATCCATGTGAATACCTGGAAGGGCTCATTGGACGGCCTGTGCCGCGCGAAGAGTTGCGTTTGCGCCGTCGGCAGCGACATATAGAGATCGTGGAGACACAATCGACCTTGCCAGGAGTAGAAGACTATCTCCTGAGTGCCAAGCGGCTCGGCTTAAAAGTAGGAGCCGCATCCAGTTCGCGGCACGAATGGGTTGATGGACACCTTAAGCGCCTGGGCTTGCTGGGCTATTTTGATTGTATCAGATGCTCAGACGATGTGAAACACACCAAGCCTGACCCCGAATTATACCAGTCCGTGCTGGACGCGTTCGGTTTGCAGGGTCGTCAGGCTATCGCGTTAGAAGATTCGCCCAACGGGGTGATGGCGGCGCAACGGGCAGGCATTTTCTGCGTAGCAGTACCGAACCTCGTGACTAGTCAACTTTCGCTAGAGCACGCAGATTTACGACTGGCGTCATTGGAAGAGCTTTCTTTGGAGCAATTGCTGGCACAAGTACAGAGGAGAGTAAATGCTTGATTATCTCCGCCACCTATAAAACGGACATTCCTACTTTTTATTTCCACCCCCATTGAAAGTCTCACTTGGATCTCAAGCGAATATTGGTTGATCAAAACTACCCTCACCCACCCACATTGGTCTTTGACTTCCCTCCCAACACATAGTAAGCTTGCTATTGACAAGCAGGGATGCAAAGAGGCCGGCAGCCCTTTGGTTCCAGGGATACACCCTAGACGCCGTAAGGCAAGGATGCGTGGGGATGCAAGGGGCCGCCGCCCCTTGACTGCACCCTGTCCGGGGGACAGGTAATACAGGTTCTAGGGCTGTGCCCTAGTCTTCCCTCTCTCCCCCGCCGCCGTAAGGCAAGGATGCATGGGGATGCAAGGGGCAGCCGCCCCTTGACTGGGTTCTAGGGCTGCGCCCTAGTTCTTCCTCTCTCCCCTTTGCCGCCGAAGGCGGTAGTCACATGAAGAGAAACAAAGCACAAAGGAGACACAAATTATGGCATTAACAATGTACCATGTAGATGCTTTTACAGATCGACCGTTCGCCGGCAATCCGGCTGCAGTGTGCCTACTGCCAGCACAAAAAGAAGATAGCTGGCTGCAAGCAGTAGCGCAAGAAATGAATCTATCGGAAACGGCCTTCCTGCTATGGCATTCTGATGGATTTCATCTGCGTTGGTTCACACCGGTGGCTGAGGTTGATCTGTGTGGACATGCGACGCTAGCTAGTGCGCATATCTTGTGGGAAGAAGACTATTTACAGCCAGATGAAGAGGCTCGATTCCATACACGCAGTGGTTTGCTGACGGCAAAACAGCAAGGTGATTGGATAGAGCTGAATTTTCCCGCCAAAGAAGAGGAAGAAGTGGAGGCACCACCCTATTTGTTAGAGGCTTTAGGGGTATCAGCGCGCTATATCGGCAAAAACGTTTTTGATTATTTAATAGAGGTGGATTCAGAGGAGGTGCTGCTTGCTATGAAGCCGAATATTGGGCTTTTGGCGAAAGTGCCAGCACGCGGCGTGATGGTAACAAGCCGAGCCTCCACGAGCGAGTACGATTTTGTCTCTCGGTTTTTCGCACCCCTGGTCGGTGTGAACGAAGACCCCGTCACTGGTTCAGCCCATTGCTGTTTGACACCCTATTGGAGCAAGCGTTTGCATAAACAAGAGATGCTGGCATACCAGGCCTCAGCTCGTGGCGGAGTACTGCGGCTACGCCTCGAAGGAGACCGTGTCGTACTAGGAGGACAAGCCGTAACCCTCATGCATGGAGATTTGCACGTATCTTAGGACTTCTCGCATATTGCCCCAATTGTAACTTCTCAGCCTCCTGAGTCGTGTTTTAAAGAGCTTATAGTTGAAAAATAATGCCCAAAACTTCATGTTAAGGAGCTCTTGTATGTCAATGAATTTACCCTGGACCGTGATTGGCATCTTTGAAGACCAGGACAACGCCAAACACGCGCTAGCTGATCTACGGGAAGCAGGTTTTAGTAACGATCAGATCGGATTTGTCTTTCGGGATGGCGTCCCAATGGTCAGTAGGTCAGAGTTTGAAGCCGAGGAAAAAGCAGGAGGATTCACAAGTGGTATTGTTGGCGGAATGTTGGGAGCGGCTGATGCCTTATTAACTCCGGTGTTGGGGCCATCAACAGCGAATACTATTCCCACCGCGGCGATGCCCATTGCAGAGCAGACCATTCAGCGACTGCAATCAGACAATTCACACAATGAACAGCCCACGCCAGTGGCTGTAGCCGACCCATTGGATGATGAGAGTACGCAAGATACTGTGAAATTGAGGCGGATAAACCTGACACAAAATGCTCTGGGAGAACCTACACCTACGGCAAACACAGACATAGATACACTCCCTATAAATACCGTTGGTGAAAAGTCCTCAGAAACTCAGGAGACGGTAGAGACCTCAGCACAAACACAAGAGGGAAGGCATGTACGGGAAGAGGAGGCTACGGGGGCATTTACTGGAGGCGTTGTGGGCGGAGTGCTGGGAGCCGCAGTAGCGTTGCTCATTCCAGTGTTGGGGCCAGCTTTCGCGGGAGGCATCCTGGTGACTGTCTTTAGTGCAGCCCTGGGAGCCATGGCGGGTGGTTTTTTAGGCGCGTTTGCTGCGATAGGAGTGCCTGAGGAGCAGGCGCGACACTATGAAGAGGAATTCAAGTCGGGTCGCACTATTGTGACAGTGAAGACAGAAGATCGTCAGCAAGATGCCCTCGATATCCTCCATCGCAATGGGGTTCATTACGCGAATACGCATTCCCTGGACGCACGTAATACTTGCCCGTAAGGGCGCAAGTACCAATACATCTCACTCAAGCGGCCTCTATGCTGGCTTGAGTGAGATGTATTGGATGCACCTCACTCAGTCGCCCGAAGGGACGGCTGTGAGCATGAAACCGGTTGCATCCTGATGAGTGATAAAAAATTGCTGAAGGTCCTGGAATGGCTTCCACAGATCAATCTCTCCGTATTCGGTTGGGCGCAACTTGTAAGTGTTGGCGATGAGACTGATGTCCTGGGCTATGGCAAGCAGTACGTGGGAGAGTACCTGCTTTTCAAGCAAAATACCCGAAGTAACCGTCGTCTCCTGCGTCTCGAATGATGTGACCATGGTCTTGCTGGACGTTGCTTCCCCATTGATAGCTGATTCGAAGTATCTTTCCATGCTTCTTTCCCCTTATCTTCGTCCACTCGATTTTACTTGACTTTTCCGCTTTACAATTAACTTTTGCTAGATATATAGTAGCTTGCTTAGTATAAAAACTATATAACCCATATAAAATATATATCATATTTAAGAAGAAATTGCTAGTTCTTACGCAATACTGCTCGGCGTTACCACGAAAAAGTAAGAACTTACCAAACGATTTTCACCTTTTCCAGGTCAATAATACCTCGGTCAATAAGTGAGGTCTTCTCTGTTTCGTAGAGATAAGCATCTTTGAGCATCACACCGCTCATACTAGCGTTTTCGAAGGTGGCATCAAGAATGTTGGCACGGCACATATAAGCACCGCTCAAGTTGGCATTTTCGAGCGTAGCTTCGCGCAAGTTCGCCATCAGTAGCAGAGCACGACTGAGGTTGGCGCGACTGAGGTTGGCCGCGCTCAGATTGGCTACGACGCAGTTTGCACCAATGAGATCGGCCTCGCTCAAGTTGGCCTCGCTCAAGTTGATGGCAATAAGATTAGCACCGCAGAGATTGGTGCCGACAAGGTTCGCTTTGCTCAGGTTAGTTTCGCTCAAGTTGGCAGCCATGAGATTAGCATAACTGAGGTTTGCGCCAACCAGATCGAGTTCGCTGAGGTCGATGCCACGCAAATTTTGCCCGCTTAAATCTACTTTGTCGGTACTTTCTACTCCCTGGAGCAATTTCTCAATATCCGCCCTCGTAAGAGGTTGATTCCTACTGTTTGTTGGCGTATATGTTTCAAGGTTCAAAGATGTCGCCCCCTCCGCCGATAAAATAATGTTGGACCTTGTATTGCTTGCATAAGAAATGCCCAGATGGTGGTTGGCTTTGCTGTGTCCGCCTGGGCCGTGGCTACATACAGTGTAGCGTATGCGGTATGCTATTACAAGATATACGTTTGCAAAAATTAAAATTATCTCAGAAGCGTCTCTGTGAAACATTTCACGCTATTCCAGTGGAAGAATTGATACTGCTTGAGCTAAAATCCGAGTATACTACAAATGAATAGCAACAACGCAAAGGGTGCAATCCCTCCCTATCCCTATCCCGCTCGTCAAAAGCAGGGATGCAAGGGGTGCAATCCCTCCCTATCCCTATCCCGCTCGTCAAAAGCAGGGATGCACGGGGTGCAATCCCTCCCTATCCCTATCCCGCTCGTCAAAA
>JBBQXY010000198.1:0-9349 GCA_038209195.1 Ktedonobacterales bacterium | reverse complement strand
AACCCTTTTTCTGTCTCTTGGAACTGACTATACTCCGGCCACTAAATCGGCGGCGAGCTTCGCGGCGTTGAAACTACCCCAACCTGTCGCCATATCGTACCCGTTGGTGACGGGGTACGCGCCACCATTGAAGCCCAATTCGTCGTTGTTGGAGGGCGTATTGGGGTCGCTAGGGGGAGTGATGTCGTGGAAATCGCTCGCGTAGTGGCTGCTACTGGCGGTTTTGTATAGCAACGGATTCAGGAAGCCCAGCGGCCCTTTACCGTTTTGCGCTGTCTCTTCGTTGGTTAGAGCAACCATGGCTGCCCACATAGGGGCTGCCGCAGATGTGCCACCAACGGTGAGCCAACCGCTAGCACCACCAATGCCACCAGTACTACTACATGAAGAACCGGCGGTGCAGTAGACTGAATATCCCGAAGAGGGGTCGGCATTCAGCGAGACATCGGGCGTCTCGCGCATGCCGTTGGAGTAGGAATTTTGGGTACCTGGGCCTGTCTGCCAACTCGGTTGTTTCCAGAACTGGCTGATACCGCCGCCGCCCGCACCACCGAAGAAACCGCCGTTCCAGACATGCTCAGACTGATAGCTGTTTTTGCTATTGACGCTGAGGGTTGTGCCACCAACGGCGGTTACATAGGGCTGCGTGGCGGGATCGTCGGCTACTAGCGCGGGGTTATAGCTTTGCTGGAAGCAGGTCTCACTACCGCTATCGCCGGAGGCTACGAGGATGGACTGGCCCTGGGCAGCCGCCTCTTGGAAGTATTTGTTCTCTTGTTGCGCCTCTTGCTGGCCGGTGGTGGTTTCGCAATCGCCCCAACTGACGCTGATGACCGGCGTGCGGTCGCTGACGATACGCGCAAACTCGTCGTTGTAGCCCTGTGTGGTGTTGGGCGCCTCGTAGACGATGAGCTTCGCTAGCTTGGGGGCCATGCTCATAATGACTTCCATGTCCAGTTCGACCTCGATTGCGCCCGCCCCTGGCTGCCCATTGAAACCATCTACCAGCACATTCGAGATAGGCACACTACCGCCGCCGAAACATTGGGTGTATGTCTGTACGTCACTCTGCGAGTAGCCGTCAAGCTCGAAGACGCCAACGGTCTGTCCGGCACCCTGGAGGCCAACACTATGTAATCCATCATAGTTATAGGCCGTGGCGAACTGGCTCGGAATATAGGTTACCGCGTTGCCACCCAGTCCGCCAAAGATACCACCGCCCCCGCCGCTACTCACGCCAGGGGTGGGACAACTGCTCGCCGCTTTGGGGCCTGTCGCGGTGGCATTATACTGCGATGCGATTGGTGGATGATAGAACTGGTTGGCATTGTCCAGTCCACCAATCGAGGTGACGAATGAGGCGATGTAGGCCGGCAATGTCGGTACGTTGGCATTGGCAAAGAAGTCGCGCCCCTGGAGATTTTGATAGTCATTGATAGTGACTCCAAAGGTGCGTTCCGCCAGAGATTCCGGCCCGCTGAAATCAATCAGCACACGATTCGGATAGGTCTGTGTAATGGTAAATCCTTGCTGGGTCAAATAGGTCTCGACTGCCTGCTGCTGCTCTGGCGTTGGGCCAAACTGGGTAGCGAACTGTGCTACGGTGAGGAATTGATGATAGCGCGAGGAGGTGGGATCATACAGGTCATGCAGCAAGATATCCAGTTGTGCCTGGTTGCGCGTCGCCAGATTGGCACTCATTTGTAGGGTGCGGTTCGGCTGGTCGGTACCCAAAAGCTGGCTGATGCTGATCAGCGGTGGTAAACCGCCAACGTCCATGGGGGTGTAAAGTCCTTCTGCTTTGGCTTGAGCCATGAAGCGGCCCGGCAGAAAAAAGCTGGCGAGGAGTAAGAGTCCGAGGAGTCCAGAAGAAAATGCGAGTTTATAGCGCACGATGACCTCCTTAACAAATATAACAGGATAATTCTGTCATGAAGAAAGAACGTCATCGTCGCGATAAATCGCAGATTTTACAGGTCGTTATAATTGTAAGCTTGCTGCACCTTGAGGCCATTGTCATTGAACCCGGTAAACCCGCTTGCATCCCAGGTCAGCAAACTAAAAGCCTCGTAATAGGCCATCCCGATATGATGGGCTCGCGCATAGCTGGTGAGACGACTATGGTAAAGAATAGCGGCACCATTGGGATCATCTGTGTCATAGCAACCGCCCCATTCCCCGAACATTGCAGCATGACCGTGCGACTGGACAAACCCAATCTGCTGATCGGCACGGAGCGGCCATGCTCCTAAAGGAGTGTAGAAGAAAGAACTCAAAGGTGCTTGACAGTTGAGCCCATTATGCATCCCTGAGTAGCCATCATATTGATGGAAATCGTAGATCAAGTTGGGTTGCGTAAAGTCTGCCGCTGATCCATTGATGAGCTCATCGAATCCTCCCGCGTAGCTTTGATCACTCAACACTACGATGGCTTGAGGCATGGTCGGAGCGACCGTGTGAGCAGTAGACTGGATGGTCGTGATCAGCGTGTTCACATTTTGTCGCCACAAGGGAGGATTGGAGAAGGCGAATTCATTCCACGAGTTGTAAATGACCGCCGCATCGTTGGCGTAAGCAGGTACGATGCCTTGCCAGAATTGATTGGTACGGGTGATATCGGCACCCGTTACAGCAGCCAAACTGGGATAACTGGGATCAGCCTGGGATGGGCAGGTATTTGTGGCATTAGGACAGGGCAGTGCAGAAAAGTCGTTCACACGGCTCAGTTCCACGTAGGCCCCATGGCGTTTAATCATCTGCACCACGCTATCCATCCAGGCGCGATAATGCATATTCGCCAATGGTATGTACACGTCACTGAGCCACCAACCAATATTGTAGGGTACACGCACCAGGTTCATCGTGGTGCCAGTGGTTAAGAGCGCGAGTTGCTTATCACTAACCATATAGGGCCCATAACTTTGTGTCCCATAACCATACTCAAGTCCTCCCAGATTATAGCCACGCAGATCTACGATACAGCTCACTCCAAGTGGGTGAAGGTAGCCTGTACGCGGATCGACGACGAGGGGCGCATACTGATAGATGCCGCCAACGGTCAACGTAATGCCACAACTCCGCGGCACGGCAGGCTGGTATGCGAGCACCCGTCCGCTCCCTGAGTCAGACACGTAGATTGAGCCGGTAGCGTCAATCGCGAGATCTACAGGGTTATTTAAACTGAGAGCATTCAGACCCCCATTATTGGCAGTAGTGCTGGTGAAGTTGCCCCCTTGCCCATAGACCTGAAGGGCTGTCGTACTGCCTCCTGCTGGGTAGTAGAGCACCCGGTTGTTAGCGGTATCAGCCACATAGAGATTATTGCTGCTATCAAGAGCTAGCCCGAAAGGATGATAGAGGCTGGTAGCACTCACGCCTATGTTATTGGCGTTGTTGCTGGTAAAACTATTCCCTTGCCCATAGACGCGTGTCGCTACTGTACTGCTTCCCGCTAGATAGTAGAGCACACGGTTATTGTACAAATCTGCCACATAAAGATTAGCACTGCTATCGAAACGTACGCCATCAGGACCCCAGAGACTGCTGGCACTCACTCCCCCAAGATTCGCGCTGTTGCTGGTGAAACTGTTCTTTTGTCCATAGACGCGTGTCGCTACTGTACTGCCTGACGGATAGCACAACACGCGGTTGTTGATAAAATCGGAGATGCAAAGCGTATTGCTCGTATTGATAGCTAGTTCAAGAGGCTGATTGAGACTATTGGCACTGACCCCACCATTGTTGGGTTTACTGCTGGTAAAGTTGCCCTTTTGTCCATAGACGCGTGTCGCTGTGGTACTTCCTGCCGCATAATACAAGACGCGGTTGTTCATACGATCTGCCACATAGAGGCCACCATTCTTAGCGACTGCCAATCCCCATGGTTGATTCAGTGTGGTCGCACTTGGACTGCCCCCCTGATTACTACTACAGTGGGTGAAGTCGGGCTGCCCATAGACGCGGTCAGGTGTGGTACTGCCAGCCGGGAAGTGTAAGACCCGATTAGCATAAGTATCTGCAATATAGAGCCCGCCGTTGCTATCAAGGGCAACACCTGCACTCTCCGTGGTAGATGTAGCGGTACATGCTCCTGACCCGGGTATAGTAAAGCTGCCATTGGTGCCATACACGGCCTGTACTTGAGGGCTTACAGCGGTTGTACCAGAGGCAACGGTCTTCGTTGATGCATGCGCATGCGTGGATGCAGCGACTATGGATACAGGTGTAAGCAATGCCACCAAAACGATGGTGCCGAATATTACGCGGGCCGATAAATCGGCGATGGGCGCGCTAAAGCGGCCCCTACAGACCATTCCTAGGCCAAATGTATTTCTATAGTGCATAATCAATGTTCTCCTGGGAAAGATGGAGATGGTTCATGAAAGGAATGACCGATAAAATAATTTACCGTCAGCTTGCTACACAAAGTATGTCTGGTTGTGGGTGAGAACAACGTTCGATGCGAGTTGAGAAATACTGTTTTTTACACTAGATTGGTTGCATAATCATAACTATGTAGGGGGGCCGGACGCCCACTAGGGGCGTTCCTACATGTCAGGATTCCATACCCCATCACATGAAGATTGACACAGCAGTAGGCTACTACCATTTCAATATGATATTCTATGGGGAAGAGAGCATTGTCTTGCAGAGCACATGACCCATGATTATGGGGAGGAATTCCTCGAGGAGAAGGCAGAACATGTCGGCAGAGATGAAGATTCTTGGACTGCACCATATTTCTATTGTGAGTGCGGACGCGCAGCGCACGGTTGACTTTTATACACAGGTGCTAGGGCTGCGCTTTATTAAAAAGACGGTGAACTTTGATGATCCTGGCAGCTATCACCTTTACTTTGGCGACGCGGTAGGTCATCCAGGCTCAGTTGTCACTTTCTTCGAGTGGCCTCACGCGGCTAAAGGTCATCCTGGTATCGGTGGCACCCACCATTTCGCCACGCAGGTAAACGATTACGACGCGCTGCTGAAATGGAAACGGCGGCTGGTTGACCACGGTCTCTCTGTAGATGGGCCACTCGACCGACACTATTTCAAATCCATTTACTTCAACGATCCCGACGGCACCATACTGGAAATTGCTACACTCGGTCCCGGTTGGACTATTGACGAAGCTCCAGACGCTATCGGCAGTGAGTTCCGCGCTCCACCAGCGGAGATGCTGGTCAATAATCGCGACGAGGCGCGCATTAAAGCGGAGACGTGGCCTGAGCCGGTACCTGTGATCACAGCAGATATGGCCTTGAGTCGCGGCATGCATCACATTACCGCCATTGGTCGCGACATTCAACGCACCCATGCTTTCTTTGGCGAGCTGCTGGGGATGCGGCGTGTAAAGATGACTTCTAACTTCGACGATCCGCAATCAGCACATTGGTATTGGGGAGTAGACGATGGTCGTCCGGGCACGCTGATTACCTATTTTGAGCGCGACCCACACAAGTCACCGCGGAGACAAATGGGGGCTGGACAAACCCACCACTATGCGTTGGCAGTCGCCACCGAGGAAGAACAATTGCTGTGGCGTGAGAAATTGGTACACGCGGGGTTGCAAGTCACCCCGGTGTTGGATCGCGTCTACTTCAAAAGCATTTACACGACTGATCCCGATGGACATATTGTCGAACTAGCAACGGCGGGGCCAGGCTTCGCGGTCGATGAAGCGGAGGCGGATCTGGGCAAGAGCTTGAAGCTACCACCCTGGCTGGAAGAACAGCGCGGTCTCATCGAACGCAAACTCAAACCCATTACTACGCCTGACTGGCATGCAGCGGAGAGTACACATGAGTAGTGCTACCCCACCAAAAGGGCCACATCAAGGCCAACCCGTACTGACAACGGGAGCACCACTGGATAAGGCCACAGCGGCAATGATTATGGTGCATGGTCGAGGAGCTTCGGCGGATGATATTCTAGGGCTATCCGCCGAACTCCTTGAAGCAAATTTTGTCTATCTCGCGCCGCAAGCCGCTCGCAATGAGTGGTACCCGCATAGCTTCCTCGCGCCCATTCCCAGTAACGAGCCAGGATTGAGTTCTGGCCTCGCGGTCATCGCCGCGCTGCTGGCAGAAGTGGAGGCGGCTGGCATCCCAGCGGAGCGCACCATTCTCTTGGGCTTTTCGCAAGGGACGTGCCTCGCGCTAGAGTTTGTCGCACGCAATGCACGACGCTACGGTGGTGTCATCGGACTAAGCGGGGGACTGATTGGTCCCGATGAGACGCCACGCGACTACTCCGGCTCGCTCGCTGGCACGCCAGTCTTCCTCGGCTGTAGCGATATCGATTTCCACATTCCTAAAGAACGCGTAGAGCTATCAGCGGAAGTGTTGCAACGCATGGGTGGAGCAGTGACGATGCGCTTATATCCACGCATGGGCCATACCATTAACCGGGATGAACTGCGCATCGCACAGAGTATGGTTGCTGCGCTAGCCAAATAATATACTGTGGGAGAATAAGCCTGCTTGCTAGCCTGTGGCTAGCAAGCAGGCTTATTCTCCCACAGTATATTACTTCTCAAGTTCACGAACAAGCTGGTTTGCCAATGCGAACGAGTAGTTCTGACCACGATCATGCGGGTAAACCTGGAACATGTTCGCAACCCACAAACCCTTGAGCGGCGTGTGCAGTGGTGGAATGTGTTGTGGGTATTCTGTGGTGACAATGGGTTGCGCAAATGGGGCCGAGAATAGCCAACTTTCCTGCACCCACGAGCGGTCGAAGTCAGGTCGAATGCGCTGTATATGCGGCAAGAATTCGTCAAGGATCGCTTCTTTGCTCATTGTGAAGAGCGGATCGTTCATGGGGCGATAGTTGCCGAGGTAGACGAGATGGCGTCCGCCATACTCGGCGGCAGGGCGGAAGTTGGTATGCTCAAACAGGCCGGTGAAAGGATAGCCTTCATCGCAAATATTGACCCAGTAACTATCGGTAAGCTGGCGATCCAGGGCAAGGATCAGGCATTGGGCTCCATAGGCCTGACCCCAATCGTACTGCTCGCGGTACTCGGCCGGCAGAGCAGGAATGAGGCGACAGGTCAGGCGCGTCGGCAAGGTGGAGATGACACGGTCTACTGTCCATGTCCCTGAACTGGTCTGTACCTGCCAGCGTTCATCTTCGAGTTGCTCCACTTTCTCTACGCGAGTACCGAGCAACACTTTGCCGCCCATCGCGCTGATCCGTTCAACCAAGCGTTCATAGAGTTTCTGGAAGCCGCCACGTAAATATCCCAGATACGTGGTGCGATCATGCACACGCGCCCAGAACCACGGCATGGCGATCTGTTCACGCAGCGCGCCGAACTTTCCGGCAAAGAGCGTCTCAAACAACATGGCATAGGGACGCTTGCCCATCCAGCGACGCAGCCAAGCCTCGGCGGTCTTTCCCTCAAGCGGAGCAGAATTGACCAGTTTTAAGAAGGCCAGTACGGCAAAGACGCGCAGGCGTTCATCGAAGCGCAGGGGAGGAAAGAGCAACAGGTTAAAGGGGGAGTCTAGTTGATGAATCTCCCCGCCTGTCAGAGTCACCGTGCGCGGATGAGTCCACGTCAGGTAGTCGCCCAGTCCCAGTTCTTTGATCGTGCTAATCGCGGTTTTATCGGTGCGAAACAAGTGATGATAGAACTTTTCCAGCCACGACTCGGCATCATCACCCACGCGAAAACCAGCCGCAAGTCCGCCAGCAACCTTTTCCTGCTCAAAAACCATCACCGTATGACCAGCCTGCGTCAACCGATACGCAGCCATCAATCCCAAAGCACCACCACCCAGGATAGCATATTCCATAAAGCCCTCTGTCCGTAGAAGTTTCTCGTATCGTGCAGCCATAAACGCTGTCACAGAAAACAACGTTTTTGCATGTTAAGATGTGCCGAAAACTAGCACTATTGTAGCATACGTGGTAAAGGGTAGGGCTCCATCCTTCTGAACGCTAGCTATTGACAAAATGTACGTTTACACGTACACTTAGATGTACATGAAGTACTGCTTACGGAAAGGAAGAAGAAAAGGAGCCCGAATGAGGGAAAACACGATGAATACAAACGTCAAATCGATCTCAATTACAAAATTAAGAGAGGAGATAATGCACCTGCCAGAGTTTCTAGATGAGGACAAGAAGGTGACGGTGACACGGCGCGGCAATCCAATTGCCATTATTGTGTCGTATGATGGTTACAATCGTATGCGCGAGAAAATAGAGAGCATGAACCAGGAGATAGAAGCGATGCAAGAAACCATTGAAATCCTGCAAGATGCTGAGCTTATGAAAACCATTCGCGAAAGTATGGAAGCTATACAGCGCGGTGACACAGTTTCACTTGATGAAGCCCGGCAGGCGCTAGGATTGGAATGAAGTATGTAGTTCGGATTAGTAAAGAGGCTTTAAAGCAACTGAAGGACATTACCGACAGTCGCATCCGCCAGAAAATTTTCGACCGAATAAAAGAACTGGAAAACAACCCGGACGAACAGGGCAAACCGTTGAAAAATGAACTTGCAGGTCTACGAAGCATACGAGTTGCAAATCAACGGTTTCGCGTTATTTACGAGGTACAAAAAGAGCAAGTAATGGTTGTTGTCGTGGCTGTAGGTATACGCAAGGACGGCGACAAAGCAGATATCTATCGCAAAGCCGCCTTACTAGCGCGTACTATTCCACGAGATAAGAGTAATCTGTGAATTGCCAGAATGCGTGTCTTCTACGGACACAAATGGTTTAAAGGGGAGATGGGCATTTTATGGTAAAAAATCATGTATGTGTCCATAATACGGGAGGAACGAAAATGGCTCAATGCCGAGTTCTACTAGTTGCCTCTTTGGCTCTGATTATCCTAAGTAGTTGCAAACACATAGCGAATCTGTTCTAAATTCCTTATAATGAAGGAGGTGTAATATGCTGCCACAAGAAATAAATGATCCTTATTCTTTCTACAAGACTCAGCATGGGCAGATATATTTAGGCGATTCATTAAATGTTCTCTCTGAAAGAATAGCAGAACATTCTGCTGACCTGATAATGACCAGCCCGCCTTTTGGTCTTGTGAGGAAAAAACGCTATGGCAATGCCGATGCCGATGAGTATCTCGATTGGTTCAGACCATTTGCGACTGCTTTTAAGCGAAGTTTAAAAGAGAATGGTAGTTTGGTCATCGATATAGGGGGGGCGTGGGTTCCAGGTCAACCTACTAGAAGCCTTTATAGTGGACCCAAAAGTCAAGTCCAAAAAGGCGTCTTTGGAAAGATACTTTTCCTCCATTCAAATGATTTTCTCGGAATGGGAAGAGAAGCGTGAAAAAGACGCGTCTCTTCCATTTTTATCGTTTTTGCAGACG
>JBBQXY010000197.1:0-9368 GCA_038209195.1 Ktedonobacterales bacterium | reverse complement strand
ACATACGGGTTGTTAAAAAGAAAATTGTCGATATTACAGAGTAGTGTGAAGTCGAGCGTGAGGTCCACGGGCCTTGCACCTCACGCTCTACTACACACAAGATATACCCTTACGGTGTAATGGCTAGCACGCGTAGTGGGCTGCCGGAGCCGTTGACGATTTTGAGTGGGGCGGCGATGACGATGGCTCCTGTGGGCGGGAGTTGATCGAGGTTCATCAGGCTGGTGATGCCGAAGCGACCGGCACCGTGCATAAAGGTGTGGCTGGGGAAGGGTGGGTCGAAGCCGCCAGCCTGTCCGGCGTCGGTGCCGACCGTTTCCACGCCAACGCCGAGGATGTCACGTTCTTTGGCAAGGTACTGTGAGCACGAGGGGTGAAATCCTGGATTGTGTGAGCCATCGGACTGGATATTGAGAAATGCATCGCGACCAGTGCGCTTGCTCCATCCTGTGCGTATCAGTAGCCACGCGCCCGTAGGGATACGACCATGCTCGCTTTCCCAGGCCTCGACGCGATCGATGGTCAGTAAAAAATCCGGGTTTTGCGCGACATCGGCGGTTACGTCAATGACACAGGCGGGACCAATGAACTTGTGCGGGGGAATGGTATCGGTTGCGTTATTGGGTAAGTCTTTGCCCGTGACCCAGTGGATGGGTGCGTCAAAGTGTGTGCCGGTATGTTCGCCCAAGTTGAGCACGTTCCAGTACCATGCTGGCCCGCGCTCGTCATAGCGAGAAATCTCGGTAAGTGTTAAGCCTGGGGAAGGTGCAAACATGGGTGGTAGGTCGATGACTGGCGTTTCTGGCTCCAACGGGGAGGTGAGATCGATGATTTTGAGGTGGCCGGAGGCGAGTTCTGCAAGGAGTTGTGTCAAGACTTCCATACTTTTTTGGTTCCTTTCTGTTTTCCTTTAATTGCAATGCCGCCTGCGGCGGCGGGGAAGGGAGGGAGGGAGAACTAGGGCGCAGCCCTAGAACCCAGTCAAGGGGCGGCGGCCCCTTGCATCCCTGCTTGTCAATAGAGCAGATGTTCTTTAACGAACCTTGTTTTGGTGCATGGCTTCAAGGCTGCGTTTGAACTGGAAGCGGTTTTCTAAAAGTGGTAAGTCCATGAGAAATGATTTTGGCCCGATGGCCTCGACCTTGGATATGATGGTTGTTAATGTGTTGCTGACCAGAGCATCTTCTACCGCGTCCTTGAGGGCTTCAGGCGTATGCGCTTCCCGCACACGGGGGATACCGGATGAGCGAGCGATGCCGGCGAGGTCGGTCCCGGTGGAGGTCGCGGTAGGGAAGCCGCCTACGGAGAGCAGGCTCTCATTGTCAAAGACGATGTGCAACAGGTTGGGCGGCTGATAGCGTGCCATGGTGCTGAGCGTACCCAGGTTCATGAGTAGCGAACCGTCGCCGTCGATAACGATCACTTTCTGCTCAGGCATGGCGAGCGCGATACCCAGGCCCATCGAGGAGGCCAGCCCCATGGCGTGTTCCAGGTAAAAGAAGTTATGGCGATGTCCCAGTGTAAATAGTTCGACGGCTACTGCTCCCATGATGGTGACGACGATACGCTCTTCAAGTTCGGGATAGATGGCGTGTAAGGCATCTGCGCGTAACATGGTTTAGTCCTCCCACATGAGTTCGCGTGCTAGCAAGACGGCAACAGGATGTAGCGAGGCGTGTGCCAGGGTCTGGGCATCCTTGAGTCTGCGGTAGACGTCGGTGGAGTCGTTCAGGTGCCAGATGGGGATGTTCAAGGCGCGCAAAATAGGCTCGGTCGCCAAACCTCCTTGGGTCTGCCAGGGGTCTTTTTCGCCCATGTGACCGCGATAACTGATGAGCATCAGCAACGGGATTTTGTAGAGCAGGGCCAGCGAGACGATGGGGTTGATCGCTGCCAGGAAGCCGTGATTTTGCATTAAGAGGGCAGAGTTGACACCTGCCAGGTGTGCGCCAGCGGAAATGCCAACGGCCTCTTCTTCCTTGGCGATACGTACCAGCGTCATATCCGGGTCTTCGTCAGCCATGCGCAGCAGGTGAACAAGCCATGTCTCCGGCAAGGCCGAGATGATTTTCACGTCACAGGCCTTGAGGGCATCATAGATCAGTCTGGAGTTGGTGACAGAAACAGGCATAAAATATGTCCTCCGTCTCAGAAGGGTTTACGCACTATGCACATAATCGCTGTGATGGGGTAAGTATAGCACACGGCAGTGGCACGGGGAAACTAACCTTTCCAGTTGTGATTTGCCTTCAACAATTAATTGCCCACGAAATTCCTTGACAGTGATAGGCACTCTGCTTACAATAGTAATATCAATCTTTACTCAGTGATTGATTATTTTATTACAGAGTACAGCGCATCAGCGTCATCTTTTGCGTGATTAGTGTTTTGTTGATCTTCCATTGAAATGCCGCCTGCGGCGGCAGGTGAGAGGGAGAGAACTAGGGCTGCGCCCTAGAACCCAGTCAAGGGGCGGCCGCCCCTTGCATCCCCGCATTTCTTTATTTCGGGTGAGGAGATATCAATGCATCTCGAACAGCGGTCTCTACAGCCTTTCCAATCTTTCACATCCTTGAAGGTAGCCCCACCATTCTTTTGCCTTGTCTTGCTGATGAGCGTACTGCTGGCGGCTTGTGGTGGCAGCACCGGCACTGGTAGTACGTCGACAACAGCCCCAAAAAGTAAGGTCTCTGTTGCCTATGCAGGTTCTCTCGTCAATTTGATGGAGAAGAAAGTTGGCCCGGCATTCACGAAGGCTACTGGTTATCCCTACGTGGGTGAGGGAAAAGGCTCGAGTGCCCTGGCGAATGAGATTAAAGGCAAACTGAGCTTCCCTGATATTTTCATTAGCGCGTCTCCCGCCGTCAATACTACCCTCGAGGGGTCGGCTAACGGTAGCTATGTCTCGTGGTACGCGCCTTTTATTCGCAGCTCATTGGTCATCGGCTATAGCACGAACAGCAAGTTTGCTGCCGACTTCCAGGCAGTCGCCAGTGGCTCTAAAACATGGTACCAGGTGTTGGAAGAACCCGGTATTCGCATAGGGCGTACTGATCCGGCGTTGGATCCCAAGGGGGTGCGCACCATCATTATGACGAAACTGGCCGAGCAGTACTACCATCAAACCGGTTTATCCACCAAAATTCTCGGCGCGCCCACGAGTACCGAGCAGATTTTCCCCGAAGAGGAGCTAGTGACGCGTCTGACCTCCGGGCAGCTTGATGCTGGCTTTTTCTACCTCAACGAAGCGACGGACGCGAATATTCCATTCGTGACGCTGCCCACGCAGATTAATATGGGCGACCCTGCATTAAATAGCACCTACACTAAAGCTACCTACACCGATCCGAAAACTGGCTTGGTTACTAAAGGGTCAGCTATCGTCTATACCATCACGGTTCTCAATACGAGCAAGAACAAAGCGGGTGCCATCGCTTTCGTACAATACATCTTCTCGTCACAAGGTGAGGCGTTCTTCACCAGCGACGGATTGTCATTGGTGACGCCGAAGATTTCAGGAGACGCGGCGGCGGTGCCAGCACAACTTCAATCCTTGTTCACAGCGTAGAGTAAGCTTGGATAGGCTCAAGGAAAACAATGCAAGGCTGCCGGGGCGATTTGCAGTAGGAAGACTTCACCAGCAGCAGTGGCGATTTTCCGCCACTGCTGCTGGTGGACGTACACCGCGATGATGGCTGATGCAGGTGTGCCGTGAGGATGAAAGTGGAGACGGATGGTGGGGCCAAGCTTCTGCACGCGCAGTAACGTAGCTTGCCACTGGACGTACCCTTCAGGTGTCCACAACGGCGGTGTACCCTCGTTAGACCAGCGGCTGACGATGATCTCATCAGCACGGATGCACCCACTGATAGCACAAGACCCCTGTTTCAACTGAGGCGATGGTAGCGGCAACCAGGCGCATTCTCCCTCGTGCTCATGCACGAGGACATCAGCTCCTGCCTTAGCGTATTGTAGCCATTCCAGGCGGATCGCGCTAGGAGGTCCGCCTTCCTGTGTAGATGGCGGAGTTGCGAGTTGACCGCCAAACAGGTTATCCTGCCCAACTAGCCGAGCAACATCTGGTGTGCGTGGAGCTTGAAAGACCTCCTGAACGTTGCCCATTTGCATGACACTTCCCTGATGGAGCACCACCACTGTGTCAGCTAACTGCTCCACCTCGGCCCGGTCATGCGTGACGAGGAGAATAGGCAAGGCAAACTGCTGGTGCAACTGCCGCAGCACCTCGTAGAGTCGCTCACGTACAGGTACGTCGAGAGCACTGAAGGGTTCGTCGAGCACGAGGATCTGTGGATCGGCTGCCAATGCTCGCGCTAACGCAACTCGTCGCTGTTGACCGCCAGATAGGGTGTCGGGATAGCGTCGTTCCAGGCTTTCCAGTTCGAGGGCTGCCATTAACTCTGCGATGTGGGCTTCCTGGACCTTGCGCGTTATCCGAGCGGCGGAATGGCGCGTGCGAGCTGGCAAGGCGAAGCGGATCTGTTCGCCCACTGTTTGGTGCGGAAATAGGGCCGAGTGTTGGGGGACATAGCCGATACGCCGCGCCTGGGGTGGCAAAAAGATGTGTCGCTGGCTGTCGTACAGGACGCGACCATCCACAGAGATCTTACCTTCATCAGGATGCAGTAAACCCGCCAGACTCCGCAAGGTCAGGCTTTTACCGGCCCCGGAGATACCCAGCAGTGCCGTGAAGCCCAGCGGAATACGCGCCTGCACATCGAGCTGAAACCCTTCGAGGCGGCGGCGCACACGAAGAGTAAGCTGTCCGCGACTCTCTGCATCGTCTGCAATAGAGTGGAGTGTGGTCTTAGCGCGCCACATGGTGCCTCCGGAGTCTTGAACGCTCTTCAAACCACAGGGCCAGTCCTCCACCTACGATACTTACTGGCAGGACAAATAAGAGCAGTCCCAGTGCTGGCTGAACTCCCAGCCCACTCAACTGAACGTAGACATAGACCGGCAAGGTATACGGGTGGTAGGCCATGACGGCGGTTGCTCCGAACTCACCGAGTGCGCGTAGCCAACCTAATAGCAAACCGGCCAGAATTCCCAGGCGCGCTGCTGGTAGGTTGATGCGCCAGAATATCTGCCAGTCACTTTTGCCCAGAGTGGCTGCCACCTCTTCCAGAGCGGGGTCTACCGCTTCAAATGCCGAACGAGCGGCGATAATGACGAAGGGGGATGCTACAAAAACCTGCGCCAGCACGACGCCGACAAATGTCGAGTCTAGTTCCAATCCTGCCGAGGCAAATGAGTCGCCCACTAGTCCATAGGGTCCGTAGAGGATCAGCAACAGGATACCGCTCACAACGGGAGGGAAGACAAGCGGTAGGTAAATCAGTAGGATGAGCACCTGGCGACCAGGGAAGCTCCGACGGGCCAGAACGTAGCCGAGCGGAATACCCAAGAGCGCGGTGATCCCCAATGTAACCGTCGCCGAGAGCACCGAAGTGATAAGTGCTGCTTGTGCTACTCGATCTGAGAGTGCTGCACCAGTCTGGGGCCAGGAATAGTAGAAGAAGAAATAGAGCACTGGGACAACCAAATAGAGCAGTAAAATGCCTGCAAGCACGATCAATAGCAGGTATCCACTCCTCATGCGCCTTGCTGTTTCCATGGGTCTCCCTAATTTCTACTCATCGGTGCGATCATGAACCATCCGTGCTGACTGGTGGTTTCGATAAAAAGGGAACAAACAATCCTCTTCCGGAGAGCAGCATGTACACCTCGAAGGATCGTTGCTCAACAACAAAGTATTCAATGAACGGCTATGCCGTAGTGTACGTGGGGATGCTTGGCAGTGTCAAGCGATAGCATACTATGCATCTGCATCGTTCAACCTGCTTCAACTTTATTTCATAAAGAGTTTCCTATGCCTGAAGGCAGCCGTTCAATCTTAACTACTTTCGAGGCAACCTATGCCACCTAAGCTGCCAATACACGAGGCAGTTTTGTCTATCTCCTACTCTTTTCCCTTCCATCCCACTCCATCACAATAGCATTCTTCTTCCTTGCCGTGTAGCTTTGCACTCCCTATAAACGTGTAGATAGTGAGATGCAATGAATCGTCGTAATGCTATGTGTTAGTGGCATGAATGAATAATTATTAATAGTGGGAGATAAATGATGCAAGAACAAGCGAAATTACAGCAGATCCCCCTGAAAGTGTATCGTACTGAGGAGCGTCTGATGGTGGCTGCTCCTATGCCAGGGTTACAGCCAGACGATATTTTGGTAGAGGTTACGGGGAATGGACACTTGATACTACAAGGCAATTTGCGGGGAATGCTCAAGGATATCAAAGAACTGTTGCTGGACGAATGGAGCGTGGGTGGTTACTATCGTGAACTGCCGCTGCCTGTTGCGGTTGATGCGACTTTGGCGAATGTCTCCTATGGCAATGGCGTACTGGTCGTGACGCTCCCTATCAGTGATACTACGCGACCAGCACGGCTTACTCTGGAAACTCTTGGGCCAGATCACGGTCAACGCTCCGGCAACTCAGGACAGTTGTAGGCACGCAATGCAATGCCACATGGTGGCTAATGGCTTCTACCGCTATCCAGCATCTAATGTTGGGCGCTGTAGAAGTTTTTTTATACGCTCTTTAGAAGTTGTGTAGTGCAAGGGATGGTAATTGGAATTGCAAGCGTAAATGAAGGGCTTTTGTGCTATACTACCAGCGAATCTTGCGGCAAGGAGGTAGGTACAATGAGCTTACTGCGCCAGGGCAGGGCACAGTCCTTGACGATCTATCTGGGCGAGTCCGATCAATGGCAAGGAATGCCGTTGTATGTGGTGATTGTGCAATATTTGCGTGAGCGGGGGTGTGCGGGAGCGACGGTGACACGGGCTGTGGCTGGCTATGGAGCGGGTTCGCGCTTACATGAAAGCGGAGGGTGGCGTTTGTCTTCCGATGCGCCGATAGTGATACAGGTGATTGACGCACCTGAGCGGTTGCAGCGACTCCTGCCGGGGCTGGAAGAGATGCTCAATGGCGGTTTGATGACCTTGCACGAGGTGGAGGTGCTGAAATATACACATGCGCGCCCTCGTGGTCTGCCTACTAAATTACCGGTACGGCAGGTGATGGAGACAAGCGTTACCAGTGTGAATCTAGAGACACCTGTAGCTATTATCATAGACGCGTTATTGGATGCACCGTTTCGCACCATGCCCGTGGTGGATGGGCAGCGGCATTTGCAGGGTATTATCAGCACAGGCGATCTCATCAACGCGGGTGTTTTGCCGATGCGTCGCGGTTTAGTGCGTACCGCGCTGGAGTTGGATACCGCCTCCGCCGAGGCTGTGGAACTACATATGGCACAGGCACGGCAGAGTCAGTTGAATGCGCAGGATATTATGAATCGGCAGGTGCGGACAGTTGGCCCACAACAATCTATTCGTGAGGCTGCTGAAATTATGCTAACCACTGGTTTACGCCGACTGCCCGTGGTGGAAGCGAACGGTATCCTGGTAGGGATGGTATCGCGTGCTGACCTGTTACAAGTGATTGTGACAAGTCCGTTGATGAGCACACATTCCAGTAGCGGAACGCAGCCATTACGTCGCACGAGTACACTGCCCGCGCTGACGGCGCAACAGCAACCGATAGTAGCCTATATCGATACAGAGGTTGCTACCGTAGGTATGCAGACGCCACTAGCCGAGGTGATTGATGCCTTAATCCTCTCTACGCTCAAGCGGGTGATCGTGACAAACGCGGAGGGCCAAGTACAAGGCATCATCAGCGATGTGGATGTACTCAAGCGCATCCAGGACGAGGGCCGTCCAGGGGTATTGGGTGTGCTGGCTGGTTGGGCGCGTGGCAAGCCAGGGAGGTTGCCCACGGGCGTATTACGGACAAACCTGGGCAAGGCCCGTGTCGCTGCCGACATTATGAATCAGCACGTGGTGACGGTCGACGATACCAATACGGTGCAAGAGACGATTGAAAAAATGATTGTCACCAAAACAAAAGTGTTACCTGTACTCAATGCTGAGGGGCAGTTACTTGGTGTAGTAGGACGCACAGATCTACTGCGTATACTATTAGAGGGATGAGCATTGACATGAGCAGAGCGATTAGCGGACGACAATCTTTACCGCGACAAGGGAAACGCGTGCGTATATTCGTCGGTGAGGCTGAGCAATGGCAGGGCAAACCGCTCTACCGGGCGATTGTCGAACTGGCCCAACAACAGGATATGCGTGGAGCTACGGTGCTACGAGGCATAGAAGGCTTTGGGCCGGAGCATCATCTTTCAACCGAGCGGCTACCGGATATTGCCAACAATCTGCCGCTGGTGGTAGAGATCGTGGAGAGCGCGGAACAGGTTGAAGCATTCTTGCCCTTGCTGGATCAAATTGTGCAGCGCGGTACGATTATCGTAATACCCGTTGAAATCATCTATAGTGGGGATATACAATGACCTTTTCGTCATTCATGCCCTTGCTCCAAACGTGTTTTGTGGGCTTGGCTGGGGCAGTGGGAGCCTTGACGCGTTATTTGTTGGGGCGGTACATCGCGGAAAGGGCTGGAGCCCAATTTCCATTAGGCACTCTGCTGATCAATGTGACGGGCGCGTTCGTGATTGGGCTGATTTTTTCGTTGACTACGCATACATTGCTGAGTCCAACGTTCCAGGCTATTCTCGCTACGGGTTTTCTGGGCGGCTATACCACCTTTAGCACGATGAATTGGGAGGGTGTGCAATTGGCGCGTGGTGGCAGTACACGTATGAGCATGCTCTATTTTGGCGGCAGCTTTGCCCTTGGTTTGTGCGCGGTCAGCCTTGGTCTGTTCGTAGGGTGGTGGCTCTAGTCATGACCGCACTTTCTGAACGACGCCGTATAGTTGCCGTCCTCGTCGGCGGTTTTTGCGGTACGGTAACACGTTATCTGCTCAGTATCGCTGTGCAAGGTTGGTTGGGCAAAGGTTGGCCGTATGATATTCTCCTTATCAATGTAACGGGCGCATTTGTTTTGGCATTTGTGACCACGCTAGCCGATGCCACTTTCCTGGTCGGGCCGACGCGCCGCCTATTTATCAATGTGGGTTTCCTCGGCGCGTATACCACGTTCAGCAGCCTCACGTTGGGGGATGTCTTACTCTTCCGCAATGGACAGTGGCTACTTGGTGTACTCTATTTGTTACTCAGCTTGCTTGGCGGTATCCTGGCGGTGCTAGTTGGTGATGCAACCGGGCGGTGGTTTATTAACAAAGCTCGCCGCCCCAACAAAGCAATCAAAGCCCGGACAACTTCATCTCTGAAAAAGATAGCACAGGGAGAACACGTAGATGTGCAGGATGATGTGTTGTTGGGGGATGTGAGGAGGGGGAGGGAGAA
>JBBQXY010000196.1:0-9558 GCA_038209195.1 Ktedonobacterales bacterium | reverse complement strand
CCATCCGACCTGTTCCATGGCTTCTTCTAACGTGATATAGTTCATGATGGCCATTCCTCGCTTTCTGAGACGTGAAGTTTTTCTCCTTCTAGCAGAAATGGCTCTGTTTTTCTCTCTTTTGGGACTTTTAAATAGCCCTGGGTGCAGACTATGCAATGCTTTTTTGCGCTTAGGCCTCAGAAATGATATTGTTAGGGGAAATATATTGATGTTTACACATTGTAGCGGCTTCCTATGGAGCGACCCAAGTATTAACAAGGGGCACGAATATGAGCATACGCGAACAAGTAGGATTCATTCCTGTGGGCGAGTACAAAGTGTGGTATAGAAGCGTAGGCGGTGGTGCTGGTGTAGAGGAGCAGACACCTATTTTAGGGTTGCATGGTGGGCCTGGTGTTCCAAGTGATTATATTGAAGACATTACGCAACTCGCAACCGACACACGGCGCGTCATTATTTATGACCAGTTGGGGTGTGGACGTTCCGATCGACCCGACAATCCCACGATGTGGACGATTCAACGTTTTGTTGATGAGCTAGTACTGGTGCGCAAGGAATTGGGCCTCGAAAAAATCCATCTCTGGGGTCAATCGTGGGGTGGTATTCTGGCTATCGAGTACGCTCTCACGCAGCCGCAAGGCATGGAAAGCCTTACCCTTGCCAGCACCGCATCAAGCATGCCTGTGTGGATTGCCGAGGCTAATCGCTTACGCGATGGGCTACCAGCAGAGGTACAGAACACTTTACTGCGTCATGAACATGCAGGAACAACCGATGACCCGGAATATCAGAGCGCGATGATGGAGTTTTATAAGCGACACGTGATTCGTATTGTTCCGATGCCGCCGCAGGTAGCACGTGCATTTGACAACATGGGACAGCAGGTGTACTTCACGATGAACGGTCCCAGTGAGTTCCACGTTATAGGCGTCATCAAGGATTGGGATCGCACAAACCGTCTGCATGAAATCAAGGTCCCTACATTGATTACTTCTGGTTTCTATGATGAGTCAACACCGTCCATCAACGAAACGATGCATAACGAGATTGCAGGTTCCGAGTGGGTGCTCTTCGAGCACAGTTCACACATGGCGCACGTCGAAGAGATGGAGCTTTATATGGCAGTCATGCGCACTTTCCTTCAACGCGTCGAGAACGCGACTCTTTTGCCTTGACGGGAAAAGAGTCGCGTTCTCGACGCGGAGCATAGTGGGAAGTGTAGGTGAGAAGCTATTGATTACTCACCGGCAATATCTTCTATCCTGTTCATATGTGTTTCATCGGAATGTAGATCGACGAATACATCCTGATTGCGTTTATCGTTGTGTCCCAAGATGTAAAAGACGATGGTGAGCAGGACGATGATCACCAGTGGGATAAATTGGGTCAGCTCGTAGGTAAGTCGGTCCATCGGAGCCGTCGAGCCTGGAACGAGGATGAAGACAACGGCGACAAGCGCATAGGCGAATGCCAAAATCGTGACGATCCACGCGCCAACCATTCCTCCTGGTACCTGATAGACACGAGGTACACGGGGATATTTGTAGCGCAAGATCAAGAACGAGGGGAAGATGAACAGGTAGGCGATGGTCGCTGTTGAGATGACAAAACCAAGCACCAGGCCGAAAAGTGTAGCGGTGTTTCCCTGACCATAGGTGTTGACCAGAATTGCTGCTATTTGATGGTACTGCACTGTCTGAGAAGGCTATCCCGACGGCTGCGTGGATTGCGCGTGCCAGCGGTGGAACTATCGTCTTCGTAAGTGTCGTCCTTCCCTTGATGGAGTTTGGAACATATTCGCCAGAGCGCACCATTCCGTTAAAGCCAGGTGCTTTTGAACGACGCGAGGCCGAAGCAAAAAACTATTTGACAGGCGTTATCACCACCTATGCGAATGATCTGGTAGGGATACCCACCGAAATAGGCGTAACTTCTGGTGCGGTATCAGCGGGGATTCAAGCGGAAGCTCGTTTAGAGCATGTTGATTTGATCGTCATTTGCAGCAAAGGAGAGTCGGGCTTGCAACGCTGGGTTTTCGGAAATATTGCCCAGGAAGTTGTTCGTAATAGCCCTGTACCAGTGCTGGTTCTACAAGAGTAATGGCATGCTAGCCCTTGAATTACTCTTGCTTTTCAGCTAAAACTATGGTACGCTTCCGTTATAACTCAAACATGCAGTAACGGAGGTATCCACATGTCATCTCGCTTTTCCTCCGCTGTTTTCGTAAACAGCCAAAGCTGAGTGTGCCTGGTTTCATTACGAATAAGGTCTTACAAGAACACTAGTACTGTGACACCCTTCATTTGTCAAGCCGCCTTCGGCGGCAGAAGAGGGGGGAATCTAGGGCGCAGCCCTAGAACCCAGTCAAGGGGCGACAGCCCCTTGCATCCCCACTTATCACATGAAGGTGGTCGGAGCACTACGGTTTAAGTGGCACTGCACCGTAGTGCTTTTCCTCCTTCCACATCCAGGTAGTGACTCAGCTCCCCCTTTTGTTATGCTCTTCCGTGGGAAAACTTTGCCTTGCATGGCAAGTGCTTTGACCACGCTCATGTGACATGCCGCCTACGGCGGCGGGAAAGAGAGGAGAGGGAATCTAGGGCACAGCCCTAGAACCCAGTCAAGGGGCGGCGCCCCTTGCATCCCCGCTCTAATTGTTCACTAAAGGAACACTACCTCTATGTGTATACAAGTGAAACGCTATTGGCGTTTGCTGGTCAAATACCTCCGGCCACAATGGTTACATGTTGTTTTACTGACAGTGCTGTTGCTGGCAAACATTGGTTTACAATTATTGAACCCGCAAGTGATTCGCTACTTTATCGATACCACACAGGCAGGTGGTCAAAGTCAGGGTCAGGGGCAGACGCTGTTGTTCGCGGCCCTGCTTTTCATTGGTATCGCCTTGATACAGCGAACCGTCGCTTTTTGCTCGACCTACGTCGCGGAAAATGTTGGTTGGACTGCCACCAATGCACTGCGCGCTGATCTGGCATTGCACTGTCTCTTGCTGGATATGTCCTTCCACAAGAAGTACACGCCGGGCGAACTGATCGAGCGTATTGATGGCGACGTGAACTCCCTTGCCAACTTCTTCTCCCAATTCACGCTGCAAGTGCTGGGAAACGCTTTGCTGATTATTGGTATTCTGTTGTTGATGTTGCGCGAGGATTGGCGTATTGGTATTGGGCTTACCGCGTACAGTATCAGCTCGTTACTGGCACTTGTTCTACTGCAACGTGTCGCGGTGTCAAAATGGGCAATAGAGCGTCAGGCCGATGCTGAGCATTATGGTTTCTTGGAAGAGCACATTTCAGGAACCGAAGATATTCGTGCCATTGGGGCAGAAGCGTATGTCACGCGTCGCTTGTATCAATTGATGCGGCGTATGCTCGAAACGTTTCGCACCGCACGCTTGATGACCCACCTGACCTGGATCAGCACCAGGACTTTGTTTGTCATCAGCTATACCATCGGACTAGGTTTGGGTGTGTACCTCTATAGCCAGCATCAGGTGACCATTGGTACGGCCTACTTGATTGTGTACTATATAGGCATGTTAGCGGCACCTCTTGAGAGCTTCCAGGAACAGGGGGCAGACCTGCAAGAGGCCACCGCCAGTATTGAGCGCGTCGAAGAATTGTTGCAACTGCGCCCTGAAGTGCAGGAACAGGCGAAGGAAACTCTTTCCGAGGGAAAAATTGCAGCAGAGTTTCGGGATGTCTCTTTTTGCTACGAGCCAGAGCAGATGGTTCTGCACAATGTCTCGTTTCATCTGCCCGCGGGAAGAGTTCTCGGTATCCTTGGGCGCACGGGGAGTGGCAAAACGACGTTGGCTCGTCTGCTCTTCCGTCTCTATGATCCTACTACTGGCACGATCAGTTTGAATGGCGCGGATATTCGCGACGTGGCAATCGATGATCTACGCAGTCACGTTGGCATGGTGACGCAAGATGTGCAACTTTTCCAGGCCAGTGTGCGCGACAATCTCACCTTTTTTCAGCAAGGGATCAGCGACGAGCAGATCGAGCGCGTGCTTACAGAGCTTGGTTTGTGGGGATGGATACAATCCCTTTCCGCTGGACTCGACACTGAACTCACAACTGGTGGACAGGGCTTGTCTGCTGGCGAGGCGCAATTGCTAGCGTTTGCGCGTGTCTTCCTCAAAGACCCAGCCCTGGTAATACTGGATGAAGCCTCTTCGCGTCTTGATCCAGCCACCGAAAATCTATTGGAACGGGCAGTAGAGCGTTTATTGGAGCAGCGTACAGGCATCATAATTGCTCATCGCCTCAAGTCGGTGCAGAAGGCTGATGACATTATGGTGTTAGAAGATGGTCGTATTGTTGAATACGGGCCGCGAGTAGCCTTGTTGAATGATCCAACTTCACGCTTCTATAGTCTGCTGCAAACTGGATTAGAGGAGGTGCTGGTATGAGCACTGTCGCACAAAAACAAGGCCGCCGCCTGAAAACATGGCCTTTCAACTGGCGACTCATCACCTATCGTCCGTGGCCCTATGCCATCTTTTGCCTGTTCCACATTCTGTTTTTTGTGCTACAGGTGATTCCAGGGCTGATTGAAAAGTCCATCTTTGACACTATCACTGGTGCAGCACCTGCTACTCTGAGTATATGGGCACTCATCGCGCTGTATATCTCGGTGGAACTGGGGCGGCAGGCAGCCACAGTTGGCGAGATATGGGGTGATGTCACGTTTCGCTATACAACTGGTGCGCTCTTGCGACTTAACATCTTTGCCAGCATCCTCCGTCGTCCAGGTGCGCAGACCCTGCCCATCTCGTCGGGTGATGCGATCAGTCGTTTCCGCGATGATGTCGGGGAGACTTCAGACTTTCCGTTGTGGGTACCAGACATGGTTGGACAAACGCTGGCGTCGCTGCTGGCTATTGTCATTATGGCTCGTATCAACCTGACCATAACGCTGGTAATCTTTGTGCCTTTGCTTGTGGCTATTGTGGCGACGCGCTTGGCGTGGGGACGCATTCATCGCTATCGTCACGCTAGTAGGGAGGCGACAGGTGCTGTCACCGGTTTTTTGGGTGAAGTCTTTGGGGCGACGCAGGCAGTGAAGGTGGCTAACGCGGAGAAAGACGTGATTAGGCATTTTCGCAAGCTGAATGGCACGCGCCGTAAGCTGATGCTCAAAGATCGCTTGTTTAATGAATTGCTGCACTCAATCTCCGATAACGCGGTCACGTTTGGGATTGGCATAACACTGCTACTGGCGGGTCAAGCGATGGTGAACAAGACCTTTACCGTAGGAGATTTCGCGCTCTTCATCTACTACCTGTGGTTCACCACCCAACTCCCTGCCCAATGGGGCATGTTTATTGGTGATTATAAGCAGCAAGAGGTGTCGATTGAACGCATGAGCGAGATGATTACCGATGAGCCATTACAGGTGCTTGTCGAGCATGGACCTGTATACGAACGGGGAAAGTTACCTGAACTGGTACAGATAAAGAAAGCTGCTCTGCACCGTTTAGAAACACTCGATGTGAGTGGCTTAAGCTTACGTTATCCAGGGGCACTGACTGGTATCGTGGATATCAATCTACACCTGAAGCGTGGTTCATTTACCGTGGTCACAGGGCGCATTGGCTCTGGTAAAACAACGTTATTGCGTGTGTTGCTTGGATTGCTGCCCAAAGATGCAGGAGAAATCCGCTGGAATGGCGAACAGGTCAACGATCCTGCTTCGTTTTTCAAACCACCGTTCAGTGCCTATACGGCACAGGTGCCGCGTCTCTTCAGTGATACCCTGCGCAATAATATCCTGATGGGGATGCCCGCGAGCGAGGCAGAGCTGCGCGCAGCCATCACTATGGCGGTGATGGAACCTGATTTGGAGGCTATGCCGGCTGGATTGGACACCGTCGTCGGTCCGAGGGGCATACGTCTATCGGGCGGGCAGGTGCAGCGAGCGGCGGCTGCGCGTATGTTTATACGCAACCCGGAGCTACTTGTCTTCGATGATCTCTCAAGCGCGCTTGATGTCGAGACCGAACATCTCTTGTGGGAACGGTTGTTTGAGCGTCAGCAAGCAACGTACCTGGTGGTCTCTCATCGCCACGCTGCTCTGCATCGCGCCGATCATATCATCGTTCTCAAAGATGGCAAGGTCGATGCCGAGGGAACGTTGGAAACATTGCTAGCAACCAATGATGAGATGCAACGCCTCTGGCATGGTGATCAAGCAACAGAAGGGTAGTAGAGTGGATTGGCTGGCCCAGATTTGGGCCAGCCAATCCACTCTACTAACCCTCTGATGCTGTACCTACATGCCGAAAGCGTACAGCTTTCCATCCTTATTGACCGCGTAGAGCACACCATTGGAAATACTGCCTGGTCCCCAGAAGTTCGAGGATGCACTTTTATCGTTGTAAGTGAAGAGACGCTGCCCTGTCGATGTATTCACCACTATCAAAGACGTGCCATACCCGATCTCTGCTAGCCCTGGAACTGCTATCACAGGATCAAGTGCATTCAGTGTGAGGCAGTCTTGCCAGAGGAACGCACCAGAAGCTGGATTTAAGGCGCGCAAACTCCCCTGACAACTTTTCTTGTTAATCGTGGTCTTGGCAGCCGATACGTATAAACTCGTGCCATCCCATGCACTTGATGAGATGTTATTCTCGTAAGGTGCTGCTGGGGCAGCCAACGACTTTTGCCACAACGGTCCTGCACTGATATTGGTGCGGTCAAAGGCATAATAGATGCCATTCTTGTCGATCATGCCTACCATCTTATGCACAACAGTTCCAATCGTTGCCATGAAGAGTGTTGGCGTGGCTCCAAAATCCCCATCTGTTGCTTGCTGTGCGGCTGGAATTTGCCAGGAGGCAACAAAGGATAGGTCGGTTGTGCTCAAGGCAACAACTGCATCCGCCATTGTTTCCGTAGTCGAGCAGGTTCCCTCATTGCCGCTACTGATATAGACTATGCCGAGTTGTTTGTCAATGGTTGGCGAACTCCATACATTGGCTCCGATACAACCATCCGGCACCATCTTGAAAATATGTTGGATTGTTCCTGTTGAGGCATCAAGTTGTAGCACCTCTCCCTGGACCAGTGGACAGTCACCGAGAGAAGAGAGACCAATGTAGACACTATTATTGAAAATGGCGGGTGAACTCCAGTTGTAGGCACCTACTTGTGTGCTGAGCACTGTGTGCCAAATAACTGCTCCTGTCGTAGCGTTGAGCGCGTAGAAAGTAGCATTCCCTCCCCCACCGACAAAGTCGACCGCCGTGGTCACTCCACCAATCGGTACGGAGGAGATGTTGGCGGTACTGGCCACCCCATTAGGCTGAGTACTACAACTTCCCGTGGTTGTGCCGAGATTCGCCGCCCAAATATCTGTGCCATCTGAGAGACGCGATGCATGCTCTAACCCATCCCACGAGCCCCAGTATGCTATTCCATTCACTTCGATTGGCTCGGCACTAATCTTGGCCGCAATCGTGCGCGTCCAATGAAGCTTTAAATGCGCTGCCGTGGTTCGATTGATAATGGTCTCCGCTGGATTGTAGCTAGACCGTGTATTGTCAAAAAGAAATGTTTGCCAATCTCCTGTCGCTGCGTGGGCCGCCTGGTGTCGCGTAAGCATAGTGAACGTACCCACTCCTATCATGACCACTACCATCAATGTAAGGAAAAGCCTTGCTATAAAAATACGGTTCATACTTGATTCCTCTCCAAAATATATATGAGATCCCCATCACATCAAGTATAAGTGAAGTAGGAGTAGGAGAAAACAGCAAGAGTGTTATAAATTCGTTAAGAAATGGTGATGTTTTCCTTCACAAGGTAGAGAATATCAATAATATCCCTCACAGGATAGATTTCAATGTTTCCGGGCTCACATTCGCACCACATAGAATGACCACTACTGTCTTATCGCGAAATCGTTCCGGCATTTTTAGTAAGGCGGCGAGCGGGACAGCTGCCGCCCCTTCAATCAGGAGATGATGGGTTTGCATACAGAGGCGCATTGCCTGACGAATCTCTTCCTCGGAGATCAGCAGATAGTCATCCACAAGTCGTTGGCACAAGGGAAAGGTGATGGTATCTTGCTCAATGCCCCCTGCCGTGCCATCAGCAAGGGTTGGCAATGACTCCATCTCAATAATTCGACCAGCCTGCACCGATTTTGCCATGACAGGCGAATGCTCCGGTGAGCAAGCAATGACCTCGACAGCAGCGAAAATCGTCTTCACATACTCGGCAATACCAGAAATCAATCCACCTCCCCCAAGTGCGACCAGCACGGTATCAATATGTTTGCTTTGTCGGCATAGCTCAACACCAATGGTTCCTTGTCCACCAACGACCTGCCAATTGTTATAAGGCGAGATATAGAGCATATCGTTTTGCTGCGCATATGAGCGGGCGTAAAGCTCTGCCATCACGCTATCAGTTCCCCAGAAGCGGCAATCGGCACCGTAATTGCGGATAGACTCGATCTTGGTGGAGGATGTGTTTTCAGGTACGAAAATCGTGCCATGCATCTGTAAGGTGTGGAGTCCGAACGCAACGGCAATGCCGTGGTTCCCCGACGATGCTGTCACTATCCCTCGCGCCCGCTGTTCTGGTGTGAGCGAAAGCAGCGCGTTCATTGCGCCGCGCACTTTGAAAGAACCGGTATGCTGGAGATTCTCCAGTTTCAAATAGACCTGACTTCCTGTCAGTTTGCTCAAAGGGAAAGAATACTCAAGCGGGGTTTCGCGAATATATGGCCTAATCTTGTGCTCTGCTTGTAAGATTTCTTGTAGTACGTTCATTGTGATAACTTTCTTCGGTCAGTACCATTAAAAGATGGGCTGAAATTTTGTAAGTTAATCCTATCTTTTTTCATTGCCAGTTTGCAAGGCGATTGCTTGGTACATTTCCTTTACCTGAGAATATGATGTGTTGTATCCTGTTGACAGGCCGCCTACGGCGGCAGAGGAGGGGGAATCTAGGGCGCAGCCCTAGAACCCAGTCAAGAGGCTGCGCCCCTTGCAACCCTGCTCGCTTGACAGGCCGCCTACGGCGGCAGAGGAGGGGGGAATCTAGGGCGCAGCCCTAGAACCCAGTCAAGAGGCTGCGCCCCTTGCATCCCACTTTTCAAGTGAAAATTGACAGAGTGCTAGAGCAAATTGGGACCGAAAGGAAAAATTGATGGCGGCATATTTTGTTGTTGATATCAAAGAGATAACAGATGCGCAATTGTACGCGGAATACCGCGAGGGTGTTGGAGCAACGCTGGAACAGTACGGAGGCAAATTCCTGGTGCGAGGCGGGGCCTATGAGACGATAGAAGGAGACTGGCAGCCGCAGCGGCTCGTCATCTTAGAGTTTGCTGACGTAGAATCTTTCAAACGCTGGTACCACTCGCCTGAATATAGCCAGCTTCTTAAACGTTTGGTGTGAATTAGAAAAGAGAGGAAGAGTTTGAAAAGAAAGGTAAAAGGAACCTATAGTTAGCATATCCAGAACTTTTCGAAGAAAAGGAGCTAACATGATAGATCTTGATACCTTTCTGACGACACTG
>JBBQXY010000195.1:0-9663 GCA_038209195.1 Ktedonobacterales bacterium | reverse complement strand
TCTCACGTACTGCTTGTTTCTTTGGCACTTCTATAGAAGTGCCAAAGAAACAAGCAGTACGTGAGAACCGCGCTTGAGTGGATGATCGATTACATACCCCAGCGCAAACCAGGAGTATGCACAGGTGCATCCCAATATTTAGTCAATTCATCGTCGAGGCGCACAAGTGTGATCGAACAACCAGCCATTTCCAGAGAGGTAATGTAGTTGCCGACCAGGGAACGGGCAATCGTGATATTTTTGCCGCCCAGAATGCGGTTCAGCGCATCGAAAATGATGTACAGTTCGATTAGCGGCGTACCGCCCATGCCGTTGACAAGGGCCAGCACTTGCTCTCCCGACTTGAGGCCGAGGTCTTCAACGATGGGGTTGGTTAGCATCTCGGTGACTTCGGCGGCAGAGGCAATCTTGACGCGTCTACGACCGGGCTCGCCGTGAATACCAATGCCAATCTCCATCTCGTCCTCGCCCAGATCAAAGGTCGGTTTGCCCGCGGCGGGTACCGTGCAGGAGGTGAGGGCCATGCCCATACTGCGCCCCTGCTCATTGACTTTGCGGGCCAGTGCCGCCACTTTCCCTAAGGGGGCACCGGTCTCCGACAGACCGCCAACGATCTTTTCTAAGAGCACCGTGACGCCAACTCCGCGCCGTCCCGCCGTATACAGGCTATCTTGCACGGCAACGTCGTCGTTGGTGACGACACTAGCGACCTCTATGCCATCAGAAGCGGCTAACTCGGCGGCCATTTCAAAGTTGAGTACGTCGCCGGTATAGTTCTTCACGATGTGCAGGACGCCTGCTCCACCATCGACAGCACGCGTGGCGGCTAGCATCTGATCGGGAACAGGTGAGGTAAAGACAGCACCGGCGCAGGCAGCGTCAAGCATGCCAAATCCGACGAACCCACCATGCATGGGTTCATGACCACTACCGCCACCGGAGATGATACCGACTTTGCCCTTCACTGGTGCATCTTTGCGCACCACCAATTGCTGCTCGATATCTACGCGGATCAAGTCGGAGTGAGCCGCCAACATACCCGCGAGTGCCTCTTTAACGACATCGTCAGTTTTGTTGATAAGTTTTTTCATATTGCCACCTTTAATTAGCTCATCGTTTCAGCAGTAATTTGTGACTGGACGACACCGCGAAAAGTATCGACCAGAGGCTGTTGCTGCGCAGGTGACCAATTCAGTTCTTTGGCCATCATTGCGGCAACTTCATCGACAATGCCTAAGCCACGCTGCCTGTCTTCAAGCGTGATCGAAGTGCGCCGTGCTAACACATCGGCAGGCGTCATGGCCATTTCATACTGGCAAGCAAAGGGCACCTCGGCACGAATATACGGTAGGTCGCCAATGAGGCGTGTTGCTAAGGATTTGTCAGCTTCTATCATATCTAGCAGCGTATTGGCCTCCGTACCATAGCTCATGCCCAGGTGTTTGACGATATCCGCGGATAGACCAAGGGCGGCACCCCTTGCTTCCAGTCTCTTCTGCTCTTTTGGCCAGCCCGCGCTTCCCTGTAAAGGGAGTGCTTCTGTGGGATGGAGTGGCGGCGAACCATCGCGACGGCTCAGTACATCAAGGGTGTCCTGGGCCATACGTCGGTACGTCGTTAACTTTCCTCCAACAATGGTGACCAACCCTGATGGGTGCTGTAACACAGCGTGTGTACGCGAAAGCCGTGCCGTTGAACTACTGGACTTCCGCGACCTCACCAGTGGTCGATAGCCAACGTAGGAACTGATAATATTCTCCTCTGTGAGATTGACGGAAAGGTAGCGATTGAGATACTTCAACAGGTAGGAGACATCCTCTTGTGTCGCCGTCGGATGATCGAGATCGCCAGTGCCAGTGTCGGTTGTGCCAAAAATAGCTCGCGACTCCCACGGCACAATGAACAGGATGCGTTTGTCTTCCGTCTCTGGTAGCACAATCGCGTCATCTCCCAACTGGATATCCTCGCGTGAGAGTACCAGGTGAACGCCCTTGCTTGGTTCAACCTGCACATGTTCATCCCCCGTGAGAGCCTCAACCTGCTCGGAGAATACGCCTGCCGCGTTCACAACATGGCGTGCATGGACGGTCACTTCTCCACCAGTGAGCGTGTCACAGACGACCGCGCCAGTGACCTTCTCACCTTCCATGGTTAGCGAGGTGACCTCGGTATAGTTGGTAATGGTCGCGCCAAATTGGGCCGCGGTACGCAGTAAGGCCATCGTGAGACGTGCATCGTTGGTTTGTGCATCGTAGTAGACGAAGCCCTCTTTTAAGCCAGTTTGCACCAGGGCAGGTGCATACTTCATCACGGTTGCCTTGCTCAGGTGACGATGGCGGTGGATATTGCGCTTACCCGCCAACAGGTCGTAGAGCCATAGCCCAATATCAAGGATGAAGCTCAGCCCAATCCCGCCTGGTGTCGTGAAGGGCATGCCCACCGGATGGCGGTCCCCTTCATAAATAGGTAGGATAAAGGCGAGGGGATGCACCAAGAATGGGGCGTTTTGCAGCAAGAGACCACGTTCAACCAGGGCTTCATGCACCAGGGCGAAATCAAAGTTCGGTAGGTAGCGAATGCCTCCATGCACCAGCTTTGTTGATTTGCTACTTGTACCACTGGCAAAGTCTATTTTTTCTACGAGTGCAACTTTATAGCCTCGTGCCACAGCGTCAAGTGCGACCCCGGCACCCGTGACACCTCCACCGATGATCAGAATATCGAAACTCTCGCTATCCAGACGGGAGAGGTTGTGCATGCGCACTGATGATGATAGTGGTTGCATAGTGCTTGGAAACACACGAAAGAGTGATAGCAAGTAGTGAAACGCGCCACTTCTTTCTCACTCCTTCGCATGTTTGTCCTTTCGTGCGTTAGCTAAAGGTTAATCAATAGCAGGTTCCCGAACAGATTCGCCCGTGGTCACAGTATCGCCGGACTTAGCAAGGCCTCTAGCCTCAATGACCTTACCAATGGTGAAGTCATAGACAAATCCGCCGACAACACCACCCAGCAGCGGTGCAACGATTGGAATCCAGAAGTAGTAATTGTTGACGGCGAAGCTTTCTCCGCCGCTGACAATTGCCATCCACAGACGAGGCCCGAAGTCACGAGCGGGATTGATGGCATATCCAGTATTCAGTCCGAAGGAAGCACCAATCGCCACAATTAAGAGGCCGATGATGAAGGGGTTCATGTTGCCCTGGACAGGCTGGTTGCGCCCATCAACGATGGCGAAAATCGCACCGACAAGAAGAGCAGTGCCAAGGAACTCATCACCAAATGCGCCAAAGGTACCTACAAAACCCTTGGGGCTGGTATAGAAGATGCCACCAGCCACATCAGCCACGTTCTTCGAACCTGTCGCTAAGCTGACAGCGTGCTGAATGGCACCCTGGTAGACAAAGTAGAGAATGGCAGCAGCAATAAATGCTCCCACAACCTGCCCTACCCAGTAAGGAAGAACCTTGCTCCAAGGAAGTTTGCCGCGCGCTGCCAGCGCTAAGGTGACAGCAGGATTGAGGTGGGCACCACTGATTGCTCCGGTGACGTAGATACCGAGCATGACGGCTAGACCCCATCCAAGGATAATCACAATCCACTCGTTCGCGAAAGGAGTCGCGGCGTTATTTGCACCAATATTGGTAAAAAGTGCAAAGGTTGCTACACAACCATCGCCGAAGAGAATAAGCACCATTGTACCGAAAAGCTCTCCGATTGCTTCGCCCATTGTGCCAGAGAGGGCAGAGGACCTAACAGCATTAGCTGACATGGGTGTTCACTCCATTTCTGAAGCCACGGGTATAGCAACAACCATACCGATGGTTGACGCTATACCACCGAGGTTACACTAACAACAACAAAATTAAAAGAACGGGTGTAGGGATGCATGGTGGCATGCATTGTAATTGCATCCCTACGGTTGAGAAAATCAGGCCTGTTCCCAATGCATGGAACGCTCGACTGCACGTTTCCAGTCCTTGTAGAGCTTTTCACGCTGATCTTCGCCCATAGAAGGCTCGAAGGTGCGATCTACGGCCCACTGTTCGGCGACTTCCTGCGGGCTGCTCCAGAAGCCAACCGCCAGTCCAGCGAGATAGGCCGCGCCCAATGCTGTGGTCTCAGCAACCTTTGGCCGTTGCACTGGAACGCCGAGGATATCGGCCTGGAACTGCATGAGGAGATTGTTTACGACCGCTCCGCCATCGACACGCAGTGCTTTCAGGTGGACGTTGCTATCGGCGGTCATCGCTTCAAGCACATCGCGTGTTTGATAGCACATAGACTCCAGGGTTGCGCGTGCGATATGCCCGATGGTAGAACCACGGGTGAGACCGATGATAGTGCCGCGTGCATAGGGGTCCCAGTACGGTGCGCCGAGACCGACAAAGGCTGGTACGAGGTAGACACCGCCATTATCAGGAACGGTGGCGGCCAGTGCCTCTACGTCAGCACTGTTTTCAATCGCCTTCACACTGTCGCGCAGCCATTGGACGGCGGCACCAGTGACAAAGATACTGCCTTCCAATGCATAGGTGAGTGCTGGTTTGGCGGGATCGCCGAGGCCCCAACCGAGCGTGGTCAGCAAGCCATTTTGTGAAGGCACACCTTTAGAACCGGTATTCATGAGCATGAAGCAGCCGGTACCATAGGTGTTCTTCGCCATACCAACCTCGAAACAGGCCTGTCCAAAGGTCGCGGCCTGCTGGTCTCCGGCATCGCCTGCCAGTTTAATGGCTCCGCCAAAGAACTCAGGGTCCGTTTCGCCGTACACCGCGCTAGATGGCATAACAGTGGGCAGCATCGAACGAGGTATGCCAAACTCTTTGAGAATGACGTCATCCCACTGGCCCGTGTAGATGTTGAAGAGAAGGGTACGCGAGGCGTTGGAATAGTCTGTGACATGAATACGCCCCTTGGTCAGACGCCACATTAAGAACGTGTCGACGTTGCCGAAGAGCAGTTCACCTTGGTCGGCTTTTTCTCGTGCGCCAGGGACGTTGTCGAGAATCCATTTAACCTTGGTGCCGGAGAAATAGGCATCTGTTACCAATCCTGTGCGCTCGCGCAGTTCTTTGTCGAAGCCCTTCGCCTTTAAGGCATCGCAAATAGGAACGGTCAGGCGGCTCTGCCAGACGATGGCATTAAACACGGGTTTGCCGGTGCTCTTTTCCCATACGATGGCTGTTTCGCGCTGATTGGTGATACCAATAGCCGCAATATCCGCAGCTGAAGCTCCGGTCTTCTTCATCACTGCCTGCGCGACATTCAGTTGGCTCGACCAGATTGCCTCTGGATCGTGCTCAACCAATCCTGGGGATGGGTAGATCTGCGGGAACTCTTGTTGTTCTGTAGCCACGATTGCACCATCGTGGTTGAAGATGATCGCTCGCGAACTGGTGGTACCCTGATCCAGTGCAAGCACATACTTAGCCATGAATAGCCCTCTTTCTGTTGGCGCGTCATATTGCGCCACTACTAAACGACGACATACTTCATCGAGATCGGCATCGCTGCCTATGGCAAAAGGTGATTGGAAGGCACAGTTATAGAAACCATGCTGAAACCAACACAGTAAAGGGTTTAACGTCAGGGTTACTTTAGCGACATTCCATCTGTTCGTGCCGCTTGAACTGCTATAACCAAAGTTCAGGGCGTAGGGCTGCTACTCCTATGGCTCCGGCGCGCAGGACCGCCTGTACCTGTTCAGAGGTAGTAATCAAGCCTGAGCCAATAAAAGGTAACGGCAATACCATTTTCAAATGTAGCGTAATATAGGGAATGACGAGCGCGGGTGAAATGTCCAGTAAGTCGATAGTGCGTGTATCAACCGACTCAAGGGCATTGTCCAATCCTGTTGAATCCACCGCGAAGAGGCGCTGGATAGTCTCCAGCCCAAATTGTTTGCCTAGCGACAATGTTTTAGGATGATTGGAAATGATACCAGTGATATGCAGATGTTCGGCAAGGTATTGGAGACCGGCTGCATCCGCGTGAATACCATCAATATGATCGATATTGATGTATACCGCGTAGCCACGGCGATGGGAATTCTGCAATACTGTGGCGAAGTCGAACACATTGCAGTGTCGTAGGAAGATGGCTCTAGCGTGCGAATTTTCTAGAACCTGTGTGAACTGTGTTCGGCTCTCGACAACGGGTATCACTCTGCACTGTTTTGTCAGGCCGACCAATGACCTGCTAGATTGCATCTGCATTGATGTGTACCTTGCTCTAGCTAGCTAGTGAAATAGTAGGAAAACACAATAAAGCCCCAAGCCATACTCTAACAGTCGGCTCAGGACTTTTCATTTCACTGTCCCTATGCACGTATGAAGTTGTTACGCCTGTGATGGATGTTCAGACAGGATGCGAAATAAAATGAACGAGGTTTACACTCCTTTGTGTTTTTAACTAACATTTGTACATGTTGCGGAAATATGTAACCGCCCTGCTTAAAATTGCTCACTATACACGGGGTTTATGTTAGCATATAATGATATTACTCATCTTTTGACGTTTTGTCAAGGGGGTAGAAAAAAATTGCTCAGTTTACTAACACAACAAGCGATAGGGAAACCTCTGGTACAAAAGTATGATTAAACAAGAATTTTTGCGCTTGGCTCAAAAGCATCCAGTGGCAGCAGCGATTAAATCGAATGAAGATATGGATATTGCGCTATCTTCTGATGCTTGTCTGCTCTTTATCCTGAAGGGTGATGCCTTTCAACTTGCTTCGTTTGTGGCGCAAGCACATAAGCGTGGGAAGGGCGTGGTAGTCCATGTTGACCTCATCAGTGGCGCAGGCAAGGATCGGGCGGGTATTCAATATTTGCGTCAAATCGGCGTTGATGCCATCATCACGAGTAAATCTCATCTTGTTGCCGCAGGTCGTGCCGAAGGCTTGACTACTATTCAACGTCTCCTGCTGATGGATGATTCTGCTTTTGACACCGGAGTAAGAACGATAGCGCGTGCGCTACCCGATATCGTCGAGATATTGCCGGGTATTATTTTTCCAGAGGTCGCCGCGAGATTGCAACAATCTTTGCCAGGCCCTTTTATCGCTGGTGGTTTTATACGTACTGCGGCTGACGTTGCCCGTGTCAAGGCCGCAGGAGGTATACTTACAAGTAGCAGTAATTACGCGCTGTGGAACCGCGATCTTAAATAGCGAGGAGAATACACTATGCAAAATATTCCCAATGCGCTCAGTCTGGCTCGCATGGTGGCGACTGTGCTGATATTTATACTGGTTCTTGTAAATGCCCCGTGGGCTTTTCTGCTTGCTACAGTGCTTTTTGTGCTTGGCTCGATTACCGATTTCCTGGATGGTTACCTGGCGCGTCGTTTCAAACTCGTTTCTCCCCTGGGTGTCTTCTTGGACTTGACCGCCGATAAAATTTTTGTGGTTGCCATCCTCGTTGCATTGGTGCAAGTGGGTTTAGTACCCGCGTGGATTGTCGGCGTGATTGTCGCCCGTGAATTTTTAGTGACTGGTCTCCGTTCAATGGCGGCTGCTAAAGGGAAGGTCATTCCCGCCGGCATCTGGGGCAAACAGAAAACGCTCATCACGATGATTGCCATGGCCTTGTTGCTGCTGGCGAAAGGGCTGGGTGCCCATCTCCTCTCGCTTTTCCCGCCCATGCTGGTCTTTAACGCTAATACGCTAACGGTGAGCGAAATCATGTTACTCGTGGCTGACGTGGGACTAATTCTGGCGGTGATTTGGACGGCCTTCTCTGGCGCGGAGTACATCATTAGTGCTCTGCCGCTTTTCCAAAAAGAGCCAGGAAGCAGCACGTTGCAGGTGTGAGGCATTTTTCAAGGCGTAGGAATGGTCTGTAGGGGCCGATTTATCGCGCCCACAGCCGCACCCTGTCTGGGGGACAGGTAATAATCGGCCCGTCCTAGTGATAGGATAGCTGAATTAATTAGTTAAGGCAAGGTTCACTAGGGACGAATGGTGCTTGACAATTTGACCAGTCACACTGTGTCATTCTGAGCGAAGCGAAGAATCTCCGTGGCACGAGAGATTCTTCGCTTCGCTCAGAATGACAAAGCTGAACCTTGTCTAAGGCTCATTAGCGGTTCCTAGAGACCATTCATACGCCATAGATTTGGCCTTACGTGAGATGTATTGGAGACAAGGGCATGTCCGACAATTGTGACCAGTGCCGGGGGATAAGCTTTCTGGAAGGTCATCACGACAGTATTGGCACCGGAGGTTCTGGCATTGCACTTAGCGATTGCGCTCGGACTGAACCCCGATGTGCCGCGAGGGCTTAGCAAGGTGACACGAACATTCTAGCGAGCAACGCTCGTTTGTCAGATGTCTTTTCTTCAAGAAGCCTTGGATGCACTCTCAGGTTGGGCCACTACGACTTTCCGTGAAGTCATGATGAAGCCAACAATATCAACCAGTAGGGCCGCGACCGCCAGAACACTAAACAATAGCACCTCTGGTAGAGCAATCCCAAAAAGGGCATCCAGCGCGTAGCTGCCGGGTCCGATAAGCCCGATGGCCAGACTGGCAATCGCCAGCGTCAAGGCATATTCATAGCCGCCTTTTTGCATAAAGAAGCCGTTTTTCCAGTGAGTTCTGGCCGCCATGACCATTGCGCCGAGAATACCTGCCGCACCCAGTGGCGTCAAGAAGCCAAACGCAAGGGAGAGGCCGCCGCCGAGTTCCCCCACAACCGCCAGGCTGACCCAGAACCACGCCGGTTTGTAGCCCTGCTTCTCAAATCCCTGGCGCATCTTTACAGGACCAGGTCCACCGAACCAACCAAAGAGTTTTTGCGCGCCATGTCCCGCCAGTGTCAAGCCGATTACTACGCGGAAAATCAGCAGGGCTATATTCGTTGTGACTGTCATATCGTTTTTCCTTTTCAATACCCTTCACAAAATTAAAATGGAGGGTAGTACAATACCTTTTATGCTCCCTGCGTGCTTGCTTATCTATCGCATCGTTTACTCCGCAAAGCATAGTGAGGAAATAGCACAAACATGAAGTTTTCTTTCATGATCTTACTTTCCTTACGAAACTAATAGTATAATAGAAATTTAGGTTTGTCAAGAGCGTTGCTTTCTGCGAAAAAAGATGGTATACTTATCTGTATGAAAGTATCCGAGGCAAATCAACCAACAAACCTGCGCGAAAGCTGTGTTGCGACACCACTAGGACGGGCCATCCATCTTCTGGGGGACATCTGGATGTTGCTGATTGTCATGAATCTTCTGCAGGATCCCATGCGCTTTAATGCTTTACGGACAACGCTGGGACATATCAGTTCCAAGACGCTTTCCAGCCGACTCAAGTTGCTGGAAGAGCTGGGTTTTGTGCAGCGTTTGGCCTTCCTGGAGATTCCGCCACGGGTCGAGTACCATCTCACCGAAAAAGGCCGGGAGCTAGGAGATGTCATCTCAGCCCTGGAGCAGTTCGGCAACAAGCATCTCTCCAACCCCGTCGTATCAGCTAAGTGTGATGAGGATTGCGCCTCTGCCTCTGAGGACATTGAGTAGCAATTTGATATGAACTGACAATCGAGTGGGCAGTAGTGGTGCAAAAACGTGTGGGCTTTGCACCCCTACTGCCCACTCGATTGTGAGTTGCTTTCACTCCCTTCAAGCGGTCGCGCCACTCCTCGGTGGCGACTGCCA
>JBBQXY010000194.1:0-9713 GCA_038209195.1 Ktedonobacterales bacterium | reverse complement strand
ATGAGTAGCGCGGCCCATTCCAGGCGTTCAAGTTTGTGCAGCACCCGGGTTGGTGCGCCAGTGAGGCGTAAGACGAGGGAGATCAGGGCAGAACTGGTTGACATAGCTGACGTTATAAACACCGCTCCTAGCAGTTTGCTGCGCGACCAGAGCGGAACACTGGTCGCCGTTAATAGCACACCTGTATAGCCACCGAGGAATGCCCCACAGCCGACGCCTGGTACCGCAAGCAATTTTTGTGGCAAGGCCGCTAGCACGCGTGCGCCCCACCAGCGACCTAAAAGGCCATCGCGGGCCGCTTGAATGACTGCTGTGACACCACTAAAGAGCGAGAAGGAGAGTAAGGCCCATACCCCCATGGACATCGGTGATTTCACTTTGAAGATACGCATCATATTTAAGAAGCGTGTGGGATGTCCTAAATCCTTGATCAGCAGTGGTGGACAGGGCAAGAGTGCTAGTAGCGAAAGGTAGTAGCCTGTGCGGGCAACGACGCGGTCTTCACGAGAACCGAAAAGTGCGGCGATAGAGGCGATGATGTAACAACCGGCAGCGAGGCCACCAAAAAAGAAATACCAGATGATCTCCCAGCTCCAATTTGGCTGCTTGAGCACTGGATTATCGTAATAACTCACCTCTTCTTGCAACTCTTCAGTATTGGGCGTGTAGCCCGTGCTGAGTGCGGCTAAGTGCTCAACCAGGATGGCGGCGGAAAAAGGTGGTGCTGGCATTAGCTGTGGCGAATGTATTTCCTGCATGGGAAAAACCTCTCCTTTTTACTCACTTTTAAAAAAGAATATGCCCAGTAAGCCCAAGACCGTGGCGGCAATAATGGTCCAAAACGAGGCGGGGGCAACATGATTTGATGGACGTGGAGGATTTTCTGGCAGATTATAGACCTCTGGCTGGTCGAGCAGAAGAAAGAACGAGTTCAACCCCCCATCGAGGATAGTATCGTCGACGCCATAGAGTTGTGCTTCCTTGACCCCGCGTTGTTGCAACAGGCCCAATCGCGCACGCGCACGCGTCTTGAGTTGCTCTACCGGTCCATATTGAATCGATTCGGTTGGGCAGGCCTTGGCACAGGCGGGTACCATGCCATCCTTCATACGGTCGTAGCAGAGGGTACATTTGTGCGCGTGATGATCGCCGTGTTCGTCGCGTGCAATGACCCCAAATGGACAGGCCACGACGCAATAGCCACAGCCGTTGCAAATATCCTGTTGGACATAGACTGTGTCAAACTCGGTGCGAATGATGGCTCCCGTTGGGCAAGCCTCCTGGCAAGGGGCGTTGGCACAGTGCTTGCAGACATCGCTACGCATCAACCAGCGATCAGTGTTGAAGAAGGGTAGGGCCGTCCCTGGCGGCGTCTGCGGAATGGTGCCGTTGCTCTGGGCAGAGGTGATGCGGCTTTCAAAGAGCGGTATGGGCGGAGGGGCAACCGGGCGATCCAGTTGTTCGATGAACTGCACATGTCGCCAGGTGATAGCCGTCAACTGACCAGTATTGTCATAGCTTGAACCCGTCCACAGCGGGTCCTTGGCTGGGAGCTGATTCCACTGTTTGCAGGCTACTTCACAAGCTTTACAGCCGATACAGAGACTGGTATCGGTGAAAAAGCCCATGGCAGGTTGTGCGGGCGGTGCTGCGTGCTTATTAAACGGCCCACGTACAATTTGTAATAGCTCTTGGAGCGCGGGCGATGTGTTGTCGCGTTGAGAAGGTTCAATCGCCATGGCATCTCTCCTTCCTTATGGTAGGCGTCCGGGGCGCACATTACAGGTAAACGCCTTGGCCTCTTCAATACTGACATTTGGCTCCAGCACCATGTGCGTGAGGTCATTCGTGATGCTCCCCGTGCTCTTGCCTTGGAAGCCCCAATGGAACGGCATGCCGATCTGGTGAACAACGTGTCCCTGGATGCGCAAAGGACGCATGCGGCGCGTCACCATTGCTCGTGCCTCGATCTCGCCACGCGGCGTGCTAATAATCATCCATTGCCCGTGTGTGATCTTGCGTTCCGCAGCTAGTTCAGGACTCAGTTCGGCAAAGAGCGTGGGTTGTAGCGCGTTGAGCCAGGGCATCCAGCGTGTCATTGGCCCACTGACATGATGTTCGGTCAGTCGATAGGTAGTTATGACGATGGGATAGTTTTTGTCACCTACGGCGGCCAGACGATTATCGGTATGATCACGGAAATACTTGGCAGCCGGATTGCTCTGCTGGTGATAGAGGGCATTGGCGACTGGTGATTCCGCAGCTTCATAGTGCGTAGGGAGCGGACCGTCCTTCAGACCTTTGGGTGCGAAGAGCCAACCTCTGCCGTCGGGCTGCATGATGAATGGGTCACTGCCAGAATGGGCATCCATGCCAACCGCCCCTGGCGTTGGTGTGTAGTCCGGCCGCTTGGTGGCGGGAAAGTCCGGTACATCGTAACCCGTCCACTTTGCTGCTGCCTCGTCCCACCAGACGTACTTTTTGCGCTCTGACCACGGTCGCCCCGCTGGATCAGCCGAGGCTCGGTTATAGAGGATGCGTCGATTGGCCGGCCAGGAGAAGCCCCATTGCTGAAAAGTATAGCCATCAGGGATGCGCGAAGCGGCCCGATTATTGCCCGGTTCAGGATAGACGCCGCTATAAATCCAGGAGCCGCAGGCGGTGCTGCCATCGCTTTTCAGAACAGTATAGCTAGGAATGTGTGCCGCGGTGCGCAAAGTAGCGACCTGTGGTTCTGCGTTAGCAGCAGATTGCGGCGAACGTACATAATAACCGTTGATCTCTTTGAGCACCAACAACGCGTCTGGTTCATCAGGGATGCGCGAGCCGGGTTCTGGTGCCTCTCGTTCATAATCCCAGGTGAGTGTTTGCAGGGGGCGATCTTTGGGCGCGTCACTATTGGCGTAGAGCTCTTTGAGCCGCTTGCCGAGATGGTAGACGAACCAGAGGTCCGAGCGGGTATCGGCGGGTGGATCAACGGCCTTATCGCGCCATTGGATGAGGCGCTGGGTATTGGTGAAGCTGCCCTCTTTTTCTGTAGAGGCTGCCGCTGGCAGGAGGAAGACTTCTGTTTTGATGGTGCTGGGGTCAACGGCGTCAGGATGCGGTGTTGGCCCGTGATGCCAGAAGGCGGCGGTCTCAATCTCGTAGAGATCGCGCACCACCAACCAATCGAGTTGCTTGAGAGCTTCGCGCTGCATCTTTGCGTTGGTGCTGCCTGCAGCAGGGTTCTGTCCAAAGAGGAAGTAGCCACGCACTTTGCCATCCAACATCTCGTAGCTAGTGACCAGATGCGAGTGATCGCCAGTAATTTTAGGCAAGCCACGGTAGCTACGATTGCCATCATCCTCGTTGGCGGCCTCGCCATACCAGGCCTGGAGGAGGCTACGAATGTAGGCGGGGAAGTTCGACCACCAGCCTAACTTTGAGCCAGAGGTGTTGATATACTCCTGGAGAGTTTGCTGTGACCGTGTATTGGTCGTGGCGTCCACCTGTTTGCCCCATGTCGTTGCGCTTTCCGATTGCTCGGCACTCGGCTTGGCGGTTATTAGCGCACTGGGCTGTGGCATGTAGCCCGCCAGCAGATCATAGAGCGTGGGTATATCGGTTGAACCTTGAATCGAGGCATGTCCACGCAGGGCTAGGATGCCGCCGCCGGGTCGCCCGATATTGCCCAATAAGAGTTGCATGATGGCACCGGCGCGAATAATTTGCACGCCCTTGGATTGCTGGGTCCAACCCACGGCATAACAAAGCGCGGTAGTGCGTTCACGCCCAGAATTTTCGATCAGCGTTTGTACCACCTGCAGCCATTGTGCGCGTGGGACGCCGCAGATGTTCTCGACCATTTCAGGGGTGTAACGTGCGAAATGGTGGCGCATAATCTGGAAGACGCACTGCGGGTGCTGTAGCGTGGGGTCGGTCAATGGGCTGCCATGCTCGTCGCGCTGGTAATCCCAGCTATTTTGATTGGCATAGGTATTGCTCTCTTCATCAAAGCCAGAGAAGAGGCCATCCAGATCCTCCGCGTCGCGATACTCTTCGCGAATGAGCATGGGGGCGTTGGTGTAATTGACAACGTAGTCATGGAAGTAGCCATTATGCTCCAGCAGGTAGCTAATGATCGCGCCCAGGAATACGATATCAGTGCCAGCACGGGTGGCAATATACAGGTTTGCCAGGGCAGAGGTACGTGAGTAGTGTGGGTCAACATGGATCACCTTGGCGCCGCGTTCCTTGGCTTCAACTACATTGGGGAAGGCCACGGGATGAGCCTCGGCCATGTTGCTGCCCATAATCAGAATGCAATCGCTATTGACCAGGTCCTGTGGAAATGAGGTGGCACCGCCACGTCCTAATGTGGTACCCAGACCGGGTACAGTGGAACTGTGTCAAATACGGGCCTGGTTCTCAATTGAGACGATACCTAAGCCCCCGGTTAAGAGCTTTTTCATTAAATAATTCTCTTCAATATCCAGGGTGGCACCGCCCAGCGAGGCAATACCCAGCGTGTGATTGATTTCGCGACCGTCGGGCAGGCGTTCCACGAATGTTTCGTCGCGGGTCTGCTTTACGCGCTGAGCGATGCGCTCCATCGCCCAGGCCAGGGGTTTCACTTCCCAATGATCGCTGTAGGGTGCGCGATAGAAGACGTGTGTCAGGCGGTTCGCATTAATGGTGTATTGGAAGGTGGCAGAGCCCTTCGGGCAGAGCTTGCCATGATTGATGGGGCTATCAGGATTGCCCTCGATATCAATCACCTTTCCATCCTTGACATAGACGTTTAAGCCACAGCCAACCGCGCAGTACGGACAAACGCTATGGACCACTTTCGCGTCGCGAATGCGAGGGGCTTTCTCGATACTTTCGGTGCTGAACGGCTGTGTTGTAGAGCCAATCTGCATCATCTGTGATACGGCAGATTGCATTGGGCCAGTTGGAAGTTTTTGCATCAGTGCTTTCCCCGATCTAGAAGATGAACGGTGTGTGTGAGCACACTATCAATGTTCTCTTGCTATTTTAGCATTTTTGGGGCAGTAAATGGTAGTAGCAAAGAAACGCATTTCGACCGAAATACGTTTCTTTGCTATAGTAGAATGTTAGCGGGCGGCGACCTCTACGGCATCTGCGTCGGATTGGCGTTGTGCGAGTGCGCGGGCGACCAGAGGTAGTGCGCAACTGACCACCATAATGCCAGCAATGATGTATAACGCCGTGCGATAATCAACGCTGGCAATCAAGATGGGGCCGACAATGGCACCTGCGCTCCACGCGGTCAACATGACTCCATAGATGGTGCCAGCATTCTTTGGACCGAAGAAATCGGCGGCGAAAGCTGGCATAGTGCCGAAGCCGCCGCCGTAGCATAGCCCAATAATGGCGGCAGGTACAAGTAGTACTGCGAAGATGCCAATGGAGGGAATGAGCGCGAAGGTGATAATCTGGATGATGAACAGGGTCAGGAAGGTAAATGGGCGTCCAATACCATCGGAGACCCAGCCCCAGAAGAGGCGGCCAGCTCCATTGAAGATGGAAATGGTGATCACGAGAACGGATGCTACACCGGCAGTCACTTTCGTGAAATCCTGAGCCAATGGTGAAGCCACGGAGATTAACGCGGCCCCCGCCGTTACGTTTAAGGCAAGGATGAGCCATAACACGTACCAGCGTGGAGAAGTGAGTGCTTCGCCCAAGGTATACTCGCGTATAGCCCGTCCTGTTTGTTGGCGCACTGAAGGAGTCCAGCCGCTGGGGACATAGCCATCGGGTGCTGTGCGGTAGAATTGTGCCGCCAAGACAACAATGACCAGGTAGACAATACCCAGTGCAACGAACGTGTTGCCTACTCCAAAGGATGGGATTAATAAGTTGGCCGCGATTGGGCTGGTAGCAGCCGCGCCCAGACCAAACCCTGCCACGGCAAGACCGGTAATAAAGCCGCGTCGGTCCGGGAACCATTTGATGAGCATGGCCAGTGGCACGATGTAGCCCAGGCCGAGGCCAATGCCGCCAAGCACACCATAGGTGAGATAGAGCATGATCAGATTAGGGGCGGAAAATCCCGCTAGAATAATACCTACGCCATAGAGGATACCTCCAACAGTAGCAGTGACGCGAGGTCCATAGCGGTTCTGGAAGTAGCCACCGAATCCGGCGGTGATACCTAGAGCCACCAGCGCAATCGTAAAAGTGAGATTGGCTTGTGGCTTGGTCGCATGGAAGAGCTTGATCACAGGATTGAGGAAGACGCTCCAGGCATAAACAGCTCCCAGGGCAATTTGCATGAAGAAGGCAGCAGTAGCAATGATCCAACGATTAGGTAGAGAACTGGTGCTGGTGTTAGGGGTACTCATGTGATGACTCCTCTCCGATAGTTCTTTAATAGAGACGAAAGAAACCGAAAAGAAACCGGCTGTGCAAGGACGCACAATGATGAATAAGGGACAAGCTTTGAGCACATTACAAAGCTCTGAAGCAAGTATACATTTAAAATTCAATAATGGCAATTGGTAAAATATGACTATGGTACTAATCTGGCGCGATCGGCGTATGCGATCTCTTGATAAACATAAATCTATGCGCTATACTTGCTCCATATTGTTGACTTGCGATACAATGAAGTGCCGAGATACGCAGTGGGACAATGTAACTCGTAGGGGAAGTTTGTAATCTATGTTGTAGTACATAGAAGGGTGTAACATCACTACATGAAAATACCTCAACACGATAACCAGGATCCAAAGAGCCCACAAAAAGCGACGAAGAAAAATGTCCGTTTCCTTAGATATGGTATCATGGCATTCTTCGTGCTACTTGGATTAACGATCCTTGGCTTTGTGATCGTACCGATTGTCTCCTCCACCTTTAGGCATGACAAAACGGTGGACAAACCGATTTCTGATGTGCTCAATATGGCGGATCAGCACGCGTTGAAGTCGGTATTCATTAGTGGCAATGATGTGCTTGCCACTGGAACGAATGGTCAGAAATATCATGCAGTTAAAGAAGATGGTCAGACAGTTACGGATGTATTTCGGCACGATGGCGTCTCAGTGAGCGTTGATAGTGGTCAGAGCAGCCAATGGACGCAGGGTGTGATAGACCTGCTTTTGATCGTTTTGATCGCTGGTAGTGTCATGTTTTTCATCAAGCGTTCGGGCATGGGTGGTCAGTCCTTGCCTTTTGCGCGTTCAAAAGCGCGGCGTTTCAATGAGTCGCGCCCTTCTATTCTCTTTAAGGACGTGGCGGGCGTGGAAGAGGCAAAAATGGAGCTCGAAGAAATCGTCGATTTCCTGAAAACGCCTTCACGTTTTACGGCCATGGGAGCACGCATTCCCAAAGGCGTGTTGTTGGTGGGTGCGCCTGGTACTGGTAAAACATTGATCTCGCGTGCGGTTGCGGGTGAAGCCAACGTCGCGTTCTATAGCGTAAGCGGATCTGAGTTCGTAGAAATGTTTGTTGGTGTAGGTGCGGCGCGTGTGCGCGACCTGTTCAAAGAAGCGAAAGAACATGCGCCCTGCATTGTTTTCATTGATGAGATTGATGCCGTCGGTCGCCAGCGTAACAATTCAGGGGCAGGTGGCAATGACGAACGAGAGCAGACGCTGAACCAATTGTTGGTGGAGATGGATGGCTTTGACAAACAGACGAATGTCATTGTTATTGCCGCCACGAACCGACCAGATGTGCTCGATGCTGCGCTGCTGCGCCCAGGCCGTTTTGATCGCCAGGTGATGCTGGACAAGCCGGACATTCGTGGTCGCCTGGCTATTCTCGAGGTGCATGCCAAAGGCAAGCCGTTGGAAAATGACGTGCTCCTCGGCGAATTGGCGCGTCAGACAGCCGGTTTCTCTGGTGCCGATCTATCAAACCTGCTGAATGAAGCCGCGTTGCTGGCGGCACGGCGTGGGAAGAGTTTTATTCAGATGGCAGAGTTGGAGGAGTCCATTCTGCGTGTAATGGCAGGGCCGGAGCGCAAGAGTCGCCTAATCACCGAGGCTGAAAAGTCTATCATTGCCTATCACGAAGTTGGTCATGCTATCGTGATGCGCTCAATGCCCGGGGCCGATCCGGTGCGTAAAGTGCAGGCTATTGCCAGGGGTATGGCTCTCGGCATCACTGTGCAGGCACCCTCTGAGGACCGCTATCTCATGCGTCGCTCCGAATTGGAGGCAAAGCTGGCTGGTGCCATGGGTGGACGGGCCGCGGAAGAGATCATCTTTGGCGATATCACCACGGGTGCTAGCCAGGATATCGAATATGTGACGAATATTGCGCGGCGCATGGTCTGCGAATTTGGGATGAGTCCTCTCGGCAATGTGGCTTACAAATTGGATGGGGATGGTAGCTCCACTATCAGCGCAGATACGGCAACGAAGATCGATAAAGAGATTTCGCTGCTGGTCGAGCAAGCCTATGCCAAAGCACTCTCTATTCTGCGCGAACGACAAGATAAGCTGATCGCTATTGCCGAGCACCTGATCCAGGTCGAGACTATCGATGGCTCGGAGCTCGATCAGATGCTCTTTGCTGCGTAACTGCTCATGACACGTACATTTATCGCCCTGGAACTCAATGAAGGACTACAGCGCCATCTGAGCGGGTATATCCGCTCGATGGCGCAGGAGCTTCCTGCTCTGCGCTGGGTAAATCCGGCAGGAATTCATCTTACCCTGGCTTTCCTCGGTGAATTATCCGCTGAGCAGTTGATGCTAGCGATGCAGGCAACAGAACAAGCTGCCCGTGGCATTGCGCCGTTTGAGTATCGCTTGACGCACCTGGGCAGCTTCGGCTCACCACGCAGTGTCCTCTGGGTTGGGATAGAAGAGGCTTCCGGTCGCTTACAACAACTGCATCATTCGCTTAACAGCGCATTGGAACAGCGTGGCTTTGCGGTGGATGCACGCCCATTCTCTCCCCACCTGACGCTGTCACGCATCAAGAAGCCAATCAAGCCAGAAGAACAGGTCATTCTGCAACAATTCTTGGATGGCAAACGCAGTAGCGTTACATCACCTTTGTATCGAGTTCAGCAACTCAGCGTTATGAAAAGCGAGCTTTCACCTGCTGGTGCCAGGTATACTGCTTTGCACGACTATGCGCTCCAGGGATGAAAGCTGGTTCCTTGTTTTTATGATTGGTCTGTAGGGCGTGATTCATCGGCTCGCGTCCTTACCAATTCGCGCCGATGAATCGGCGGTGGCGGCGATAAATCGCGCCCTACACTCGTTGTTGCTCAATGCTTTCGATACGAGCGATGGCCTCGTCACGCGTGATCTTGCCAGACAGGAGCTCATCCACTATGGCGGCAATTGAAGATGAGGGTAGCATTGTCGCCTCGGCAACTGGAGCGTGTGTTTCACTTGGCGCGGTCATCGCATTGGACAAAACTGGTGTTGTGTCCGACGTACCTTCCGAATCCATCGTGGCTGTATTGCTCGTTGTGCTCTGCGTCGCTGGTTTTGTCGCAAAGGTGAAGAAGTGTTCGCGCAGACCAACCCACAGGTAGAGGCAGATGATGGCGATGCCAACCACGAGGGCCGCGAGACCGGCATGAGCTGTATATTGCCAGTTATTTAAACGTTTGGTGTGAATTAACAAGCCCGAAAGCCCTACCAGTTTAGCAAGGTAGCAAAAGCCAAAAGAGGCCTATCAAGTTGTTGATTGAACCAGAGACAAAAGTTATGTAAGGCGACTTTGGCCGCGAGGCGAGC
>JBBQXY010000193.1:0-9831 GCA_038209195.1 Ktedonobacterales bacterium | reverse complement strand
CCCCTTATTTACCGCCCCTCCCGGCTGCCCTTTCTTGGGGGGGGGGGGGCTAAAACCCCCCCCCTACGCTTGCCGTATCCTTATTTGAAATGTATTGTCCCTTGTGGGCGTCCGGTCCTCTGACCTGTAGGGACGTCCCTTGTCGGCGTCCGGCCCACTCTATGGTAGTACGGTTGACGTGAAGAGAAGTTGTTGCAATCGAGCTGAGGCAGCGCATCAATGTGCAGGCAAGGTAACGGTCGGCTCTTGCAGATGGATTGCCTCGCGCACATGCTTATTCATCAAAACAAAGATTGCGCCCAGGATTAGACCTGCCCATAAGATACCCACCGTTGTTAATACCCCAAAGCGTTGCAGTAACAATCCAATGCTAGCCTGGCCCAGTGCTAACGAGCCGAACGAAATCAGGCGCACGACGCTACCAACACGAGCTTGTAGCTCATCGGGTACAACGGCGAGCCGGTAGCTTGCCGCCAGGATACTATAGACCGAGTCGGTCAGGGCTAGGCTTGCGCCAATAAGGCCCAGGAAGATGGGACTGATAGCGAGACCATAGAGCGGCCACAGGAGCACATAAAGGACGATCAGCCCGCTCAAAGCCCAGCCAAGACGCAGGCGACGCTGGAACAATGTATAGAGAGCAGTGCCAATGAGATTACCCACTCCACCCGCGACGAGTATCAGGCCAGTGATCACAGTGGGTATCCCATGCTGTTGGGCAATCACCAGCACGATCAATACACTTCCGCTGAGTAGGACATAGAGATAGGCGCTAAGAAAGGCGAGTGGACGCACGACGGGATGCGACCAGAGCCAGTGTACGCCCTCACGTACTTCGTGCAGCAGGTGACGAGAGACCTGCGCGTCGCGCCCTCCCTGCAATGGCACATGAATATTGAAAAGCGATCCCAGCATTATCAGGTATGAGATGGTGTCGGCGACGAAAGGCAACATTTGCCCCACTCTAAAGAGCAGGGTACTGATCGATGGCGCAATGAGCGAGACCGTGCTATAGACAACCTCGTTTTGCGCGACCGCCGTAGTAAGCTGTTCTTTAGATACCAGCCAGGTCAGAGAGGCGATTTCGGCCAGTTGGTAGAAGACCGTCAGTGTTCCAGAGGCAAAGGCGACGATGTAGAGCTGCATAATCGTGAGCTGACCAATCGCTAGAGCCGCTGGAATGCTCGCCAGGCAGAGCGTTAGCCCGATGGTGCAGACGATCATAACGCGTTTGCGCTCCCACCTGTCCACTAGTGCTCCGGCAGGCAGACCAAAAAGCACAAAAGGAACCTGTCCCAAGGCCAACGCGAAGCCCGCAGAAGCCGGTGAATGCGGTGGAATGGCCAGAATGAGCAGGGATAATGCCAATTGTGAGACGCCCGTTCCCAGCGAAGAGACCGCTTGCCCCAGCCACAAGAGGAGATAGTCGCGATTCCTCCACAATGAGGATGGTTTTCCCACGCCGATGTCTTTCTCTAATACTGCCTCTGCAATTACACTCGTTGATAGCTCCAACTGACCATTTCGCCGTTGGCATAAGGCATACAGCCATGGAAAAGCCTGGGATCAGCGTCAAAAACCATCGGCAAGAAGTGGCGATCACTTGGCCAGAGCGAGAGTGAGAGGATTTCATCCAGCGGCACCCACGTCAATGTCCCTTCCTTATTGCCAGCATGCATCTCACCGTGCCAGCTTTCAATCCGGAAAACAAAGCCGAACCAGCTTTCACCATGCTTTCCAAAGCCCGGCCACGAGATGGTTCCTCGTAACACCGTGTCGTCGGCGAGCAGGCCCGATTCCTCCTGGATTTCGCGATGCATGCCCGTCACAATATCTTCCTCCGCCTCCAAGCGTCCACCTAAGCCATTATATTTCCCAAAGTGATAATCGTCTGGCCGTTTGTTGCGATGTATCATCAAGACCTGTTTCCCATCTGGTGCTAACACATAACCTAACGTAGCTAAAACTGGCGTAAACATGACGTAGTAATATCCTCTCAAATTCTTGTTGTTTGTTGGTTCATCGCCCTCACCTTTATCTTCACACAGGTGCCTTGCTGTCTTGTACCAGGGCCACGCGGGCGTGTTCGGCATCACGGACAGCGTTGAGCGACTCGAAAAAGCCCAAGGCCTGCTCGAAGTGGAAGTAGGCTCGGCTCAGATCAGCACTGCGCTCTTCTGGCGTCTGCGGGCGGAGTACATCGGCACGACGGCGGTAGAGCAGACCCAGACTGTAGAAGGTCTTGCCCTTTTCCCATGGCAGATCGAGTTCTTCACATATGCGTAAGGCCTGTTTCAAATCGGCCTCGCCTTCTGCCCAGTGCTGTTGTTCCGTGTACATTCTGCCCCGCGCACGCAGAGCTATAGCCAGGCTCCGGCGTCCCCTCGCTTGTTCAGCGACGGCAATGGCGCGTTCGCAGTAGGCACGCTGCACTTCCGCGCTCTCACCGCTCATGACGGAGAGCTCGGCTAACGAGGCGAGCAACTTGGGCGAAGGAAACGGCTCGTTGCGTTCCAACAATATGTGATAGTCTGCTAGAGCCCGTACCGAGTCTTCGCGAGCGAGGTCGATGAGCGGCATGGGGTACCATGTACCGAACTGTGAGTTTTGCCGTTCCATCAGGCGTTTGTATTGGCGCGTATAGCGATCACCCTCTTCTTGCTGCCCGGTGCGATAGGCAATGATCGCCAGTGTTTCCAGCGCTGAGCATTGCCATTGCTCATTGTGTTGGTATTGCTCCACCATCTGCAAGACGCTCAATGCTGCTATCTGTGCATCTCTCCAGCGATTCCAGCGTCGCCAGACCGTCATCCGCCCGATCAGCGAGCTGAGCAGCATGGAGGGACTTTCCATCGTTTGGGCAATGCGCCAAGCCTCGCCAAACCATTTCACGGCGGTTGCATAATCACAAATGGCTTCATGTACCCAGCCCAGCGAAAGATACAGGTCTTGCAATTCTTCTCGGCTCTTGATCTCGCCAACAAATTTCAGACGGTAATGCTGGGCCTCGTGCGCCTCGTGGTATTTGTGCTGTCGATGATAAACAGACCCCAGGGCATCTAGAGTGAGCCAGATGGCACTTGTATCATCTAGCTCCTCGGCGATGCGTAAGGCCTCGTTGCCACTCTGCAAGGCCAATTCGGCAAACTCTGCCCGTTGTTGCGGATCGGTCGATGTTAATTGATTATGTACATACCAGAAGGCGCGGTAGGTAAGAAACTCAGCATGCTGTCCACTGGTCGGCTGCCCCTCTAACAACTTCAATCCCGCGTCGATATAGCTGTGCGTCTCCTGCATATCGGGATCAGTGTTAAACAAACCGAGCCAGCGCGACCCCAACTCCGCCAGGCGTTCATACAGGCACAACAGGTAGGTATTCTCCACCGTGGGCTCGGCGGTGACGAGTTGGAGGGCGCGGCGATATTCTTGCCATGCTTCATCGAGATTTGAACGTTGCGTGTAGGCATCGCCCAGCTTCTCGTGCATGCGGGCCAGCGTCAGCGCATCGGCGTTGCTATCAATCAATAGCTCCAATGCTTCGCTATAGGCCTGTATCGCTCGAATCGTGAAGTAGCTATGGTAGGCTTGGTCGCCAGCCATGGTGATATAGGTGATGGCGCGACGGCGTAACTCCGGTCGCGTCAGTTGGATCGGCTGCGTGGGGATTTCAGACGGATCATTCGTGGCACCCACTATGGTTGGAACGAAGCCCGCCGGCCAGGTGACCAGAGCCTGTTGAAAGTGATAGGCCAGCAATTCCACGAAGGTTTCAGTTTTCCCTACGGCCTTCTCTTCCAGCCAGAGAGCCAGTTGCGCGTGTTCTTGTGAGCGGCGCAGACGCGGAATATTGTTATAGACGACATCGCGAATTAAGACATGCTTAAAGACAAACACGCGATCATGCTCCACCGGGCTGCGCACCTGTTTCTCCGTCTCGACAACGAAATCGCGTTGCATCAGCGCGTCAAGTGTTTCTCGGATCGTCGCTAGGGACAGTTCGGGGGCAAGCTCGCGCACTGCCGAGAGCCAGAAAGTGCGACCCATAATGGAGGCATGTTGCAAAACGTGCTTCTCCGTCTGCCCCAACAAATCAATGCGGGCTGCCAGCACACCTTGAATCGTGTCAGGGATGCGCGGTAGCGGAAAGACATAGTGTAGGTCGATCAATGTATCGTCGGGTGGCGCGGCAGGACTGGCTAATTCGTTGAAAATAGCCTCGTTCTGTTCACCAATACTCCAGCACTCGCCTTCGTGGATCAATACTTTTTGGTCAATGAGCATACGCACGATCTCTTCTACAAAGAAAGGGTTGCCCTCGGCACGACTGAGAATGGTGTGGCGCAGCACGGTTGGCAGTTCTTCTGAATTGAGCAGTTCATCGACGAGCTCATTGGTCTCATCTTTGGAAAGCGATTCCAGGGCGATGGTGGTAAAGTTACGCCGTCCACCGCCCCAATCGCGCCGTCGCTCGAAGAAATCCGGGCGTGCCGGACAGATAAAGAGCACGGGGACGTTGCTGATGCGCTCAGTGAGATATTCTAGCAGGTCAAGCAAGGCTTCATCTGCCCATTGCAGGTCGTCGATGACAATGATGAGTGGTTGCTTCTGGGCCAGGGCCTCCAGAAAAATGCGCCATGCTCGCATCAAGGCCATGTGCGGCGGACTCTGCTCGCCTATTTTGCCCAGCGAACTGGTGGAACGTGAATCACTATAGCTCTGGTCAAAATCGGTGTCGGCGGTCCGACGACCAACGCTGCGAATAATGGCATGTGCGACCTGCGCGGCATCTTCTACGCTCTTCGCATTGGTCAGCGTCTCGCGCACAAATTCGACAAAGCGGTTTTGTAGTACGTCAGTGCCTTCATCATCTTGCACTTTTAACAGAGAATACAGAATCTCGACCATGGGACGGTAGGTAACACCCTCACCATAGGGGGGACAACGCCCTTGCAACACCAATGGTTCGGCTGATCTCTCTTCCAACATGGTGTTTTTGGCCGTCTCTTGCTCTTTCGTGATAAACTCGCGAACCAGCCGCGATTTACCAATACCGGGCGTACCCAACAATGTGATCAGGTGCGGGCGTTGCTCGGCCCGTACACGGGCATAGGTGGCATGCATGAGGGCAAGTTCCAGTGTGCGCCCAACTAGACGTGCTTGCAGCCCTTCGATGCCACGCGGATGCTGGGCAATAGCATCGGATTGATTATGCTGACCAAGTACGACCCAGGCGGGAATAAGTTCGGCCTTGCCTCTGAGCTGCAGAGGTGCTAACTCCTGAAAATCAAATACTTCACGCGTAGAGAGGTAAGTGCGTTCCCCCACGAGGATGGTATCAGGCGTAGCAATAGTTTGCAGTCGGGAAGCCACATTCACGGCATCCCCCGTGATCAGAAAATCTTGTCGCCCCTGTCCATTGTTACTGTTATTGGACGCGGCAACCTCGCCTGTGTTGATGCCAATGCGCATTTGCAGACGTTTGGCCTCCGGGTCGTGCCCCAGTCGTTGCAGGTTAAAGCGGTTCAAGGCTGTCTGCATATCGAGAGCGGCCCGTATCGCACGGTCAGGGTCGTCCTCGTGGGCGAAGGGCGCACCGAAGACCGCCATTACAGCATCCCCGATATATTTCTCGACGGTGCCACCGTGCTTGCGCAACTGCTCCGTCATCAGGTTGAAGTAGCCCGTGAGGATGGCTCGCATATCTTCGGGATCCATCCTGTCTGCCAGTGGAGTCGAGCCAGTAATATCGGCGAACATGACAGTCACTATGCGCCGTTCTTCCTGGTGTGACGGCAGAGAGGATAGTGGTTGTGTGCCACGATTCTCTGCCTGTACCGTCGGCAGCGTTTGCTTATTCGTCGTGGCAGGTTGTACGCTTTGCAAGGCGGTGCCGCATTCGATACAGAATTTTGCTATCGGCAGATTGACCGTGCCGCAATTTGGGCAGACAATCATTCGCTTGCCACACTCAAGACAGAATTTCGCATTCGGTGGATTCACCGTTTGACAGTTTGGACAGCGCATAGTTACCTCAGGTTTGTTTCCCCAGCCTCAACCCTTTTCTATTTGTCCTATTGTACAACACTCTAGATAGGAAATGAGAGGGAGAGAGGTGGCAAGTGGCGTAGGGAAAAGGGGACGAGGCGTGGCATACCTGCTTTCTCTATTCCCATGTTCTGGCTGCATTGACCTGCTCTTTCTCACGGAACGCTGTTTCTAGATCGACCTGGAAACAGTTGGCTAAGTCCAGTAGATAACTCAATACATCAGCAAACTCTTCTTCAAGCTTCAGATGCTTTTGCTTGGCCTTTTCCTGATAGAGCCCTTGTGTTTTACGGATCGCTTTCGCTAACTCACCGACCTCCTCGGTAAAGAGCAAGAACTTCTCAGCATAACTATCTTTCGTCCAGCCTCGTTCCTTGCAGATTTCATCCATGTACCGTTGTAGTTCTGGTAAGCTGGGATGTGTTGCTAAATTTGCCATATATGTTCCTTCCTTCATGCACTAAAAATGAGCACGTAGTTCTGCGAAGGCTGATAGCTTTAGCAACTGCCCTCCTCCGCTGTTCTTAACCTCTTCATGCTCTAAACGCCAGGTATGTGGGTGAGGTATATAGACGGCATTGAGGTTGGCCGCCAGAGCTGGATTAATATCAGAGCGCGGTGAATTGCCGATCATCCAGGCGTTTTTCGCGTCAATGTGCATTTCCTCGACGACGCGATGATACGTCGCAACATCTTTTTCTTGCACAATGACCACCTCTCTGAAGTACTGCTCGATCCCCGACCGTTCGACCTTCAACTTCTGTTCTTCGAGGTCTCCCTTTGTCAGCAGGATGAGATCATGTCGAGGCGACAAGTAGTCGAGCGTGTCTCTGACTCCATCCAGTAACTGTAAGGGATGAGCGCGAATTTGTTCTCCAAACCGCCGCACCTGTTGCAGGTCCTCGTCCTGAAAGTCCTTTTCCGCCAGACGATGATAGGTTTCGACCAGGCTCCTCGTAAAATTCACCGACCCATAGCCCATGAGACGTTCAACCTCATCAAGCACAGCTCGCACCTCCTCCGGCGTGAGGTGCGAGTGATCGAGGAAGCTAATAAAGGCATGGATAGCCTGCTCAAAATAGATATTGTTTTCCCAGAGTGTATCGTCGGCATCAATCAAAAGATGATATCGCATCTCTACTCCTTCTTTCTCAAAGCCCTGTCCTTTAACAAGGGCTTTGTTTCACTTCAATTGACGTGCCGCCTTCGGCGGCAGGGGAGAGGGAGAGAACTAGGGCGCAGCCCTAGAACCCAGTCAAAGGGCTGCTGCCTTCTGATACCTGTCCCCCGGACAGGGTTCTCCTGCTCGTCACATGAAGTGAAACACTATACAAGGGCTGTATCTGCTCGTTGCTACCCCATTATCGCGTACGGGCTACACCAGTGGATGCCCGCACCACCAGTTCGAGCGGAACCGTGATCCGGGTGGAAACATGGCCCTCTTCCAGTACCTTCAACAGCAGCAGCAGTGCTTGTTCTCCAATGGCACGGGCGGGAATCGCTACGGTCGTTAATTCTGGGTCGAGTATGCGTGCAATGATGCTATCATCGAAGCTAGTGACAGACACATCCCACGGAATAGTGCGTTGCAGGTCTTTCGCCGCCTTGTACACGCCAACCGCGAGCACATCACTGTCACAAATGATGGCCGTAGGTGGATCAGCACATGCCAACACCTGATGTGCAGCCTGATACGCAGCGGGTATGGTAAAAGCTGCCTGCACCTGATACTCTTTCATGAACGGGCATCCAGCATGCCGCAAAGCCTCTACATATGCCTGCTGGCGCAGATGAAATGTTTCGGCATCTACAGAGGCAGCCAGATGGGCGATCTTGCGATGTCCCAGGTGTAGTAAATGCGCCATTGTGGACTGCATCCCTGCCGTGATGTCCAATTGCAGCGAAGGGAACGCCTCGCTGCCAACATTGACCAGCACGGCCTTTCCCTGCAAGGCCATCTGTCCGCTTGTTGTCGGAACCTCTACCTCACAAAGCAGAAACCCATCCACCGTGCGCGAGGTGAACGCATCCAGGATGATCTGCTGCCAATCTTGCTCGTCTCTGACCTGCGCCAGCATCACGGAATAGCCACGCGTGTGGGCTGCTTGCTCAGCACCCTGTAGCACCGCAGCAAAATATGGATTGCTGACATCAGGGATAGCCAGGGCTATGAGACGGGATCGGCCTGAGCGGAGTGTTCGTCCAGCACTATTTGGGCGATACCCTAACTCACGCGCCGCCTGTAGAATTGCCTCTTGTGTTTGCTTTCCAATCCGGCCAGCAGCTTTCCCCCCAAAAACAAGAGAAACGGCTGACTGTGAAACTCCTGCTCGACGAGCCACATCTACGCTCGTTGGCTGAGGAAGAGGTGCATTATCCGCCATAGCTACCTCACTATCCTTGGCATCCCGCACGCGCCTTCGTAAGTATTTGCACTGTCAAGTTTTCCTATCTCCTAACGTCATACGTATGACTTATTTATACACTACAAACTTCTCAGGTGTCAAGACGTCAGGGTTTCTCAAACGTCTTTTTGCTGCCTGCTGCGGCAGGGTTCGCCTGCATGAGACTTGGTGATGGATGGGACATTTGTGACGCCCAAATTCTCAGTGGTCTAGCATACGCTAGGAAAATGCAGGAGGCTTGGTGATGGATGGGACACTTGTGACCCCAAATTCTCAGTGATAGTGCATTCGCTAGGAAAATGCCTGGGATTTTGTGATGGATGGGACATTTGTGACCCTAAATTCTCAGTGATAGTGCACCCGATAATAGGGAAATGCTTGGGATTTGGTGATGGTTGGAATGATGGAGACATTTGTGACTCCCAATTTTGAATGGTCTTGCGTCCGAAGATAGGAGAATGCAGGAGACGTTGTGATGGATGGGACATTTGTGATTTATCTTTATCCTTGGTACGGAGATGCTAGTGGAGAGGGGTATTGGGTTGATGTATAGTGTGTGATGATAGTGCAAGTCCTGACAAAGGGTTACCATGTATTGACTTACATAGAGTATAGCATATTTTTACGAAGCAAGCAAGCAACCGTAGGGGCAGCCAGACGTTTGGAGAGAAGGCTGCTCGTGAGTGGACGTACGTGGTGTCTTGGGTGTCATTCTGAGCGCAGCGAAGAATCTCTCGTGGCACGGAGATTCTTCGCTGCGCTCAGAATGACAGAGGGCGACCGGAGATTCTTCGCTGCGCTCAGAATGACAAAGCGGCGCTCAAAATGACAAGGCTGCGCTGCGCTTAGTTTTTGGTGGCATCGTCGTGGAGTGACAGCAGGTATTCTTCGATCTCGCCTGCCGTTTGCAAGGAGAAGACCTTACTCAATATCTCCTGGAGCCGCTTGATGGCAGTGATGCCGCTGATCTGTTCCTGGGCCAGTTCGACCAGCATGGGATAACGAGCAGTGAGAAAGCCAACCAGCGTCTCACGAAGTGCCTCGCGTTGCCCGACCTCACGTCCCTCCTCACGCCCGACTTTACGCCCGATTTCCCGTCCTGCCTCGATCCCTTTTTCAAGACCTTTTTCAAGACCTTTTTCAAGACCTTCTTTCAGGATGCGTTGATATGCCCAGGACTCTTCCAGGTCTTTCTTGTACATATCGAACCTCTCAATCAGCCATTGCTGCTCATCTGGTTTATCAAAGACCAGGGCAGCGAAGGTGTATGCCATCGACAATAGGTGGTGGTTGTGACTGACTACTAGCTGCTGAATCATTTCATCGACGACCTCGCGCCGCTTGCCATCATGGGTCAGCGTCACGAGGGGTAAGAGACCTT
>JBBQXY010000192.1:0-9969 GCA_038209195.1 Ktedonobacterales bacterium | reverse complement strand
AACGTCTGCAAAAACGATAAAAATGGAAGAGACGCGTCTTTTTCACGCTTCTCTTCCCATTCCGAGAAAATCATTTGAATGGAGGAAAAGTATCTTTCCAAAGACGCCTTTTTGGACTTGACTTTTGGGTCCACTATATTCCTTTGAAGTAATAAGTGCTCGGCGACCAATATCGCCTCTACGCCCGTAGACTATATCACCTTTATGCAATTGATACTGTGCTAAACGAGTAACGTTGGTCTCATCAATACGAGCAATACCTTCGACCGATATCCTACCATCGACAATATCTTGTGGCATCACTACTGGAATACCTTCATCTGTATAGTCAGATGCATGTAATTGTGAGCCGAATGGACCAGTGCGAATGATACCTTCTGCTTCATCACATATCTCACCAAGGGTTCGCGACCTTAATTGCATCATTCCACCTCCTCCAATAACTTCACCACATTCTCGCTAATCCGCTCTTCTAGCTGCCTTGCCTCAACATTCAGCACTTCCAACTCTTCGTTCAGTTCTTCCAGTTTCACTTTGAAGACGAAATCGTCGGTGGCGCGTTCGGCGACGCCGACGTAGCGACCGGGGTTGATGCTATAGCCCTGGGCTTCGATTTCCGCGAGGGTGGCTACTTTGCAAAGTCCTGGTATGTCGGTGTAGACGCCGTTGGGGAAGGTCTGTTGTATGCTGGTGGTGCTGCCGTTGTGGGTTTCGATGGGTTCCTCGCGGTAGAGGCGCACGATGTTGGCGAGAAATTCGATCTGGTCGGGGGTAAATTCGCGGTGGGCGCGGTCGAGTTGTTTGTAGATGTGACGGGCGTCGATGAACAAGACTTTGTCGCGACGGGCGGTGTTGCGCTTGCCCTTGTCAAAAAACCAGAGCGTGCAGGGTAAGGTGACGGTGTAGAAGAAGTTGGAGCCGATGGAGATCATGACATCGACGGCCTGGGCCTCGATGAGTTTGCGGCGGATGTCGAGTTCTGAGGCGCGGGCGTCACTGGCAGAGTTCGCCATGACGAATCCGGCACGGCCATGTTCGTTGAGCGCGCTGTAAAATTCCTGTATCCAGAGGTAGTTGGCATTATCGACGCGGGGAATGCCGAAGGGGTAGCGCGGATCGTCCTTGATTTTCTCTTTGTCTACACCATCGACGTTAAACGGGGGATTAGCCATGACGAAATCAAAGCGACCATGGCTGTGATGCTCGTTTTCGTAGTAGGTATTGGCCTGACGAATATCACCGGAGAGGCCATTGACCGCCAGGTTCATGCGGCAGAGGCGTACCGTTTCGTAGGTTTTCTCCTGTCCGTAGATGGAAATTTCAGCGGTGGGGTTCTGCTGGTGGTTCAGCACGAAGCGTGCGCTCTGCACGAACATACCACCTGAGCCGCAGGCAGGGTCGAAGATGCGCCCATGAAACGGTTCGATGATCTCGACGATGAGTTTGACGAGGGCGGTGGGAGTGAAAAACTCGCCGCCTTTCTGTCCCTCGGACATAGCAAACTTGCCGAGGAAATATTCGTAGATTTTGCCGAAGACGTCGCCTTCGATATCCATCGGTATAGAGGAGAAGGTCTTGAGCAGGGCGACGAGGGTATCGCTGTTGAGACGGTTATATGTTTTGGGCAAGACGTCGCGCAGTTCGTCGTTTTCGGCTTCGATGGCCTTCATGGCGTCGTTGATGGCACGTCCAGTGTTTTCCCCTTCAGGTAGTTTGAGGAGATGGGAGAAACGGGCTTCAGGAGGTAGGTACATGACGCCGTGTGCCTGGTAGTCAACTTTGTCAATGGTCGAGGTTCTTCCCAAGGTATGACTATTGACGGTTAGGTCGCGCTCCATCTGTGTGAAGCGTTGATCGGCGAAGCGTAAAAAGATGAGGCCGAGGACGGGGACAGAATATTCAGATGATTTGAGGTTTGAATTGGCGCGTAGTTGATCGGCAGATTCCCAGAGTTTCTTTTCAACTTCGGTGGTATTGGCTGGCATCGCAGCACACCCTCCCTACATGGACTATAGTTTTTCTATTGGTGAAATATTGTTTGCCTATTATAGCAGACAATTCGTGTGATAGGAATATGAATGGGTATATTAGTGGGGTTCATTATCGGCACAGGGACGGGCCGATAAATCGGCGGTGGCGGCGATAAATCGCGCCCTACGGTGGGTTTGGGGGGTGAGAGAAGAGCATTATTCTTCATTGACTGCTGTGCGAGTGCCTTGTAACGCCATGCTGGCTGTGACGATTTGCTCTTCGGTGAGTTCACGACCGGACTGCCATGCAGAGCACCAACTGGACTCTTCTACCCGCGAAAGGACCTGCTGCTTTATGATCTGTGCAGCAGGGAAGGTGCCAAGCCACGTTTCTGCACCAATGGCTTCGCGCAAGGCTTCGCTGGCACCCCAGATGAGCGCTGCTTGTAAAGTGGCCGTTTCAGGGTCTGGTTCCGCTCGTGCGCCGACTGCATAGGCAAGCAGTCCTGTCCCCATGGCTATGAACTGTTTCTGACCAATTTCAAAGCTGAGAGCAAGGCTGCGCAAGAGGTTATCGATGGCTTGCGAAAAATTGCCCTCGAGGATTAATATCCCACCTTGATCTTTCAAGACATCGGCAATAGCACTTTTGTCACCAACCTGCTCAAACAAGGTTCTACTTTGCGCATAGAACGTACGCATCTGGTCAAAGTCATAATTGAAGCCGGCTACCGCACCCAGGTAAAAGAACATTTGAGCACGTAGCCACACATTGCCAGTGGGCGTGAGCAATTGTAGGCCATCCTCAAAGCAACTTTTCGCCTGCTGGTTTTCGCCTAAAGCGATTGCAGCCCAGCCGCGGTGCAACAGGGCGGAGACAAGGCCCTCTGGATTATCCAGTTGCCGCCAGAGTAGAAGGCTCGCTTCGGCCAGCTCTACCGCTTTGTCCAGCTCGTTTTGCAAGCTCGCAATACGAGAGACCTCACTCAAGGCTTTGGCCCGTGCGGCAAGCGTCGTCTTCCCTGTACCATCTGTAACCTTACTATCTGCAACCTCTATTTCGAGGGCAGCGTTCAACCATTGTCGTCCTTCATTAATATAGCCGTGCCATTCCCAATAGGGTCGGAGGGCGGAGGCAAGACGCAGTGCTACATCGAGCGCGAGCAGTTCCGTGGCAGACGATGGTGTCTCTTGCCCAGCCGTTACGCTCGTCTCTTGCACTTCACCAAGCAGCTCATTATTGAGCTGCTTAAAATTGCCGATGACCATGCTGGCTCCGGCTTTGGCGCAGTAGAGCGATGACAGGAGGGCCGCACGGAAATTATCACGATCCTCCACTAACCGTGTGCGCCACATGATTTGCTGTGAGCCTCTCAATTCGAGCTCAGCAGTTTCTGCTACGCGCAAATAATAGCAGGCATGCCAGTCCTGTAGGCGTTCGTACTCGCCGCGAGCCTGCAATTGTTCCAGGGCATATGCGCGCAAGGTCTCCAGGAGCGTATAACGCACCTGGAGACCTATGGCTGGTAACTGCACGAGCAGGTTATTATCTATCAGGTGAACGAGAAGGTCTAAAGGGAAATTCACTGCATTGCTATCGGCTTGCGGCACAGGTTCATCTCCATTGCCTAACTCGCGCATCATCGCTTCTATGGCTTCAAGGGAGCAGCCGCCACTGAAAATCCCTAAGCGAGCAAACCATACTTGCTCAACAGGAGAGAGAAGGTCATAACTCCATTTTATGGTATTGCGCAGCGTTTGTTGTCTGTCTGGCAGGTCTCTGGCACCACCAGTTAAGAGAGAAAGCCGCGTCTCTTCGAGTCGGGCAAGGAGTTGATCTGGTGGAAGCACCTTGACGCGTGCAGCCGCCAGTTCTATTGCCAGTGGCAAGCCGTCTATCCTAGCGCAAATCTGGGCAATGCTCGCGGCGTTTTCGGAGGTCAAGGCAAAGCCAGAAACTGACGCACGCGCCCGTTCAACAAAGAGTTGGATTGCACTGTATTGCGAGAGTTCGTCTGTGTCCAACTCACTATGAGCGTCTGGATAATCTAGAGATGGCACATTGAATACGTTCTCACCGTAGAGGTGCAATACTTTCCTGCTCGTGACCAAGACGCGCAAACCGGGTGCCGCTGCCAGCAACTCACTAACGATTGGTGCTGCATCTCCTACATGCTCAAAATTATCGAGAATGAGCAGCAAGTGCTTATTTTGCAGGTACGCGATGAGATTTTGCACGCTAGAGAGCGCCAGTGCTGGCCTGATATGTAATGCCTGCAAAATACTGGTCGGCACCAGGAGAGCCTCAGCGATTGGTGCGAGAGGCACAAACCACACACCGTCAGCAAAGGCATCTTTCAAATCGCTCGCTAGCTGTTGCGCTAGACGCGTTTTACCACTACCGCCAGGGCCTGAGAGGGTAACGAGGTGTACCTCAGCATCTCCCACTAGCTCGCGCAGTTGCGCAATTACTGCTTCACGTCCAGTGAGTGGCGTGAGTGACGTGGGCACATGATGCTGGAGGGGGAGTAGGGCTAGAGCATCGGTGAGGTTGGACTGCTTCACATCGCGACTGGCGTCATTATTGATAGAGAGGGTTTGCCACTGCTGGATGCTGAAGGTAGCTGGTTCGACCTGCACGAGTGAGAGAAATTCAAGCACCTCGTCCTGAACGGTGACAGCTTTCCATTGTACCAGCGTTTCAATAATTTTCCATACTTCCTGCGTGGTCAAATGGGCATTCTCATAGCCGTTGAGCTTACGGCTAAGCACTTTTGGATGTAGGCTGAGCTTTTCAGCCAATTCATTTTGAAAGTGGTCTGTGCCTCGCAGGTGCTCGCGCAAATAGTTGCTTAAGGTTTTAGCGTTGATGTCTTTCATCTTCCCACCTTGCAATCTGTTATGTCTTTCTACTTGGATAAGTCGTGCTTTGTTTTTCTTCATTTGACGTGCCGCCTCCGGCGGCAGAGAAGGGAAGGGAGGACTAGGGCTGCGCCCTAGAACCCCGTCAAGGGGCGCGGCCCCTTGCATCCCTGCTTGCCACTTGAAGGTCAACAGATTAAGTAGACTTATGCGTAGACTTTTTAGTTACCAAAAAACAGTTAAACAGAACTGCAATTAGTATACTAGATACGATATGCGTAAATCAATGGAAAACAGACGGGGATAAGGTAAACGGGGAAAGTTACCTGTCTCCCTGGCAAAGCGAGTAGCTTTCATGCAATGCATCGAGCAAAGCATATGCATCCTGTGACGATGTCGCCCACCTATTCGCTCCGTGCCTGAAAAATTACCAAGCTAAGGTAGAAAGGACCGGATATGCGTTTTCTTCGCATTCAAGCGCACAGCTATGGTAGAAACTTTGAAGTCTCACCCGAAGAGAAAGTGAACGCCGAACTCATGGTCGAAGACGCGGTAGGACTTGTCTTACTTGATCTTTTCGGGGAGGCGATGGTGGATGAAGTTGACGTGCGCTTCTCGGCTTGCTCGCCAATGGATCAGAGGGACTGCTTTATTCAGATTCAGGCGCAGTGCTCATTCCAATCCTTCACACTATTTCCACGTACACAGGAGAATATTGAGCTTTCCGTAAAGGAAAAATGTGGCATGATGCTGAAGGAGTTTTTCGGACCTGTGACAATGGACAGTGTTGTTATTGCACCTTCTTTGATGGAATTATCGATCTAGGCAAGCGAGGGAGGGGATTGTGCCGCCAAAGGAAGAGCGAATTCCTTTGGCGGCATGATTTTTGGGGTGAGGGGTGGACTATCCTCAAAGCATTATCCAGGTATCCAGGAGAACTTCTTCGGGAAAAGCGCGTTGACTAGCAGTTCTGCCTGGCTTTTCTCTACGCGCACATCAGGGAAGGCATAGCGCAATTCATGCAGGCTGCGATAGCCGAAGAGCAGTTGCAAAAAAACCAGTGCTGGACAGGTTACATCTGCGTTGCTTTTGTAGATTGGAGCTCGCCATGGTTCAATGAGTGTGATGTGTCCTTTGTCAAAGAGCATGTGCAGTCCGCCACGATAGAAGTCAAGCGTGAGTTCGCCCGTGTAGGCTGCAGCCGTGGAGTTTGCTAAACGCCGCTCTAAGGCTGGGGCAATATGGCGGATAAATGCCAGCACGTCGGGTAGGCGTATATACCAGGCATAGGGAGGCTCATAGAACGGGGCTAGTGCTTCGCCGAGCACGTCATAGACAGGGTGCGCGCTTCCAAGCCAGAAGCTTATTTCATTCAGTGGGGGAACATTGGGCCTGACGGCTGGTAGCTGCATGCCGTAGGTTTGCAGTATTCGCAAAAGTGATGGCACCACCGCTTGCCAGTTGACGCCAGCGGCAACGTTCAGGGCATAGACATTGAGGCTGGTGTCCCAACGTTTAATTGCCACCATTACATACCCTTGGACTGCACCTGTATTGTCAACGATCAATCTTACGCACATTTGCTTGCCTGCGGCGACAGGGTCTTTTACCTCGGCAATCTGATAACGCCAATAGCGTTCTGAGGTGTTGGCCCAGAGCATGCTTGCTGAACGCTGGCGATTGTGCAGTTCCATTAGTAAGGGAATATCTTCGGTGGTCGCTACGCGCAGGGCATATGGTTCAGGAGCAGAAGCTTGTGCAGTGGGGATGTGTGAAAGATAGGTGACTCTGCGGCCTTCCAATTCCAGGGCATATTCATAGCCAAATTGACGATAGAAGTAAGAAATACCGGTAATGCCCTGTACAAGGTGGCCTTCCGACTCGCTACGGGTATGCACCATGTCGAATAGCACACGAATGAGTCCACGGTTGCGGTAGTCAGGGTGGGTGGCAACAAATTCTGGTTGCCCAACGCCAAAGGCAATGCCCTCGTATTCCCATTCTTGTCGCCAGAGGCAGGTGCAAGCCACAATGGGATTGCCCTCTTTGCGCGTGTCCTCGATGACGGCATAGTCGCCAGGGCCCATGACTGGGAAATTGCCACTCATTTGCCGCCGCACACCATCCATCATACGGATATTGAACGGCTCATCCTCATTGTCGCGGAAGACCATGCCGCACAATTGGGCAATGTTTTCGGTGTCCTCCGCAGTAGACCAACGCTGAATTAGGCCCCCGCTTAGCTCGCAACGATAGTCGGGGGCGGCAGCCGCGAAAGTAGTCATAGCTGTTGTACCTCTAATTTTATGATGTTGCTTTGCTTGTCTTTCTTCCAGTTTAACACAAAAATGGGGTGGGGTTCTAATGGATTGAGAGGACATTTATCGCTGAAGTCTATGTTATAATCAGGTAAAATAAACGATTTGGAAATGGCAGGAGAAGACTATGGCTGCGAATCCGCAACGATACGATCTAGACGGCATCAATATGACGGAAGAGGCATTTGAACGATTGATTAGCGTTGAAAGCCCTTACCGTTATGAACTGATTGATGGTGTCGTTTATGATATGACTGGCTCAACCCCGGAGCACAGTGTTATTGCTTCTAACATCGAGGCTCTGGTGCGCGAGCAACTCGGCAGGAGCGGTCCGTGTCGCACTCATCGAGATCAGTATGTTGCGATCCCAGGCAAGCCACCTGTCGTCCCTGATGTTGTGTTGACGTGCGATCGAGCGGATTGGGACAAGGATAAACGGCTCAAACCCTTCATGATTCGATCGCCACTCATCGTCGTTGAAGTGCTTTCACCAAGTACCGAAAGATATGATCGGACAGAGAAATTTGCCCGTTATATGCGTTGCGCTTCGCTTGAGGTCTATATTCTGGTGAGCCAAGATGAGCAACATATTGAGGTATATCGGCGTTCGATGGGCTGGAAGCAGGAACGTTATTCCGCTGGTCAGAGGGTTACGCTTGAGCAACACGGTTTGGAATTGTTGGTTGAGGCGATTTATGAGGGGGTGCTTTAGTGGTGAGAGCTAGGGGGAATGGGGTGACCGATGGGGCTTGAACCCACAACCGCTGGAGCCACAATCCAGAGCTCTGCCTAATTGAGCTACGGTCACCATGCCTGTGTGTATCGTCAGTATAGCGGAGAGGTGGGGAATTGTCAATAGCCATTTTTGGATTTCCACGGATAGCTTGCAGGAAGCTACGCCTCCTGCAAGCTATCCGTGGAAATCAGTTATTTTTTATGGCGCACATGTTTATCGAGGAAATGGGCGATGGCTGGATAGGCTTGTAGGCGATTGGCGCGTTTCACCAGGCCGTGGCCTTCGTCTGCAAAGCGGAGGTACTCTACAGGGACATTGCGCTTGGTTAGTGCGCTTACTACTTGTTCGGCCTCGCCAACGGGGACACGCGGGTCGTTGGCTCCATGCACTACGAAGAGCGGAGCGGTGATGTGTTCGATAGAGTGGATGGGCGAGATGCTTTCAAGGAACTCGCGATCATGCTCGAGGCTGCCATACTCAGATTCACGGTTCTTGCGCCGCCAAGGGCCGGTGTTTTCCAGGAAGGTGACGAAGTTGGCGACGCCGACGATATCGACTCCCGCCGCCCACAAGTCGGGGTAGGTGGTGAGCGCGGAGAGTACCATGAAGCCACCGTAGCTTCCGCCCATCACGGCAATGCGCTGTGGGTCTGCGATACCGCTTTCTCTCAGGTAGAAGACGGCGTGTTGCAGGTCGGCGACCGAGTCCATGCGCAGGCGCACATCGTCCAGACTTTGATATTCGTAGCCGTAGCCTGTACTACCGCGCACATTGGGCACCAGGACGGCGTAGCCACAAGTCACCAGGTATTGCATGACCGAGTTATAGAGCGGTCGCGACTGACTCTCTGGCCCTCCATGGACATAGACCACGACGGGTAAATTGCTTTGCTGCTGACCTACCGGTAGATAGAGGAAGGCTGGAATCTGGCGACCATCGAAGGTGGGGTAGCGTAATAGAGTGGGACTGGCAAAAGAGCTTTGCGGGATGCCACCAGTGGCACTGCGTGTTGCGCGCCAGAGAAGTTGCTCGTTCACGTCCCATAGCCAGATGTCGGAAGCGTCATTCGCGCTATCAACGGTGAAGGCCAGGCGTGTACCGTCCGGCGACCAGGTCAGTTCACGAAACACTCCTCTCGGTAGACCCTCGGATGGTGCAGGTAGAGACTGACGAGCTGCCCATCCACCTGCAACGTCAAACAGTTCAAGGCGAGAGTAGCCATCCTCATTCGTCACCAGTGCCATGCGCGAGCCATCTTCGGTTAGAGTAAGGTATTCCGCGTCCCAGTGGTCATCGCGCAGGTAGGTAAGCTCGGTGGTGGCGAGATCGAGCCAGGCCAGCGTGACAAATTGGCGACCGCGATTGCTGAGCAAGTACAGCCCTGAACGATCAGCAGACCACGCAGCAAAGCCATGCAAGGCTGGCCCTTCGCTGATGTCAGGAGTTAGCGGCTGCGATGTGCCAGTTTTTCTATCCAGGAGAAAAAGTTGATTGCGCACGTTTGACGAGGAGCGGCTCAAGAGGACCTGTTGCCCATCGGGTGAATAACGGCGCGGATAATTATTGCCATCATGGCAGAACAGTTGAGTGGTGCTACCATTCTCGAGTGTGCGTTCATAGATATCAAAGTAGCGGCGATTACGCTCGTTACTGGCATAAACGACACGCTTCCCGTCGGGAGACCAGCTTGCGGCGGTATAAATGAGCTCAGGTTGTGCGGTTAGTTCTGTCAGCGTTGCGCCATCCGCGCTCAACAAGGAGAGTTGCGTCAGTTCACTGCCACCAGTATCAGCCGTTAAGAGTAATACATCTTCTGTTGGTGAGAACTCGGCTCCGGCGACGCGCTCGTTGCGAAAAGTGAGTTGCGTCGGCCAGGCAGGGATTGTCGCATGCACGTCGATAGGAACGCTCCATACCTCGGCAACGCCGGTGATATCGCTGAGGAAACTGAGCCTTTTCCCATCTGGTGCAAAGGATGGGGCGTAGGCGGAACGCACATTCAAATAGCGTGCAAAATCATAGGGTGCTGTTGTCATGACATATCCTATCTATACGTAGTGGTCGGGGTGAAGCGGCCAACCAT
>JBBQXY010000191.1:0-9975 GCA_038209195.1 Ktedonobacterales bacterium | reverse complement strand
CTGTCGCCCCTTGACTGGGTTCTTGGGCTGGCCCCTTGCTCTCCCTCTCTCCCCTGCTTAGTGGGTATCCTTGGGGCGGCGCCCCTTGAGGGGGTTATTGGGGGGGGCCCTTGCTCTCGCCCTCTCCTCTGCCGCCGATGGCGGCACGTCCCATGAAGTGAAACAAAGCACTATTACCCCCAGAAAGCACAGTGTAAGCTATTTCACAGCACAATTTCCTTTACGAGTGTACAATTGAAAGAGAACAAGAAAATGAATAGTTATGACCAGTCCACTATAAAAAAGGAAAATAAAACAGTATGAAAATTATGCACAATCATCGTATGAAACATCTAACCGTCGCACTAATCGGCCTTGCCTTACTCTGTATGCTCACAGCATGTGGCTCAACCTCATCCACGAATGCAGGAGCAACTCAGACGCAAACTGTTCAGAATACTACCCCTATCCAAAGCACCGGTAGCGCAAATCAACAGGCAAACAGTCAGCCTCCACAAATCACTACCGTCGCAATGCCTACGACGCAGACCAGTTGCCCACTCGCCAACACAGCGCGAACACTGGTAACAGCTCCTCTGGCACTGGGAAAACACCAGAACATCGTCTACATCGTTAATGAAGTACATAGTAATAACCCCACCTTCGGAACACTCAAACGCTACGACGTGGTTACGGGCACCAAGACTGAAATCGTAAAGCTAGCAAACACGAGTATTGACGCCGCACAGATCTCAGCCGATGGGCAGTGGGTGCTGTTCGTGAACGACAATAGAGCATTTAAAAAGCTCCAGGCTGTACGCATGGATGGTCAAGGCTTGCAGACGTTGTATTGCAGTTCTTCTTTTCAGTCGGACCCGCAATGGTCTACCAACCAACAACTGATTACCTTCGAGGAAGACAGCTCCGGTAGCCTCAACATTTACCTGCTACACACTTCCAATGGCAGGATTGAAAAAGTGTTTACGCAAGCGAGTGCTGGCCCACGCGTTTACCTGATACGTACATGGCTCGATAACACACATCTTTACCTGGTCCGAACAACAACCGATAGTAATCCTGATGTGCTCTCGCTCCTCGATATCACGAAGGGAGATAATCAGACAACAAACGATCTGCTTCAAATCATGCCATCAGGTCAGCAAACCCTCTCTCTGGGCAGCTTCGACAGCAGCTACGATGGTACACAGCTCTATGTCAACCACAATCAGTGCGGCTATGGCTGCTCAGGACCAAGCGATATCACTGTGCAGCCTGCGCTCGGTGGGACGCAACATACACTCTACAGCAATAACCAGTATGCGGTAACGGAAGTTCGCACGGTCACTGCGCACACCCTGCTTTTCACGATCGATAACGAACCGTTCTTGAACAGTACAGTCGATCAAAGCCACAATGGACTGTGGGCAATGAACACTGATGGCACAAATCTCACACGTCTCACAACCTATACTCCCCATAGCAACACGCAAATCAACGGCAGCAGCCAGTTTCCCTGGTCCAATGTCTCCCGCGACGGCACTACCTATGCCGCCACGCAAATCAGCAGCCTCCAAGGCCAATCGACATACGCGATCATCATCGGCTCACTTAAAGGCAGTGCGCCCAATACTATTGCATCTATTGCCGACGGTACCGCATTGGATATTGCCGGATGGACGACCATGTAATAGCCCAGCGTTGCCACAAAAGAAGAGGAATACATCTGACGTAAGCCAAAGCCAAGATTGTATGAATGGTGTGTAGGCGCCGCACCCTGTCTGGGGAATAGGTAATAATCGCGCCCCTACTACATCGTCCAGCTTCATTTGTCAGAGCAGGGATGCAAGGGGCTGCCGCCCCTTGACGGGGTTCTAGGGCTGTGCCCTAGTCTTCCCTCCCTTCCCTGCCGACGTAGGCGGCATGACAAATGTAGATTGACAGAGTACTATAGTGGATTCTCCGTCCTTAAGTAAGGTGTATTGGGTACAAAAGTATACAGAAGAAGCACCCAATATGCTACAATCAGGAAACGACTCATTAGCCTGCTCAAAGATTGGAAAATTACAATGGACGCACAAAGCAAAAAACAGGTGTTACGCACCTTCACCTATGGGCTTTATGCCGTTTCCTGCGCGAATGAAGGTCAAGTGAACATATTTACCGCCAACTGGCTCACGCAAGTTTCATTTGATCCCCCCTTGATTACGGTCTCAATCGAAAATACATCAAAGTCTCTGCCGATGATTCGACGCAGTCGTATTTTTACCATTAATGTCTTGCGAGCAGGAGACCGCGAACTAGCGGGTAAATTAGGCAAGTCAGCCATGCAGCATCCCGACAAGTTGAACGGCATAGGGTTTGCTATTGGTGCGAATGGCTGCCCTATTCTGCATGATGCGCTAGCATGGGTTGCATGCACGGTGCAACATGTAACCGAGGCTGGCGACTCGACACTGATCATTGGTGAAGTCGTGGATGTTGGAATACTCAGCGAGGGGCAACCGCTCACAATGGCCGAAGCAGGATTTCGCCACGCGGGCTAATTTCCTTATCCTAGGGCGCAATTTTTGCATCTGCCTAGTAGGCTCGTTTATCACTAGTGAGATAGCAATGAATTGCGCCCCTACTTGTCAACATTACTTGCTCTGGGCTATACTCAAGATATGTTCATGAGTTCAAGTAAGGAGTAACTTGCATGCAGAACGGGAGCCAGGTCTCCTTGAATGCTGAGGCATTTGATCCAAATTGTGCATTCTGTCAACGTAACGATATCGCATTTAACATCTTAAAAGAGACGCGTTTCTTTTTACTCGTCACCGATCATGCTCCACTTATAGAAGGCCATATCCTGATTATCCCCAAGTCTCACTATGCTTGCTATGGTGCAGTGCCACGCGAATTGGATACGGAGCTATACGCATTAAAGCAGGAAGTGCGACAATTTTTTATCCGCTATTATGCACCCGCCGTCTTCTGGGAACATGGCGTCTTCCGCCAAACAGTTTTTCACGCGCACCTGCATTGTTTCCCCTTTGACGACACCGAGTACAGTTTGTCAGAACAATTGCATAGTCGTGTTGTACATTCGCAGGACGATATCCGTGCGTGGTATGCCAGCGAGGGACAATACTTTTACATGGAGGACGAATCAAACGCTCTGCTCTTTGCCCCAATTATCGATAACTATATGCATATCATCAAAGATGTGTTATGGCATGGTGTCGCCACGCACGCAAAACACACCCACTGGCGTTCACCACAGCAGAGGTTTGAAGAAGGTATTCCATTGATAACTGCCACCAAGCAGAAGTGGCGCGAATATCAAGAGCAAGGAGCAATATATGCCGACGAAACCAGTGCTTGAGGATTTCATTCCTACCGATAGCCTTACCTTTCATTATGTCAAATGGGGTACACAGGGGCAGCCCATCGTCTGTGTGCATGGTGTCACCGCCAATGCCTTTTCTTTCCAAGCGATCGGAGAAAATCTTGCCCTCGATCACCAGGTGTATGCCTATGATCTACGCGGGCGCGGCGATAGTGATAAGCCGAAAGAGGGCTATAGCGTCCCCATTCACGCACAAGATTTAACGCAACTCATAGATGCATGGGGATTAGAGCGGCCCATCATCATTGGACACTCATTAGGCGCGCTTATCTCGCTCTATTTCGCGGCGCACTATCCTACGAAGCTCAGTAAACTGATTCTCATTGATGCTGGAGCACCATTGCCCTGGAGCACTCCTGAAGAGCAACCAGCGTGGCTCACCGCCTCGATCAGCCGATTGGGAAACTCTGTCCCTTCTTTCGAGGAATATATTCAGCGTTTGAAACTTGCGCCTTTTTTAGGCCCTTATTGGAATGCATATGTAGATACCTACTTCGAGCACGACGTAAAGCGTAGTAGTGATGGCTCTGTCGCATCAAAATGTTATCGCGAAGGGGTGATCGAGGAAGGTCTCCGTTCCGCAGAGGCCCGACCTGAAGAGCAATGGGCCAATGTCCAAGTGCCAACACTACTATTGCGAGCGGGCCAGGGGATGTTTTCCGACAATGACCAGTTGTTACCAGAAGCAGCGGCAGCAACAGCCCAACGATCTATCAAGGACTGTCACTTTATCAACTACCCAACATTGAACCACTACACTATCGCGTTTGGCGTAGAGCCTGGTCCAATCGAGGATATGCGTGCATTCATTTCTTGAGCTAGCGGTAATGGTGGACAGTCACTCTGAGCACTGCTTCGTCACCTTGAGCGCAACTTTGTCATTCTGAGCGCAGCGAAGAATCTCCGTGCCACACGAGATGCGTCGCTGCACTCAGCCCTGTCATGCTGAGCGCAGCGACGCTTTGTCATTCTGAGCGTCGAGCGAAGAATCTCCGTGCCACGCGAGCCACTTCGCTGCACTCAGCATGACAGGGCTGAACCTTTCTGGTGATGAGTAACGAATGTGGCCTCCGGCCCGTTTTTTTTGTTTACAACGTGTTCATAGAGTTAAGGAATAACATAGACATTGGCTATAAGAAAATTTGGTGTGGTTGGATGTGGCTTGATGGGTAGTGGCATTGCTCAGACGTGCGCCCAAATGGGCTACGAAACCATTGTTCTCGAAGTCACACAGCCCTTGCTGGATAAGGGTATAGCGCGGATTTACGGTGCGTGGGAGATGATAGCGAGCAAAGGCAAGCTCACCTCCGGTCAAGTTGAAGAAAATCATTCGCGTTTACATGGCACACTCAATTTGGAGGATTTTGTCGACTGTACGCGCCTCCGCCACTGCTGCGCCGTATGGTCATCTCTGGCATGTACGGTAAGAAAAGTGGTAAAGGTTTTTACACGTATCAATAAACAAGAGCAGGCGGCAATGGACTGAACAGTCCATTGCCGCCTGCTCTTGTTTATTGCTTGACGAGTAGGTTTAGAGGGCACCAGTATTGACGGATAAGCCACCGTCAATAACGAAAGTTGCGCCGGTCACATAGGCAGAGTCATCGGAAGCAAGAAAGAGCGCAAGCTTGCCAATCTCCTCGGGTTGTCCCATGCGGTGCAGGGGAATCTCATCGAGTAATGCCTTGAACTTCACCGGATCAGCCTTCACATCGGCATCGATGGGGGTGTCTACGGCGCCGGGGGCAATGTTGTTCACGGTTATGTTGTAGGGTGCGAGCTCCAGACAAATGGTACGAGTCATCATGCGCAGACCACCTTTGGCGCAGCAGTACGGTGAGTTATTGGGCATGGCAATATCCTCGTGGACGGACGAGATATTGATAATGCGTCCAGGCGTTTTGCGTTTCACCATTTCACGGGCGGCAGCTTGGGCACAGAAAAAAGCACCTTTGAGATCGATGCCCAACACACGCTCCCATTGTTCTTCCGTCACATCGAGAAATGTGCTGTGTATTTCCATTCCGGCATTGTTGACCATAATATCCAGACGATTAAACTGGTCAACCGTCTGCTGGATTAGCCCTACCACTTGTTGGTATTGCGAAACATCGGCCTGTATGACTATAGCTTTGCCCTGGGCCTGCTCAATCGTTTGCCGCACTTCTTCAGCTTTATCCTGGGCATGAGCGTAGTTTATGACGACTGTTGCGCCTGCTTTGGCAAGTTCAATAGCTATGCCACGACCGATACCGCTATCGGCCCCGGTGACAATCGCAACTTTTTGATCGAGTTGCATCGTAAAATCTATCCTCTCTGTTCTTGAAACATATGCAAAAATACATCTGGCAGGAGATGCCACGCAATTACTATACGCCATCATAGCATGCCATGACTACAGCAGCATGTGAGAGCGTACTAGCCGCCGCGTTCGCTGTTTAATGATAATGGGCTATTGGCACTTGTGCCAACGGGATGCGATAAACGAGCCTGCGGGGCAGAATTATTGCCATGCGCTCGTTCGTATGACATTTGTTGATGATGATAAAGCCGATTAGAGAGAAGGGCATGATTGGCGGTCATAGCAACCTGCATCGACTCTATAATGCGCTCAAGCTGTTCGATGCTTTGAAAAACTTCCTGCAAGTTGGTGATATTGCCGCTATGCGTTTGTGTCTGTCGATTGTGTATTGCAATATCTTGCAATTGCGTTTGTATGCTGCGCATTTGGACGACAAAATATTGTTCCAGGTTCCGCATGGCTGATTGCGTTGAGTCGTTAAGTACGGTGAAACGTTCGTCCAGTACCCTCCCAAAGATATCGATCAGGTCTTCCCAGGGTAAGTCGGTCTGCACTTCAATCGTTTCAAATTGCGGCGTGTGCTCACTCATGGATGGCGCTACCACCTCATCTTCTTCTGGTTGCAGCGAGAAATGTTGATCAAGCATTTCTTGAATTGCCAACAACTGAGCCGCCAGGGCACGGTCAACAATACCTTCCAGTTGCGGTTGTTGCTGCTGCACTTCCTGGCTCACGGTCTGAATAATATCCACCTGTTGTGCTGTTAGCTTTTGCTGCAGTGAGGCCTGGAAGTGTTGCTGTTGTTCCCCCAACTTCTGCAGCACATCTTGTTGGACGGTTTGCACACGCTGCTCTACCTCACGACGCAGGGTGTTGAGACGTTGATCAAAAACACCTTCCATTTCGTGTTGATAGGCTGAGAGTTTTTTCTCAAAAATATCATTAAATGCCTGTAATTCATCTGGAGTAAACGACATGGAAGTGTATTCTCCTTGCTTTATTCCTGCCACTGCTGTATTAATTGCAGTATAGAAGTCGCCCGAACATGTGTCAATAAATCTGAGCGATAGTGTCTAAGTTGGCTATGCAGAAGTATATAGGAATATGCCAAAGCTATTGATTGCCATGTTCATTTCCCCACGACCGAATTCATGCAGGTTATGCCAGAAGCAGCTTTTACCGTGCAGCTTCCTTTTGCTCACTGATGGCAGGAAGAGCGATCATTTCAATCACATAGTGTATTTCATCGAGCATGCGACGCAGAACAGAAAGTCGTGTCTAGGACCTTCCAGCAAGATAAAGCGTATTCACACCTCCTTCAGGAGTTCTCACCTAGCTCCCAAGCTAGGAAACCCGCGTCAACAATGTCTTCCACACCGATTTCTGTATACCGATAGAGATCAGCCTGCGAGCCGGATTGACCAAAGCGGTCAACGCCAAGAGGGACGGTCGGAACGCCGTACAGACTGCCAAGAAAGGCCAAGCTGTGTGCTGAGGCATCTTGCACGGTCACAATAGGGGCTTTCCGTTCGTGTCGAGGGAACAGCGTCTGCAAATGACCTGCGTGAGCCGTGGCATGGACGTCGCGCCACAATCTCCGACGCTCCGCAGTAAATGCGGTGAAGAGCTTCTTTGGACTTGTCAGGTGCAAGACGTTAGCAGCAATACCTTCCTCAGCCAGACGATGGGCGGCATCGACCGCCTCGGGTAGCATTGCCCCAGTAGTTGCAATGTGTATGACCTCACTCTCAAGGGCGTCAGGTACCAGAGTTCGTCCCTCAAGCAGTCGATATCCACCGGCCAAGACCTGTTGCCGCAATTCTACGCGCCCAAGTCGCTTCAGGGTAGGTTCGAGCAGGCTTTGATCAATCTTTTTGGTCGAGAGACGCAGGTAGGTTGAGTGTCCGCTTGTGCGATTACAACACTCGCGCAGCGCCTGGAGCAGAATCCACTCAACCTCGCACGCAAAGGCCGGTTCATAGTAATCGAGATCGGGCAGTTCGATGCCCAGCGAAGCAGTCACGGTTGATTGATGCGCTCCTCCTTCAGGACTCAGGCTGACGCCAGAAGGAGTACCAGCAAAAATAAATTTTGACCCGCTATACAGCCCATAAATCAGGGCATCCAGCCCGCGGCAGACAAAGGGATCGTACACCGTGCCGATCGGAAAGAGATGCTGGCCGCAGAGTTCGTAGCTGAGTCCTAACTGCCCAAGCAGCAGAAACAAGTTCATTTCAGAGATGCCCAGTTCGATGTGCTGACCCGTTGGATCTAGTTGCCAGCGCAGCAGGTGCTGTGTATCCTCCTGATAAGCTGGGGGCGCAGTGGCCGCAAAGACGCCGACTTTGCTTACCCAGTTTCCCAAATGAGTAGAGACGGCGACATCTGGCGAGGCAGTGACAATGCGCTGACCGAGTTGAGGGATATCTGCGAGTTTGGGCAGGACGCGCCCGAACGCCTCCTGTGTAGAGAGCTTGCCTGGATAAGAGAGGTCCAGGCTGGAAGGGACATGCTCCGCCTCAATGAGCGGAACAGGTTGCTCTTGTCCACGGCGCAGCCGCTCGGCAGCTTTTTGGCACCATTGGCCCTCTTGTGAAGCGGGTGGGAAGGCATCCCACTCTGTCCCGGCTGGAATGTTCAGGTCCTCTTGCAGACGGCGCATTTGTTCAGCAGTCAGGAGCATAGAGTGGTTGTGTACATCACCGGCCAATGGGAGACTCCAGCCCTTCACAGTGTAAGCGAAGACAACTGTTGGCATCTGCTGGGCATGATCGGCGAGCGCGAAAGCCTGGAGTAAACATGTGAGGTCGTGACCACCTAAATTGCCCAATAGCGTACGGAGTTGTGCGTCCGGTATCGCCTGCAAAGCCAGCTCGATTTCTTGGTCTGCCGCTCCCTCGAGGCCGCGTGGATGGATCAGACGAGCGCGCAAGTCGGCCCCATGGCGTCGAAGCAGACTCTGGTACTCCTCATTGCTCATCTCGTCAATGCGGCGTTGCAACGCCGACCCACCGGGGAGGGTGAAAACTCGCTGCAATTGCTGGCCATACTTAGCCTCCAGCACCTGCCAACCCGCGGCCCCGAAAAGTTGCTTCAGTTGAGCTGCGTGTATACCCGGCACGACGCGATCGAGGCTCTGCCGATTCAGATCAACGACGAGCAACACATTGCCCAATCCCTGTAGTGCTTCATCAATAATAGCCTCCCACACATTCCCTTCATCTAGTTCAGCATCGCCGATGATGGAGACAAAACGATGCGAAGTCACCTGGCTGAAGTGCCTGTGCGCGTAAAGGTGAGCCACCGCCGCAAAAGCGGGGGCTACTGCACCCAGGCCAACCGACCCGGTGCTAAAATCAACTGGATCGGGATCTTTTGTGCGGCTTGGATAGGCCTGCAAGCCGTTAAACTCGCGCAAAGTATATAAGTAGCGTTGCTCTAAATTCCCTATGAGATACTGGATGGCGTGATAAGCCGGAGACGCGTGTGGCTTGATACTTACGCGATCGCCAGCATCCAAGTAATGAAAGTAAAGAGCAGTCAGGATTGAGACCATCGAAGCTGACGACGCCTGGTGCCCTCCAACTTTCAGATCATCTGGATTCGACCTCACGTTGTTCGCATGATGAATCATCAAGGTAGAGAGCCAGAGCACCCGCCGCTGGATGGCATCAAGTATGCTGTAGTCCTCAGGCGATAAGATCGCTACACCGCTCTCTGCTGAGACCGCAGACAAAGCTTCCTGCTCGTGTCGAATATCTTCATTTGCAGCACTTGAAGAAGTATCATTAAGCATCAGCTATGCTCCTTGCCTGTGCGTGGACGCTCAACTTTAATAACCTCAGCACCGAACTCGGCAAAAAGTCGGCCTGCATACGGAGCTGCGATCAGATTGCCGAGTTCTAAGACGCGAAAACCGCTGAGGGTCCCTGCTGCGTGTCCATAAGTTTACTCCGATCATCCAAGCTTGAAGGGTCGCGCGTCTGACCGGCGAGTGCGACCCAATCAGATTTTGTGTGTGTACTCGCGCACGCTTTCCAGGCCATTCTCTGTTCCTATACTGCTCATCTTGTAGCCACCAAAGGGTGTATTAAAAGAGAGGCGATATCCAAGTTGTAACATGAAAAGAAACATCCTGTCAATCTTGTTAGCTCAAATCAATCTATTTAAACGTTTGGTGTGAATTAGAAAAGAGAGGAAGAGTTTGAAAAGAAAGGTAAAAGGAACCTATAGTTAGCATATCCAGAACTTTTCGAAGAAAAGGAGCTAACATGATAGATCTTGATACCTTTCTGACGACACTGTA
>JBBQXY010000190.1:0-10074 GCA_038209195.1 Ktedonobacterales bacterium | reverse complement strand
ACACAGGTTACATTTTTGCATATAATTTCCTCTGATGTTAAACTTCGGCACGCCAAAGGGACAGGCATAGCCACAGTTCTCACAATAGATGCAACGCGTCTCGTCCGCTGATTGGACGACGCCGTCCGGGCTGACCAGGATGGCTTGTGCGGGACAGACCTGTGCGCATGGTGCCAGCGGTTCCTCGCAATGCATACATAAGGTTGGTGAAGAGGCAACGCTGTCATGCCGTTCCACGAAGTCGATATAGATCATACTCTCACCCTTATGGGTATCGCATTCGCGACAGGCCGCGACACACGAGCGGCACCCGATGCAGCGCGAAGGGTCAAGGAAGATTCTTTTTATCGTTTCTGCCATAGTGCTCCTTTTTATTGCAACGTATTTATTGCAACGTGGGCGTTGCTGTTGTTTGGGCAATTGGTAGTTCGCGTCGGCGTTTGCGGGCGGCGGCAAGAGCGTGCATATCTTCGTCTTTGGCCCACTCCGGTGCCTGCTCCGCACGGATAGCCGAGGCAGCACAGACTTTATACTCTGGAATCTTAAACATTGGTTCCAATACCGGGTTGGTCAGTTGGTTGGCCGCCTGCGTATGTCCATAGTGATAGGGAATAAACATCGTGTCTGGCCGTATTGAGCGCACCACCAGAGCAGGTACTGTCATCTCACCACGTCGTGTACGCACCGTCACCCAATCGCCATCGCTGATACCAAGCTTTGCGGCTGCCTGTTCGTGCATCTCCACCCAGGGATACGGTGCCTCTTCTTTCAGGAAAGGCACGCGCCGCGTCTGGTTGCCAGAAAGATAGTGATAGATCACGCGCCCTGTCGTCAGCACTAACGGATATTCCTCGTCTGGCTCCTCCGCTGGTGCTATGTACGGTATGGGATGAAAACGGGCCTTGCCATCGGGAAAGCCAAAACGCTCTTCATAGAGGCGCGGCGTACCGGGGTGATCTGCCGTTGGGCAGGGCCAGAAGACACCGTTCTGCTCGGCGATCTTCTCGTAGGTGATGCCCCAATAATCCGACTTGGCTCCCCTGGTGCAGAGGCGCAGTTCATTAAAGATGTCTCGTGCCGAATGGAAGTCAAAGTATTGACCCTTTCCCAGTCGCCGTGCCAGTTCACAGATAATCTTCCAGTCAACCCAGGCTTCGCCAGGAGGTTCCACCGCCTTGTTATACTTGATCACTCGCCCTTCCAGGCTGGTCACGGTACCCTCATCCTCGGCCCAGACGGAGCCAGGCAGGACAATATCAGCCAGTTCAGCCGTCTCCGACAGAAAGAAATCGGTCACGACAAACAAATCGAGTCCACGCAAAGCACGCTCAACCGTGTGCTGATCTGGCAGCGAGACCATCGGATTAGAGCAGATCATAAAGCAGGCGCGAATCTCCTGGCGCAACATAGCAGGAATCATCAACGTGGCCGCATACCCTGAATGCGGCAGGTCTTTCTCATCGATACCCCACACCGAGCAGATATACTGCCGATCCTCAGGGTCTTCGATCTCGCGACAGCCGGGCAACTGCGAGGCCTTCTGTCCCATTTCGCGTCCGCCCTGACCATTGCCCTGCCCGGTCAATGTGCCATAGCCAGCACCAGGCCGTCCAAAGTTACCCGTCGCCAGCGACAGATTAATAGCGGTCACGCCATTATCAACGCCCTTGCTCTGGTGTTCCAGTCCGCGTGCTTGATAGAGTAACGCGGCACCAGCTCGTCCATACATACGCGCCGCCTCGACAATAGCTTCGGGGCGCAGACCGCAGACCCGCGCAACCCGCTCCGGCGGATATTGCGCGACCAATGCCTTCGTCTCTTCCCAGCCAACGGTGCGCTCAGCGATAAATTGCTCATCAACCAACCCCTCTTTGATGATCACATGCAACATCCCATTGAGCAAAGCTGAGTCCGTGCCAGGACGCAACGGCAGAAAAATATCGGCAGTACGAGCAATGGGTGTCTGGCGTGGGTCTGCCACAATCAGCTTGCAGCCCCGATCACGTGCCGCCCAGAGATAACTGGTAATAATAGGGAAACACTCACCAATGTTCGCGCCAATCACGAAGATACAATCCGCGTGCAGCATATCACTCACAGGGTTGGCGGCACGATCTATGCCGAGCGACCGCTCGTTGGCACCCGTCGCAGAAGACATACAGAGCCGACCATTGTAATCAGTATGGCGCGTGCCAAGTCCTACACGGGCGAATTTACCCATCAGGTAACACTTCTCGTTCGTCATCGAGGAACCACTGTAGATCGCCACGCTATCTTTGCCATACTCAGATTGCAGCCCACGGAAGCGTTGCACAATAGTATCCAGCACCTCATCCCAACTCGCTCGCTCCAACGGACTGTCTTTGCCATGTCGCCGCATCAATGGGTAGGTCAGGCGGTCAGGATGATTCACGGTCTGGTAGGCCGTTGTTCCTTTAGGGCAGAGCATCCCATGATTGAGTGGGAAGTCTTCGCGCGGCTCTACCCCCACCACCTTACCAGCGGCCACTTTAAGATACATCCCGCACTGCACACCGCAATAGCAGCAATGCGTCGGGACATAGCGGTCAATCTGCTCATCTGACTTCCAGCGTGCCGACGCAGACTCGCCAGAATGAAAGTCAAACGTCTCCGGTTGATTTCTACGCCGTAAACGAAATATGCCTTTATCTACAGTCATAATCTTGTTCTTTCTGCACTTTCATGGCTATAAGAACTGGTTGCCCTCGCGACCGAGAGCAGCAAGATTCGCCTGCGCCCGCATTACGCGTTTACAGGTAGGACAAATATCTTGCCACCACAACGACTGCTGATCGTCCTTCATGGTGTTGTTCGCTGCTGCTCCTTTACCATCAGCAGGTGTAGCATCCGTTTGCGTGACGGCCACATCGCGCAGAGTGTAATTTTCGCCTACATCGTGCAGCGTCTTCTTTAAGTCCTGGATAAAGCGCACGGGAGCAAACTCTTCGTCGCAACGTGCGCAACGCTGCATGACGGTATTTTCACCTGTGCGCCAATAGAGTTCGATGCCAACCGTGGCGGGTCGCTCGATGATATGGAAAAATTTGCCGAATGGTAGCGAAATTAGCCATAACACAACCACCGCTTCATGGGTTAGCGAAATAAACCAGTAGTAGGCACCCCCCAAAAAAGCACTATCGGCTGTCAGTGCGACACCCGTCACCACAATCGCCATCAGCAACGCCAACGGCACGATATCAAAGCCCCAACGCTGGACTGAGATCAGCGCGAGATCATGGAAACGCCGATGAAGGGCCATCACCAATCCAACAAATAATATTGCCGCGGTAAAATCCAGCGCGTGGATGATTACAAACGCAAAAGGCGAGCCCAGGGGTAATGCCAGCAGGGGAAAGCCAAAGAACCAGATCTGATACAGGGCGGTGGGCGTCTGCGTAAAGCGCAGCCATCCAAAGGTGAGGGGAAAGGTAATCGCACATGAGAGCAGCACACCCCAAAAGATGCACTGATGCGTAATCCAACGATACCACCCGCGTCGGCGAATGAACTGCTGTGAAAACAGGTCCAGGATAGTCCTGGGAATCAGCAAGGTATAACTGCGAAAATTCTCATACGAGAAAAAGAGTTGCCAGCTACGCCACCAATATCGTCCAGTAGGTGGACGAGCCAGCCAGAACGTGTACTTGTACGTCACTGCAGCAGCCGCAAAAATTGTCGCCACAGCATAGCCAATCAGCGCGGCATCAAACCAATGGAAGCCCCGCGAGCCAACTATAATGAGCAGCGTCAGCAAAATCGCGGCCACAACACCATAAAAAAGAGAGCGTATACGCTGATGAGTTGGGGTAGACCTACGTTTACCCTGTGCATGAACTTCTGTGTTCGCTGCCCGGCTGGTAGGCACTACTGTTTGTTTCATAGTTCTACCTCCTTGTACTATTGCTCAGTATATATCGTAAAGTGATACATGCCCTTATATAATGTAGCACAAAAGCTGAGAGTTTGACCAAACCCCTGTATCACAATGTCACAAAGGCGTATAAATGTCGTGTAGGGGCCGATTTATGACTCTGTTGGGAAATTTTGTCCGGATAAGTGGACAAGGCGAGCATGGTGATCGCAGAAATGGAAAAGACGTTGGTGCATCTTTTACCCGTTCTTGAAATGAGCGTGGAGAGGAAAAGGGCGTGGTTCCTTCTACGCCTTTTCTGTGAAAACGCTCGTAACGTTCGTTTTGCTCTTTTGCATGTCGCCACGTTGTTTCGTTGTACGGACATGCTATCAAAAATTTCCCAACAGAGTCATTTATCGCGCCCATCACATGAACTTTGACAGAGTACTACAAGTATTCTAGTACAGAAGCCATAAATTCCCTTGTGCTCGCACTCCCACCTTGATCGCGTGTCAGGCTTACTCCTTTGCGATAACTCTGCTCGAGGGCGCGTTCCAGCCGTTGCGCCTGTTCGTTATAGCCGAAATAGGTCAGCATCATGGCGCCGGAGAGCAGCATTGCGGTGGGATTGATCCAGCCTTTGCCAGCCAAATCTGGTGCCGAACCATGCACTGGCTCAAAGTAAGCATAGTCTTCCCCATAACAGGCACTGGGCGAAAGGCCGAGCCCGCCAATGCTGCCGCTGGCTACATCGGCAAGTATATCGCCATGTTCATTGGAGAGCAGCACTACGTCTAGCGTCTCCGGTGCTGCCACCATCCTGCGCGCCAGGTCATCGATCAGAAATTCCTGGTAATCCAAAGTGGCATACGAACGCACAGTTTCCGCTACAATCGTGCGCAAGCGTCCATCGGTGCGCGGCAAGATCGAGTACTTCGCACCGAGCGTGACTCGTCCCGGATAGCCGTCACTTTGGCGGCTAAGTGCCAGTTCACAGGCGGACTTCGCAACACGGTACATCTGCTCGTCGGTATAGACACGCACGGCATAGGCACCAGCTTTTCCCACTGGCGGAGCCTGCCACCAAGAACTCATGCTGGCCAAAGTATTGAGTTCCGCGATATCGCCTTCGCGTGGTGGATACATCCCTTCCAGGTTCTCACGGACAATCACATAGTCGATACGCTCAGGATGCAGCATTGGACTATTGTAGCCTGGATACCAGCGCACAGGTCGCACATTCACAAAGGTCTCTTTGCCCCAACGCAGGTACCACAAGATCGGCCTGCTTGGTCCACCACTCGCGCCAAAGAGGGTGCAGTCCGCCTTATCGATAGCAGTTCGCACCGCGTCGGGAAAGGCGTCACCATACTGTGCTACGGCCTCGCGCCCACTCATTACCTCCACGAAGCGCAACTCTGGTACTAAGAGCCGCAAGACCTCGACCGTGGGTCGCACGACTTCTGGGGCGGCGTCATCACCGGCAACGACACAGACCGTTGGCGGTGATGACGGCAGGTGGGACGGCGAACGACCAAAGTAGCGCGGCATCATCGCAAGGTTCCTTCCTGGCGAATATATTCGATAATCCCGCCAGCAGCCACGATACGTGCCACAAAGGGGTTCAGCGGCTCCGCCTGAAACGTTTGCCCAGTGGTGGCGTTGTAGATGCAGCCAGTCGTAAGGTCTACCTCTATCTGCTGTCCATCGGCACCGGCCAGCACTGCCTCTTCACACACCAGCACAGGCAGGCCGATATTTACCGCGTTGCGATAGAAGATGCGTGCGAAGCTACGGGCAATGACCACCTGCACTCCGCTTGCCAGGATAGCGACGGGCGCGTGTTCGCGTGAAGACCCACAGCCAAAGTTGTGGCCGGCCATCAGCACATCGCCCACCTGCACCTGTTGCCCGAACTCTGACAACACTTCACAGAGGCAATAGCGCGCTAACTGTGCGCGGTCGGTTGTTACATTGTAGCGTCCAGGGATAATGACATCGGTATTGATGTTGTCGTTTAGCATCCAGATTCGACTCATGAGAGTTCTTCCTTTTCTTGATCTATTAAGTCTTGTGGTTTGACACTCTTTATGTGACGTGCCGCCTACGGCGGCAGGGTGAGAGGGGAAATCTAGGGCACAGCCCTAGAACCCAGTCAAGGGGTTGCACCCCTTGCATCCCCACTCGTCAGAGGGGGAAACTAGGGCACAGCCCTAGAACCCAGTCAAGGGGCGGCTGCCCCTTGCATCCCATTGACGTCAAGGTAAGGACAGAGGCATTGGCAACGAAGCAGCATTGGGAGCCTGTTTATCCTCAGGCGTGGGAAAACGCTGCCAGACCCCACCCACGGGCGACCACAAGGGTCCCCACGCCACTCCACACCACTCCCGCCCCTACGAGAGGCCGCCTCTTCCCATCTTTAACTTGTCGCTTATGGGTTGCACCCCTTGCATCCCTGCTTTACAGAGACCTATAAAAATTGGCGGGGGTCTGTGATATGACCCGTCAGGGCGGTCGCGGCGGCGGTCGCTGGGCTACCAAGGTAAATTTCAGCGGTGGGGTCGCCCATACGTCCCGTAAAGTTGCGGTTCATGGTTGTTAACGCTCGTTCGCCAGGGGCCAGTACGCCGAAGTGGCGCCCGATACAGGGGCCACAGCCAGGGGTGCCGACAGAGGCCCCGGCCTGCACAAACGTTTCCAGATAGCCCAAGCGCATCGCCTCTAGATAGATCTCGCGCGAGGCTGGCACCACCACCATGCGTGTGCGGGGGTGAATGGTCTTTCCTTGCAAGATACCGGCGGCAATGGCAAGGTCGTCGAGTCGTCCGTTGGTGCATGTGCCGAGAAACACCTGGTCGATCTGTACTTGCTCGACTTCTCCCACTGGCACGACGTTGTTTACATCGGGCGGACAGGCGATCATCGGTTGCAGGAGCGTCGCATCAATCTCAATGATACGTTCATAGTGAGGGTTGCGCGGCGCGAGCATCGGATATGCGCGGTCGGTACGACCACGCAGCCACTCTTGCGTAATGGCATCTGGGGCTACTAATCCCGCCTTGCCACCCATTTCAATGGCCATGTTGCAGAATGTGAAACGTTCGCTTACCGACATTTGCTCAACGAGCTCTCCACTGTATTCGATGGCGCGATAGTTTGCACCATCAACGCCCAGCCTACGCACCATTTCAAAGGTGACATCCTTGGCGTAGACACCAAAGGAGAGCGTGCCCGTGATGCGGATATTGATAGTAGCTGGGACGCGAAACCATGTCCGCCCTGTGGCATAGGCCACGCCGATATCGGTTGATCCCATGCCCGTGGCAAAAGCACCGAGCGCGCCATAGGTACAGGTATGGCTATCGGCCCCCACAATGACATCGCCCGGTGCCACGTAGCCGCGTTCCGGCATTACCTGGTGACAGATACCTTCCTGCAAAATGGTGATGTCCTGTTCTTGCGCGAAGGTGCGGATATCACGATGTAGCGTTGCCGCCGCGATAGTGGCGGCAGGGATGATATGATCGAAGACGATATGCGAGCGCTTTGCATCAAAGACGCGCCCACCGCTCTGCTGCGACAACTTACGAAAGGCTTGCACAGCTAATGGTGTGGTTGTATCGTGGCTCATCACGCGGTCAACCTCCACGACGATCGTCTCGCCCTGCTCTACGGTGCGGCCCAACTTATGACTAAAGATTTCCTCGGTTAATGTTCCCATGTTACACTCCCTTTTTCCAGGGCGACCGCGAGGGTCGCCCCTACTATATTCGTTCAGCTTTTTCTTGATACCATGCATGCGGTTTTCCAGGGCGACCGCGAGGGTCGTCCCTACTATATTCGTTCAGCTTTTTCTTGATACCATGCATGAATACATGCGTCGACTACTTCTTCACTGAGCGAACCTTGTTCGGCTCGCTTTTTAATGACCTGGGTGAGATTACAAATTTCGTCGCTGCTCAGGTGCAGTCCCAATGTTGCGGCGCGATGTCCAACGGCATAGCGTCCGGTGAAGCGCGAGCCAATATCGATGTGGCGCGATAGTCCAAAATCGGTGGGATTGAGCACTTCATAGGTGCGCGGATTCTGCAACACCGCCTTGGTGTGTACACCTGCACGATGGGTAAATGCGCCGGGCGCGGTTATCGGCGTATTAAACGGAATTGTGATATTCAGGCACTCCGCCACATATTGATCGAGTGCGGAGAGTTGCGTGAGATCATAGGTCGCCAATAAGGCAGGATGATGAATGTAGAGTTGCGCGATAAGTCCACTCAGTGCAGTAATGCCATTGCGCTCACCGATACCTAAAACGGTGACATCCAGGCAATCTGCTCCGGTTTCCAATGCTGCTATCGTATTGGCGGTGGCACAGCCAGTGTCGTTGTGACCATGGAACTCGATGCCGACGTGTGGATAGCGTTGCGCACAGAGTTGGACAAGGTGCTCCACCTGACGCGGAGAGGCAATCCCCACGGTATCCGGCAAACCAATGCGCTGCACACCTGCCTCGACGACTGCATCAAAGACCGTCAACAGATCGACCAGATCGCTGCGAAAAGCATCCTCGGCTGAGAAACGCACGTAGCGTCCGGCGTCGCGAATACGCCGTATCAGCGGTACCGCATCAGCCCGTATCTGCTCAATACGGCGCCCATGGCTATAGGTCTGTAGCTCTGCAGATGTGCCGTAGAAGAGATTCAGGCCGAAAACAGGCGTTTCCAGTGCGGCCTGGACATCGGCTTCGACACAACGCACATGTGCCACGACGCGAGCCTGTAAATGAAGTTCACACACTGCCTCCACGGTATGGCGCGTCTCTGGCGATGCGATGGGCGAGGGAACTTCAATAAAAGAAACACCGACGGCATCTAGCAAACGTGCAATCGTCAGTCGTTGCGCTAGACTGAAGTAAGCCCCAACAAATTGCTCTCCCTCACGCAATGTTGAGTCAAGGATAGTGGGTCCACTCATGACATTATTTCCTTTGCTTGCTTCGCTCAGGAAGCGAAGCTAGACACGCTAGCGTCGTTGGCAGCGGTTTCAAAGTGCAGTGCCAGTTCACGCAGCACCAATTCGAGTGCGTCGATAGCCTGGCTATATTCAGCGATAGATATATGCTCATCTGGTGTATGATCGAGGTGCGAATCACCAGGGCCATACGCTACGATATTCTGTCCCCAATGTGGCCCCACCACATTCATATCCGAGGTACCCGTTTTGTGTTTAAAGGAGGGCTGCCCACCAGTGGCGCGAATAGCTGCGATGAACGATCGTGCAAGTGGCGTTGTACGTTGGGATTGAAAGGCTGGCTCTTCACCCGTAAAGCTGAGCTCGGCTTCATCCTCATCAGCCCAACGCTGCAATTGTGCTCGTAAAGCTGCAATGTCGTAGCCAGGAGGCAAACGATAGCCAATGGAAAGTCGGCTCTGTTCTGCCAGGCCATCCGCCTCGCTCTGTATACTGCGCAACGAGGGCATCAGAGCGGCAAAGGTGGAGTTTGTGGCATGATACTCATTCCACTCGTTGGCATGCTGGCGCACGCGATTCCAGAAAGCCACCGCTATCTCACTGCTGTTTTGTTGTGACCCCGCGCTATGGTGGACAGAGCGTGTTACACGGTACTCCACCAATAGTCTGCCTTTATAGCCAATCGTCACCGCGGAGCTTCCACTCGGCTCACCGATAATGCAAGCACTGGGTTGATAGCGTTCCACCACTGCACGAGCCCCGCGCGACGTAGCCGATTCCTCTTCCACAGCACCAATCACCACAACCGGTCTCTGCAAGGCATCCAGTGGTACATGGCGTACCAGTCGGGCAGAGGCACACACGAAAACCGCCAGTGGCCCTTTCGCGTCTACCGCCCCCCGACCAAACAGCAAACCATCTGCCAACTGCACCGGAATGTAGCCACGCACCGTATCCATGTGTCCTAGCAGCACAATAGGCGGCAGCGCAGCATCAGGAGCATGTGTAGAGGCAATAAAGTTCCCCGCATCATCGATATAGGCATGTAAACCCATCTGCTGTGCCTGTTCAACCAGATACGCAGCTAACGCCCCTTCCTGTCCCGAATAGCTCGGAATAGTGAGCATGTTGTGGAGGAGTTGTACGTCGTTCTCCAGCAGCCCCCCAGCCTCCCCAGCCTCCCCAGGGTACCCCCGAGGGGGACCCCCACCGGGGGGGGGGGGGCGGTG
>JBBQXY010000189.1:0-10124 GCA_038209195.1 Ktedonobacterales bacterium | reverse complement strand
TCGCCCTGGTAAAAATTCACAAACCCTGAATGTTCCGGCTAACCTCCCATCGGTTGGTAGTGGCGTGCTATAATCTGACAAAAGCAAAATATACACGATCGGTACAGGAGAGGCAATGTACGCTGTGTACACACTGCCTCTTTTGCAGTCATACGTCTTCGGAACAAGCATATGACTGAATAGACCCGAAATGGAGAGTAATGATGAATGATACGGCCACGTTGAGCCGCCTTTTTACCGGTATCCAATCCGACCTTGAACAGGTGGACGCCACCTTTGAGAAACGAGCGACCTCAGGACTCCCTATCCTGAATTCCGCTTCTATGCACGCGCTTGGATCACCGGGCAAACGTCTCAGAACGGCACTCACATTGCTCTCAGGTAAAATGAAAGCGTACAGCCTCGATAAGCTCCTTCCTCTTAGTGTCGCCTTCGAAATGGTTCATCTAGCAACACTTATTCATGATGACATTGTTGACAAGGCCAAGACGCGCCGTGGCAACCCCACCGTCAATGCACTCTGGGGCGACAATATCGCTATTCTGCTGGGTGACTACTACTTTGCCAAGACCGCAGGCTTGATTGCTGATATCAACGACAATCGTATCGATCACCTTTTTTCCGATACGGTCGCCACGGTCTGTGAGGGAACGATTCTGGAGATGATGACCGCGGGCCGCATTGACCTTACCATCGAGAGCTATTATGAAAAAATTAGTCATAAAACTGCCTGCTTAATCGCCGCCTGTTGCAAGGGAGGAGCCATTGTTAGTCAGGCCTCTGAGGATGAAATTGAACTGCTCTACGAGTATGGTTTGAACCTTGGTATCGCCTTCCAAATTATCGACGATATCCTGGACTACACAGAAGACCAAGCCACCATTGGCAAACCCGCGGGCAATGATCTACGCCAGGGCATGGTTACCTTACCTTTGATCTATGCCCTACAGTCTCAACCACAAAACGGGTATTATCAGCGTGTCCATGGTCTGCTGACTGGCACAGGACAGGCGGAAGAAGATATCTACTCGGTAGTCAAATGGGTTGTGAAAGGGCAAGGTGTGGAGCGTTCTCGTGTGGATGCCCAGACCTATGCCGATAAAGCGCGCCAGGCTTTGCATCACTTTCCTGCCTCACCAGATCGCGCAGTCCTCGATGAGCTGATTGACTTCGTGGTCTCACGCAACCACTAACAGGACGGATACAATGAGCACAAAGATCTCTTTGGAAGAAAAATTTCGTGAAACGGGTGGCAAACGCCCCTATGTCCAACGTCTATTCGGGCGCATTGCGCGCATCTACGATATCATGAACCGTTTGATGAGCTTTGGTCTAGACCGACGCTGGCGTGCATTTGCCGCCCACTACCTGGCATTGAGCACAGGCGAATTGGGACTTGATCTGGGTACCGGTACAGCCGATCTCTCTATTGCCGTTATTCGGCGTGCAGGGCCAGGCACCCGCATGATCGGCATGGACATTACGCCGGAAATGCTGGCAATAGGACGTGCCAAAATAGCCCGCCTTGGCTTACAGGATCGTATTGAATTGCGCGTTGGCGATGCCGAGCATATTGACCTACCCGATAACAGTGTAGATGGCTGCTGCTCCGCTTTCATGGTTCGCAACCTGGCTGACATACAACTTGGGTTGCGGGAGATGCTACGCGTTGTGCGACCGGGCGGTCGTGTCGTCTGCCTGGAGATCAGCCATCCTCCTGGTAAGATTTTTGGCTCACTGTTTCATTTCTACTTTTATCGGCTGGCCCCCTTGTTTGGCACTGTCATCGGCAAAGCCTTTGAGGAATACAATTACCTGCCTCATTCGCTAACTCATTTTCCCGCTGCTCCCGCACTGAAAATCGTGATGGAGGAGGTCGGTTGGCATGATGTCCATTTCTACGGTCTGAATGGTGGCATTGTTGCCGTCCATGTCGGCACAAAAGCGTAAGTAGAGTAACAGAGTAACAAGCAAGCAGAGGGGGTGGTTCATCGTACGATGAACTACCCCCTCTGCTTGCTTGTTTCTCTGTTAGAAAAATCCTCGGCTAAAGATAACCACCAAGATTAAACAGATGAGCAAGGAGACGAGCCAGAGAGTGGCTTGCAAGGTATCGTTGCGCGGTGCCAAGGGCGGTAATTCCTCAGGCAGAGGAAGCAACAATTTCTCTTCCTCAAACTCACTTTCGGGTGCCAGGGATTGGAAAGCCTGCGCTACGCTGTTGGGAGCTTGAGAGGTAGTTACTGGTTCAGCTCTCAAGGCACTTTGTCCCAGATCAGGGATCCGCCCAGGAGGCTGATCCATGCGTCGGCCAGCATTCGGAGCCAGAGTTCCACTAACTGAACGGATTGCAAGCAGTTCTTGCCGTAGCTCAGTAGGACGCTGGTAACGTTGGTTCGCAATGGGGCGTAGACCCTTCGACAACACGCCGTCAAACGCAGAAGAGATATTGGGATTTATACGTTGAGCTGATGGAATACTGCCACTCACACTGGAAGGCAAACTGCCCGTGACCACGTGATAGGCGGTAGCCAGCAATGAGTACAGATCAGTACGAGCATCCAGCACACCACGCACGAACTCTGGCGCGGTATAGACCGAAAGACGGGTGCGATCAATGCCCGAAACAAATTGGGTCGCACCACCCGCGAGCACGATAGAGAAGTTCGTCAACACATATTGCGAACCGCTACGCCCAATCATGATATGCTCAGGGCGAATCAGACCATGCACGAGAGGCTGAGCCTGTTGTGACAGGAGCTCTAGCACCTCCGTCATCTGTAGACAGCACTCAATCACCTCTTGCTCCTGCATTGCATGACCCGTGCGGCGCATTCGCGACAGTAATGACTCGCCTTCGATGGGATCAAAGACGAAGAAATGGCGTCCGCGATCACTAAAAGCATCGGTGAGCGTAGCGATATGCGGATGCCTTCCAACAGAGGTCAAGGCCATTGTGGCGGAACGCAAAATGGATTGAATAATCATTGAGCTACTATCAGGTAAAAACACCTCACAAATCATGACCGATGAAGCCCCACGCTGAGCGTCCTGGGCAACCCACATCGTTTCATAAACACCAGAGAGCCAGTCCTGCCGTTCCTGCAATTCATGGAGACGATAACGCCCCCCGCGCAAAATGGTGCCCGGTGTTAATTGTCGCGTATCCGCACCCATAGGGCGCGTGTTATTCTGTTGGTTTGGCGAGGACTGCTGTGCAGGATTATTTGTCAGAGGGCCTGTCACCAATCGGCTAGGACGTGGAGGATTGAAATTACGCTGTAATTCCGGCATGAGCGTATCCATAGTGGAGTTGAACGGTGCTGCCGACTGCGGTCGCTGCGGAACACCGCGTGAACCAATGGGATTGCTGTTTGATCGCGTTGTACTTACTTGACTGAATCCTTGTCGCTGGTTGAATTGGTTTGGTTGGTTAGATTGGTTGAACTGGTTTGGTTGGTTCTGCGGTCGAGAAGCGGCTCTATCCTCGAAACCAGGCATGAGTGGTACCTCTGTGATAGGTACCGCTGATGCATTAAAGGGGGGTTGTTGTGCCTGAGTAGTTGCAAATGGTAGAGGTTGCGGCGTAGGCGTTCCAGGCAACGCATTTGAACCACGCATCGCGTTAGATGACTGAGGTCGCGTATTCTGCGGATATGACATAGTATTGGGAGAGCTCCCCATTCCCAATGAACTGCTCGACTGTGAGCGTAGTGATTGCTGTGAACCGCTGTTTTGAGGCGAAGAAGCGGTTCGTCCCAGTGGTCCCGACTGGCCTGGCACGCGGACGACAAGACCACAACGCGTGCAAGGGCTTTTGCTAGCATCCCACTCATTGCCACAACGTGGACATATCATAATTTACCTCTCAACCTTCAAGTTAACTCGCGCTCAAGGCACATTTGGCTGGCTTTTTTCTTGCTTTTACCCCACACTGCAAAATGCTAAATAAAGCCCGAGGTCAAACCAGAGAGAGGCGCCTCAGGACCATGCGTTGAGGTATAAAGAGCCGTTCTTTGGCTGAGTATAGTAGAGAAGACATATGCATGTCAATACTTCTACCCATTATTGCTAGGCATCTTTATAACTATTTTATATTTACCGTTTGAGATTACGTCCAATTGGGCTTAACCCACCCAGGAATGCTTCCAGCGTCTTCGCCAGATCATAGAGTTGTGTCGCCTCAACAACAGATACCTCATGACCAGCGTGGGCGACCTGAAACAGCAACTGCACGGCAGGATGCCGCGTCGAGGTTGTCGGTTCATTGCTCGCAGTCCCAAACAGAGAGGCCCGCATGGCATCGACGCTGGCATTGACCTCATCTAAGTGCGATATATCAATAAAGCTGGCGGGCTTGTTCTGGCTTTTTCCTTTATTTCCCGTGTTTTGTGAGCGTTGAGGGTGTTCTGCCTCCCACTGACGTCGCGCCTGTTTACCCGCGGCACAATAGCAAAATTCAGGGTGAGCGGAATCAGAGTTTTGTAGACCAGTGTCATCGCAAATCAAGCAAATAGGCATTGCAAGCCTCCTCATCGACAGGTAGATACTAACCTGCACATACTATAGCACAGCACGACAAAATGTCTTCAAGAGAGGCATTGCTTCCCACTCAAATAATCCTTGAGCATCTCTTCACAGTCAAAGGCCATGTGCCCAAACACCTCCTGTGGTTCGCGCCAACACGGTTTGCCTTCAACCGATGCCCGTACCGACCCGCTCACAATAGAACCTTTGTAGGCAATAGAGGCAGCACGAAAACGCGGGTCGCGCTTAAGGTCGGAGTACACCCCCACAATACTAGAGATTGCCACCTTATACCCTGTCTCCTCCTCAGCCTCACGTAGCACACATTGCTCTACCGTCTCTTTGTAACGCACAATACCACCTGGAATAGTATAACCCAGTCCATCCGAGCGGTCGATCAGTAAGATTTTGCTGTCTTGTTCAACAATCACACAGGCACTGAGAATAGGAGAGATTTTCCCCAGCGTAAGCAGCGCAATCAAGCGAAATATGCTACCCGCCAATAGACCTTTTATCTTCTCCTTCATTAACCCTCTTTTCCATAAACTACTCCTTTGACTCTTCTTCCATTATATCTGACGTGCTCTGCCCCTCCTCTGCCGCCTTCAGGGCATCCAGTAGCGTTTTGACCTCTTTTGACATGCTAATAAAGGCCTGTGCCACGGGCGAAGTGGGCTTGCTGACCACCACTGGCTGTCCTTTGTCGCCGCTGAGCGCGGCTGAAGGGTCAAGGGGAATACGACCTAACAGAGGCAGATCATCTAGCAGTGCGCGAGTTTCCAGGCTGCGCGGAAAGATTTCGACGGTCTCGCCGCAGTGGGGACACAGAAAACCATCCATGTTTTGCACCACGCCGAGCACATGCACGTTCACATCCTGGAACATAGCCAGAGCTTTCGCGGTGTCTATGCGAGCAATATCCTGTGGCGTTGTCACCAGAATAGCTGCATCTAACTGCATTTCCCGACAGAGCGTTGCTTGCGGTTCACCATTGCCTGGCGGCAAATCAATAATCAAATAATCCAGCTTCCCCCAGTCAACGGTATAGAGCAGTTGGCGAATGAGCATGCCCAGTACATCGGGGATTGGAGCCACCGCCTGTTCCTCACCAATAAAAAACCCTACCGACATAACCTTGATGCCGTAGCGATCTAACGGCTTGAGCATTTGCTCAGACGCTTCCTTCTTTTGCTGCGCCAGTGGCAGGTAGAGGGCTGATGCAGGTGCAATACCGCGTTTGCGCACGCCTAACATCATAGGCACACTGGGACCATAGGCATCTCCATCCAGCAAGCCAACCGTGGCACCGCTTTTCGCCAGGGCTACCGCCAGGTTGACACTGATCGTGGATTTGCCAACACCACCTTTTCCGCTACCTACCACCAACAACGAACCCACCTGCTCTAATCTCGCCCGCTGTTTACGTCCATGCCTCTGCAAAGCTCGACTCTCCACAATTCCAAAAAATCATCGTTACGCCTCTTTTGGTTAGTATATGGGCAAACGCGGCATTTGGCAAGGTTGTATATCTCATGTTTCACGTCAACCTCTTGCACATTGATAGTGTAAAATAAAGGAACAGAGAAAAAACCTATATCACACTCTTCCCATACTCAGGAGTCTTGCATGTACCGCTTACTCGCTATCGACCTCGATGGCACCTTGCTTACGCCATCTCCACACAAGATCATTACACCGCGCACCGTTCAATTTTTATGTCAACTTTCTGCTGCAGGAGTCGCTATTGTCATCGCCACCGGGCAAAGATCTCAGGTGCTACAGCAAATCTGCGCTGAACTGCCTTTGACGGCACCACAAATTATTGAGAACGGGGCCGTCATCTTTGATATACGCAGCGGCATCATTTTGCACGAACAATTGTTACCGCTTGAGCACATCTTGCCAACACTGGCCATGCTCCGTTCCTTTGGCTTCTACCGTGCCTATCATACACACGAAGAGGTGTATGTTGATCGCGACACGCCGCGAGCCAAATACTGGTATCGCCCACCTGTTCCACCTGTTATTCAGGTTGAGGATGTTGCCAGCCTCTATCCTCTCCCGTGCATCAAGATCGTGGGCATTGGCGAGGAGAGCACATTGCGCGACAAGCGTCGTGAACTGGAAGAAATCTTCGCAGGTAAGCTCTACGTGACCCAATCCTCCTTTGACCTGCTCGAATTTCTTCATCCCCAGGTGTCAAAGGTCAACGCGCTCAAGACTATCGCGGCAGACCTGGGCATTGCCCCTGAAGAGATTGTAGCGATTGGCGATAATCATAATGACGTAGGCATGCTACGTTTCGCTGGGCTAGGCGTGGCGATGGGCAACGCGCACGAAGAAGTGAAAGCTGCGGCGGATTATGTCACGCTGAGCAACGCCCAGGAGGGCGTTGCCGCGGTGATCGAAGCGTTGATATTACCAACGCTTAAATGATGTGCAGTTCTTTGCCCACTTTCTCAAAGACGGCCAAGGCCCGTGTAAGTTCCTCGTTGGTGTGCAGAGCGGTGACAATTGTACGCACACGACACTTGTCGGCGGGAACAGTGGGGAAGACGATACCTTGCGCGAACACCCCTTCTTCAAAGAGGCGATCACTGAATTGCATCGCCAGCGCACCTTCGCCGACGATGACCGGCGTAATAGGAGTCTCGCTCTTACCAGTATTGAAGCCGAGCTGTTCCAGCCCTCGCTTGAAGAAATGCGCGTTTTCCCATAGGCGTTCCACCAAACTGGTATCGTTTTCCAGCAGATCGATGGCCGCGATACAGGTGGCGACGACCGAGGGTGGATGCGAGGTGCTGAATAGCACAGGACGGGCGCGTTGCAACAAGAAATCCTTCACATCCTGACTACAGGCCACGTAACCACCTAGCGCGCCAATACCCTTGGAGAGCGTACCGACTTGCAGGGCGACTCGTCCTTCCAGCCCAAAATGGACGGTCGAACCACGACCATTGCCCAGCACACCGCTCGCGTGTGCATCATCGACCATCACAAACGCGCCATACTCTTCCGCCAGAGCAACGATCTCCGGCAGGGGAGCGATGTCGCCATCCATGCTAAAGACACCATCCGTCACGATCATAACTTTACCGCTGATATCTTGCGACTCTACCAAGACACGGCGCAGACCCGCCATATCTTTATGCGGATAGACCTTGCGCGGCGTCCTGTTCAGGCGAATGCCATCAATAATGCTGGCATGGTTCAGCTCGTCACTGATAATGAGATCAGTGGTTGGCTGCATCAAGGCTGAGATAACGCCGAGATTGGTGGTATAGCCGGATTGGAAGGTTAGTGCGGCCTCACTGTGTTTGAAACGAGCTAGTTTCTCTTCCAACTCCCGATGCAACGCCATCGTACCAGCAATGGTGCGTACCGAGCCGGAGCCGACGCCATATTTCTCGATGGCTTGAATGGCAGCCTCACGCAGTTTGGGATGGACAGTCAAGCCCAGGTAGTTGTTGGAAGAAAGGGTAATGACCTCGTGACCATCAATGACAACGGTAGCCTTCTGTTCCGTCTCCAGCACGCGGGGACGGCGAAAGACGCCTTTTTCGCGCAGAGCAGCTAACTCGCCAGACACAAAATGTTGTAATGTATCCATGCTATTTCTCATTTCCTTTTTAGAACGTCAAAACAATTTTTCCGCAATCGCCCGTTTTCATGATCTCCATCGCATCATGAAGCTGGTCGAAAGGCAGCGTATGGGTAATTACCTGCTTGAGATCTAACTGCCCAGCCTCTAAAATTCTTCGTGTACGATACCAGGTATCGAAGATGAGGCGGCCGGAGATACCATAGACGGTGGCACCCTTGAAAATGATATCGTTGGCAAGATCAAACTCGACAGTGCGCGAGGGGATGCCCAGCAGAGAGACGCGTCCACCAAAGCGCAGAGCATGAAAGCTCTGTTGAATCGCCTGTGGATGACCCGACATTTCTAAGACTACATCAACGCCCAGGCCATCGGTCACAGCGAGGATTTTTTCTACCGGATCGACCTCTGTGGGGTTGATGACGTAATCTGCCCCCATGGTAGTGGCAATAGCCAGGCGTTTATGATTGGGTTCAATAGCAAAAACGGTGCTGGCACCTGAGATACGACAGAGTCCAACCGCCCAGAGACCAATGGGGCCACAGCCAAAAACCGCGACAGTTTTGTTGGTGATCTCATCGGCAAAAGTGGCGTGAACGGCGTTCCCAAAAGGTTCCTGAATCGAGGCAACGCTATGGTCAATTTCTTTACCTGTCTTCCAGGCAACCTGTTCAGGAATAGCAATATACTCGGCGAACGCGCCATCGCGATCAACACCGAGTATCTGCACGTTGCGACAGACGTGCGCCTGTCCCGTGCGACACTGATAACACTGACCGCAGGTGATATGTGTTTCCGCGGCAATGAAATCGCCGGGAACCAGGGAAGTGACCTCGTCCCCGACCTCGGCAATCTCGCCAGCGAACTCGTGACCAAAAATGCGTGGCACCGTCATACGGCTCTGTGCCCACGCGTCCCAATCGTAGATATGTATGTCTGTACCACAGATGGAAGCCGCCTTCACCTTGACAAGTACATCACGCGAGCCAATATGGGGGATATCAACCAGGGCCAACTTTGCCCCAGGCGCCGCCTCCACTTTGAGGGCCGCCTTCATTTTTCCTTGCATCTCGTTACCTTACACCTCCGAAGAGACAGTATTTCATTCCTGTCATGCTGAACGCAGCTTTGTCATGCTGAACGCAGCTTTGTCATGCTGAGCGCAGCTTTGTCATGCTGAGCGCAGCGAAGAATCTCCCTGCCACGCGAGACCCTTCGCTGCGCTCAGAGTGACACTGCGTGACTGGTCAAACGGTCAAGCACCATTCGTCCCTATTGAACCTTGTCTAATGCTTCTATTATGCTTCTTAAGAGGATACGATTGCAAGCTGGAGACTAAGCAGGTGTCCAAAAGGATATGGTAAGATGAGAGCGCGGAGGCATAGCATTGCGGCGCATCCTCTGTGGCGACGACAAGGCATACTTTCTCTCCCTCGCCAAAAATCAAACTGGACTGAGTACTAGAGACGTTAAGGAAAAACCCATGTCAGATACACCGCGACCACAATTAGAAATAGGGCAGATCATTCCGGCCTTCACCTTACCGGGCGCAGATGGTATGCCCTATAGCCCCTGGGCATACAAGCAACGAGAGCATTTATTGCTCCTCTTTACACACGGAGGAAGCAGTAGCGAAACGCGTGGCTTGCTACGCGCTTTTGCTCACGAGTATAAGGCGTTTCGCGCGGAACAGTGCGCTATCCTGGCAATCTTACCGGATACCGTGATTACGAACTTGCAAACCCAAGAAGCACTGCACCTGCCATTTCCACTCCTGGCAGATCCCAAAGGTGATGTTATCTCGCGCTACACACGCTGGGAACTATCCAGCAAGGATGTCATGCCCAGCATTGTGTTGGCCGATCGGTATGGGGCACTTTACCAGCAGTGGGTGGTTGAGCAGGAGGCCGCGCTGCCACCCATACACGAGCTTTTGGCATCGCTAGAGTACATGAATAAATTCTGTACACCTTGATCGCGCTACCCTAATAAAATA
>JBBQXY010000188.1:0-10127 GCA_038209195.1 Ktedonobacterales bacterium | reverse complement strand
GGGCCATCGGCAACGGCCTGTCTGCCGAGACCGGCCAAGCCGACCCACACGCCCTGCTCAATGGTCTTGTCGGTACCACGATCAATGCCGAAATCCTCGGAACAGATCCCTGGACGGCACGCATGCTGCTGGCAGACCGCTACCGGAATGGCCGAGTCTTTCTAGCTGGCGACGCCGCGCACCTGAATCCGCCGTGGGGTGGGCACGGCTTTAACACCGGCATCGGCGATGCGGTGAACATTGGCTGGAAGCTGGCGGCGGTGATAGACGGCTGGGGTGGAGATGGCCTGCTCGCAAGCTATGAGGCGGAGCGGCGTCCAGTCGCCGAGCGAACGATTCGGGAGGCTGTGGCGAATATGAGCGTGCTTGCCCCTGAACTGGGCAGTCGAGAGTTGAATGCCTCGGGACCCGTCGGTGAGCACGCACGGCGAGCGGCGGCTCAGGTGATCCAGGCCTCCAAAGACAGAGAGTTCCACAGCCTGGGCATCGTGCGTGCTGGGCTACCAGTATGATGCCACGTCGGTGATCGTTGACGATGGCACACCTCCTCTTTCCGAGGGCCAGGCGTATTCGCCAACAGCTCGACCGGGTGCGCGGTTACCGCACCTGTGGCTACCAGATGGAGCATCCCTCTATGATCGGCTGGGGAACGGATTGTCGCTGCTTCGGCTCCGCGACGACGCAGACGTGACCCCATTCATCGAGTCTGCTACAGCCCGTGGGGTGCCGCTAACCATAGTCGAGCTACGCGGTCAAACACTCGAGGCCCTCTACAGTGCCTCGCTTCTCCTCGTGCGACCCGACCAGCATGTGGCCTGGCGCGGTGCATCTGTAGATCGACCAACGGCAGGAGCAGTCATCGACCGGGTGCGTGGGGTCTGAACACCATAACGAGAACGATGAGCTTGTATTCCCTAACTTCGGTTCCATACCATTTGCAAGCCTGTGCTACCAAATCGGGGCGAGTTCAGATTGGCTTCGCGTCCATTGCGCGGAAACGCTAGTGCGTTTCCCATTGTACAAATGGTTGCAAATGACGCAGGAAGTGTGCTTGCAGGTTTGCGGCATATGCGTCTGAATGTGTCCGCAAGAGTGCCATGAGCCGTTCGTAAAAGACTCGATGTCCATTAACAGTTCGCCTGGTCAAGATCGTGCCGAAGGTCACATGTAAAATTTCTCTGGCATCAAACTGTTCCAGGAGCGAGGGCAATGCCGCATCACTTAGAGACGAAGGAAGCGGCGCTCGGTCCAAGCGAGCAGATACATGATAGCTCGCTCGATCTACTTCATAATGTTCGCGAGCGCAGGTGTACACGGAGCGTAGTAATTCAGGATCAAGGACGGCAATTGTACGTAGTGCTTCCAGATAACTGGTGCCTGCTGTCTTAAGATGCACCATGCCACGAGTCTGCCGAGCGGCGGCCTCGTAGATGCTAAATTTGTCCGAACCTGTGTGCAAACCAAGCTTGTACGGACCGAGTGTTCGCGCAATCGCTGCATGTACAGCAATATCGTTCTCGAATGTCTCCACATCACCAATGTAGTCAACACCCTTTTCAAACCGACCGACGAAGTGTGGAGCAAGGCTGACCCATTCAACGCCCAGTCGTCGCAATTCTGTAGCAATGTAGACATGCTCGGCAGGGGTCGTTGGTGTCTCTGTCTCGTCAACTGATATCTCAACCTCCCACTCACGTCCTGCACCGACCTGAGCCAGGTGGCGATACAACTGCATCACCTGAGCAATAGCTCGACCATACTTGAACATAGCACGCATAAGGGTAAGTTCGTCGAAATTGATGGTGTATTCTTCGCAGCAAACGGGTGCTGCAAGGTAACGTACCGCAACGGCAGCAGGAATATCTTCCAACTGTTCCCACGGCAGTTCGTCCATTCGAGTAAGTAGAGCACTCGCTGATAGGTTCTCCGCCATATTATCAACGTATTCACTGGGATCGAAGGTGTAAAAGGTGTAACCTACAGCAAGACATTGATCTATATCCTGCTGTGTTTTGAGATGATCGGCATCAGCACCAAAGCCTGCTCGCCATCCCTCGGCAAACACCCCCCACATTGCATCATCCAAAACCTCTTGTGGGGTGCGACCTGTACGGTTCATCTCGCGGATCGACTGCTGGGCAACGAAAGGCACCAGACGACCCTTTACCTCGTGCATGGCACGCAAGTGTCCTGGAGTTGCTAAGCCTAGCCGATCACCAAGCCCGACACCTGCACGCAATCCGTGGACCGCAGGTCGCAACCAGGTCAATCGCTCACGTAGCAAGCGAGCATTTTTCGCATTGAGTGGGCTGAGCAGCAGTATTCGCTCGTCCACTACCTGGGAATCACCATCGAATTCGACAAGTTTCGCCGAGTGAACCGGTGCCTCAATGGCAAGATGTCGTTGCCCACCGACTGACTCGACGAGCGCATACAACATCCCCTCGTGTCGAGTCACTGATGAAGCGTGGACTTGAAGTGCAGGTATCTCCGTTACAATTGGAATCATCTCATCCATTGTTTCGCCTTTCTCTCGGCAAGGAAGGATGCCTTGATGTGGAACGCTCTCTACCCAGGTCTACAATGCTAGAACTCGATCATCGCTTTGATGAGGCCGCTTCCAAGATCGAACCAACGTGGGAATGCACTAACCATAGTTTCAGAAGACGCGCGATGAGTAATCCAGGAAGAGGGATTGAGTTGACCGGACTCGAGCGAGTCAATAATTTGGCGGAAATCAGCATCGGTCGCATTGCGACTACTCAATAGCGTCAGTTCTCTCTTATGGAAGTCTGGATCATGGAAGGTCACATCGCCCTGAAACAGGCCAACGAAGATCAGACGCCCTCCATGACCAACATAGCTGAATGCAGCCTGCATTGAACGAGGGTTGCCCGTAGCGTCGAAGACTGCCATGGGCAGATCGTCAGCCACCACATCTTGTAACGACTGCAAGGCGTCATTATGACTATCGACGAAAATAACCTCCGGCCAGAGCTTTTGACAAAACGCGCGTCGCTGTTCACTGATATCCATGACCATCACCCTGGCTCCGGCGAGGAGAGAGAACTGCGTTACCGCTAAACCGACAGGCCCGGCCCCTACCACAAGCACACGTTCTCCACTCACTAGCTGAGCGCGTGCGACGGCATGGGCACCAATGCTCAGTGGTTCAACCAGTGCGAGTTGCTCGAAGGAGAGTGTAGAAGACGGGTGAAGATGGACAATTGGAACGATGGCAAATTCTCTCATACCACCATCAATGTGGACCCCAAAGACCTTGAGGTTGACACAGCAGTTCGCTTTGCCACGCCGACAAGGAGGACACTGACCACAATTGAAATACGGCTCTACCGCGCAGCGCATTCCCACCGCCAAAACTTGTTCATGAGGATTGAGTGCCACGATCTCGACGCCCAACTCATGACCCAGGATGCGTGGGTATTCAAAAAAAGGTTGCTCGCCTCGAAAGGCGTGGAAATCGGTACCGCAAATGCCTGCCTGTCGGATGCGGACGAGGGCCTCCCCTGGCCTGGGGTTTCGTGGCTCATCCATAGAGATAAGACACAAATGACCAGGCGTATCCAGCGTGATAGCTTTCATATACTGTCTTCCTAGATTGTCTTAATATTGTTGAGAGTACCCACGCTCTTCATGCGGATGTTCCCCATGAAGAGAGTGGGCGTACCTTAGTCAGCCCTGTTAAAGCTACTATGCCGGTGGATTGGCACAGCTTGGATTGAGGACTGCCTGCATCGTTGCATCGTTGAGGTTAGCCTTTGTCACAAATGACACACCAGTATCCTCATTCGTAACTTGTGCCTTAGTGCGAATCATCTTTACTACGGCATTGAGACCATCAAAGCCCATTCTGAACGGGTTCTGAACCACCAGTGCGCTGATCTGCCCGTCCTGTAGACCCTTGATCTCATCCGGTGCGGCATCCCATCCAATGATCACCACCTTGCCAATTTTGCCAGCTTGCTGGACTGCTTTTGCGGCTCCGATAACTCCAGGCTCATTAGCAGCAAAGATGCCTGTAATATCGGGATGGGCAGTCAGAATGTCTGTCGTCACTGTGAACGCCGTATTTGCATCGCTCTGGCTATACTGGGTCGCGACAAGTTGTAACCCAGGGTATTTCTTCAATCCCTGCAAGAATCCCTGCGCTCGCTGATCATTCGTGTTCGAGCCTGCCTGGAAAGGAATAAAGGCTATTTTTCCTTTATTGTTCAATGCTTGAGCAAGAAGATCAGCAGCTTTCACAGCCGACGCCACGTTATCGGTCGCAAAAACTGGCACAGCCGAGGGCTGAGGAATCGTTCCTGAATCGAAGTTCACGACAGGAATCTTTGAATTTACTGCCTGTTCCGATACCTGTGAAAGGGCCTTTGCATCAGTTGCGGCATAGACAAGACCATCTACACCCTGAGTAAGATAATTCTTGAGCAGGTTGACTTGACCCGTAACATCTGTATCAGCCGTAACCCCATTCCACTGGACGCTGACGTTCTGCTGCTTAGAGGCGGCACACACGGCTCCCTTGTGAACCTGCTCCCAAAAATCTGGACCGAGAGACTTAGGTACCACTGCTATCTTCAGTGCTTTAGTGGCCGAATTTCCTCCACCACTCGTAGTAGTAGTGGATTGGACAACTTGACCACAGGCAGTTATTTGTAGTGCGAGCACTACCAGTATCATCAGAGTGAATCCCTGGGCAAGTAATCGACGCATTGCATTCTCCTTTGGTGCCATGCACATATTCTATCGAAAAACACGCTACAATAGCTTCAAACAATGAATAACGGATGACATGTAATCCTGATGTTCGCACTAGATGAAATGCTCTCACATGCGAAGCCCTTTTCTCTCCTTTCTTGTAAGTAAGCATAATTCTTACGTTTGTGTGAATGTGAGAACTCTAGCCCATCCTACTGAGAGAATGTCGCAAACCTCCGTCGCCTGAACTGGTCCCATATCACAGCCAGCCAGATAACGATACCGACGATCACGTTCTGGTAGAAGATATTAATGTCAAGTAACACTGAGCCGTTACGAATGAGCGCGATCAGAAACGCTCCGATCAAGGTTCCAATAATTGTGCCCTGTCCACCAAAGAGGCTTCCCCCTCCAACTACCACGGCGGCAATCACGTCTAACTCTAAACCGATACCAAAATTTGGTTGCCCTGATGCCACACGCGAAGAAGCAATCATGCCTGCAAAACCGGCCAATAGCCCCTGCAATACATAAATCACTGTCAGATAACGTCCGATGGGGATACCTGAGAGCCGTGCCGCTTCTCTATTCGAGCCAATGGCATAGGTGTACCGTCCCAGGCGTGTGCGACTCAAAATAATATGTGCAAGGATGGCCACCACTACCAAAATAATCAAGGGGATAGGTATGTTTCCGACAACGCCTTGTCCCAGCAAACTAAAGTCGTCCGGTGCGCCATAAATAGCCACGGCACCCGTTGCGATATACACCAATCCTCGCGCGACGCTCATCATGCCCAGCGTCGTAATAAAAGGACTCAAGCGTGCTACCGTGACAAGCAAACCATTGACCAGTCCAACCATACCCCCGATCAGGATGCCTGCAACTACGGCCACAGGCCAACTGACACCACGTAACATCAGTGTGACTCCGAACACACCCGCCAGTGCGGCGATTGAGCCAACAGACAGATCAATGCCAGCGGTGACAATGACGAACGTCATCCCTATAGCGATGACAGCGGTGACGGTCGTTTGGGCCACGATATTGAATAAGTTGTTAAAGGTAAGAAATACTGGCGAGGCAACCGTGAGATAAATAAAGACGATGAACAAAGCACCGGCGGCGGCAAGTTGCGTGACGATGTCTAACAGATTCATGTGCAGCTTTTGCGTCAATGAAATCTTTGTTATCACTGAGTTACCAGTGGTTGCGCTATTTGGATTGGCGATGTTTTTCATAACGCTTCAACCTCTTTCGCTCCTGTTGCAAGAGCAATGATCTTCTCTTCCGAGAATTGTTCGCGGTGTACTATCCCTACAATGCGGCCTTCGCGCATGACCAGAATGCGATCACACATATTCAGCAGTTCAGGCAGGTATGAAGAAATGATGATAATAGCGCGGCCTTCCTGTGCTAACTTTCCGATCAGCTCAAACATCTCCGCCTTTGCTCCCACATCAATGCCGCGTGTAGGCTCGTCGAAGAACAAAACTCGTGCCTTTTTTTCTAGCCAACGTGCTACAACAACTTTTTGCAGAGTGCCCCCGGAAAGGAGTTCCACTCTCTGCCGAACGGATTGTGCCCGAATCTTGAGTTGGTCGCGTGCACGCACTGCAATGTTTTTTTCCTTGCCAAGATCGAGAAATCCTGCCAACATGGGCAGGTTGGCCAGAGTTATGTTCTGATCTACCCCAAGGTTCAATGCCAACCCATTTTTCTTGCGATCTTCGGTCAGGTAGCCAATACCCTGATCGATAGCCGCCGTTGGATGCTTTACGCGTATGTGCTGACCATGTAACCAGAGTGTCCCGGCGTCAATGCGATCTGCACCGAAAATGGCGCGTGCTAGTTCTGTACGTCCTGCTCCAACAAGGCCAGCAAAGCCAAGTATCTCCCCCGCACGCACCTCGAATGAGCAATCGTGTAATACTCCGGTCCGAGTGATCCCTTCAACACGTAGCATCACATCACCAATCGTTATTTCTGGCCTGGGATAGAGATTTTCGAGATCACGACCAACCATCAAACGAATAAGCTTGTTCTCATCTATTTGATCTCTGGGCAAAGTTGCCACTACCCTCCCATCGCGCATAACTGTAACACGGTCAGCGATACGGAAGATTTCTTCCAGGCGATGAGAGATATAGACGATAGCTATCCCCCTTGCCTGGAGATGGCGAATGACAGAGAAAAGCTCTTCAATTTCATGCCCCGTGAGAGTTGCCGTTGGCTCGTCCATAATCACCATCCTGGCATCAATGGCAAGAGCTTTGGCAATCTCGACCATTTGCTGCTCAGCGACTGAGAGCCCTGAGACTAACCGCCGTGGGTCCAGGTTCAGGCCAACATGCGCCAGCAGTTCTTTTGCCCCTTGCACTTCTTTTCCTCGTTCAATCAAACCGAGCCGCACAGGTTCTTGTCCGAGATACATATTTTGCGCGATTGAAAGATGAGGAGCAAGCGCGAATTCCTGATAGACCATGGCGATACCAAGTGATTGTGCATAGCGAGGACCATTGAATTGCACAATCTGATCATTGATCGTAACAGTACCACTGGTGGGTCGTTCGACCTGTGAGAGTAGCTTCATAAGCGTTGATTTGCCTGCACCATTTTCGCCAGCGACGACATGCACCTCGCCAGGGTAAATAGCCAGGTTCACATCACTCACGGCAAGCACGCCTGGAAAGCGTTTTGAAATACCGTTCAGTTGTACCAGTGGTATTGGTTCCGATGACTTCATGCCATCTTCTCCTAAAATGTGTATGATACATTTTCTGTTAAAAAGAACGATGGAGCATACATTTTTCTGAACAGTACGCTCCTGTATCGAAGTAGAAAAATGAGTATGAGATGGTTATACATTATTATATAAGTTTTGTCAAGCGTAAAACAAAGCTTTATGGTCAAAAGATACTCTTCTATAATCTTTACATTCTTAAAAATGTATGCTATACTTCTCACAATAATTTCTATATAAGTATGATACTTACTATATGTTATGCATGACGACTGTGATATACTTATTTCACAATGAAACAACGGAGCGTCACGCTCAATGGTGGTAGAGGAGTACAAGTGAAGAGCAACGGGAAGGCACACAGCGACGAAACGGGCCTCTCTGCCTATCGGCCTCAGTATGAAATCGTGGCTGAGAAGATTGTAGAGTTTATCAGTAATGCGCATTTGAAACCCGGTGATCGCTTACCCACCGAAAAAGGACTGGGCGAGCAACTTGGGGTCAGTCGTAGTATTGTACGCGAAGCAGTCAAATTCCTTACGGCAACAGGGTTGGTTGCGGCTCGCAAGGGGGTTGGAATTTATATCGCTGGACAATCAGCGTTGATTACCCGACCTGCAGTCAACCTCTCCATGACGGTTGATCCAGAACACATACAGGCACTTTTTGATTTTCGTATCATGCAAGAAATGCTGACAACGCGCCTGGCAACCCAACACATCACGTTGGTGGAACTGCGTGCGTTAGAGAATATTCTGGTCAGGAATCGTGCGTATGCGGAGGCGGGCGAATCGGAGCCATTTCTTGAAACCGATGACGCATTTCATCGTTCTATAGCACAAGCCACTCATAATCCTTTTCTCGCCGAGACGATTACCAGCATTTTCAACCTGCAACGCTGGGCTATCAAGTTTATGACGGGTGGAGCTCCCGGCTCCATGCTCACTGCCGCCGAACAACACGAAATCATCTTCAATGCGATCAAAGGAGGAAATGCTGAAGAGGCAGCTCTGGCAGTGAAAATGCATATCGAAACGGTTCTTTCCGCCTATCGCCAGGAGGTACGGCACCGTTTGTTGACCGATGACACAACCGAATTGAGGAGGGAGCAATAGTGCCTATCACGATTACACACGTTGAAACCTACGATATTCGCTTCCCCACCTCTCGTACTCTAGCTGGATCAGATGCTATGAACGAGGCTCCCGATTATTCGGCGGCCTACGTTATTCTCTATACAGATAGTTCTAGTGGACTTGAGGGGCATGGGCTGACGTTCACTATTGGACGTGGCAACGAGGTATGTATCGCGGCTATCCAGGCACTGGCTCCACTGGTTGTTGGTCGCACATTAGAATCGTTCACCAATGACATGGGGGGCTTTTGGCGGCACATCACCGGAGATAGCCAGTTACGTTGGATTGGCCCGGAGAAAGGGGTTATTCACCTTGCGACGGCTGCACTTGTTAATGCAGTCTGGGACCTGTATGCCAAAGTTGAAGGTAAACCGCTCTGGAAACTGCTGGTTGATATGACCCCCGAACAACTTGTCGCGTGCATCGACTTTCGTTATATTACCGACGCCCTCACCCCTGACGAAGCCTTGATCATCTTACATCGCCATGCTCCCAGCAAAGGCGAACGTGAGACCGAGATGATGCGGCATGGCTTCCCCGCTTACACGACCTCTGCAGGCTGGCTTGGTTATTCTGATGAGAAGCTGTGCTTGCTCTGCCGCGAAGCTATCAAGCAAGGCTGGACACATTTCAAGCTCAAAGTAGGTGTGAATATCGAGAACGACGTGCGGCGTGCTCAGCTGATGCGTGCTGCCATTGGGAATGAATGCAAATTGATGCTCGACGCCAACCAGTTTTGGAACGTGGACGAAGCCATTATCAATATACAGCAACTCGCCAGCGTCAACCCCTGGTGGATCGAAGAGCCGACCAGTCCTGATGATGTGCTTGGTCACGCTACGATTGCACGCGCCATCGCGCCTATTCGCGTAGCAACAGGTGAGCATGTGCAGAACCGCATTATCTTCAAGCAAATGTTTCAGGTCAATGCAATTGGTTTCTGCCAGATAGATGCCTGCCGCCTGGGAGGGGTAAACGAAGTGTTAGCAGTCTTACTCCTCGCGGCGAAATTTGGTATACCGGTATGTCCACATGCAGGCGGAGTCGGGCTTTGCGAGTACGTACAGCACCTCTCGCTCTTCGATTACATCGCGGTGAGTGCTTCGTTAGAAGATCGTGTCGTCGAGTATGTCGATCACCTGCACGAATTCTTTCGTGATCCGGTTGTTATCCGTGATGGGCATTATATGCCACCAACGGCCCCCGGTTACAGTATTGAAATGTATCCTGAAGCCTTCGCATCCTATACGTTTCCTTCTGGCATAGTATGGAAGTCCTGACAGAAAATCAGCCGCGTATTGTTCTTGCAATGAGAAGGAGAAAGGATTATGTTCCGACTGGATAACAAAGTTGCTCTGGTCACAGGTGCAGGTTCTGGTATAGGGCGTGAAATCGCGCTACTCTATGCCAGGCAAGGAGCGTTTGTCATCGTCGCAGATATCCAGGCAGAGACAGCCGCACAAGTTGTCGCGGAGTTAAGGGCGCAGGATGGCAAGGGAAAGGCACTCCTGCTTGATGTCTGCAACGAA
>JBBQXY010000187.1:0-10224 GCA_038209195.1 Ktedonobacterales bacterium | reverse complement strand
ACACTATCTTCGGCTCCTCTACTGATCTGTATGCATATTTTGTATAGAACAGCAGGGGAGTGGGGGCAAACTGCTATTTTCCGAACACGGCTCAGGGTTTCCTATGCGCTTTATTGGATATACTGACGCACTGGGCGCATTGTGTGCCTGAATGAAAGACAAGATACTGCATGCGAATACAAGAAGATCAACCGCAACATCCGCTTCAGCCTCCAGACGAGGCATTGGATGAGTCCACCAAGTCCTCTGAGTCCGCTACATCTACCGCCGTCACACTATCCGATGCGTCGCTGGAAAAACAGGGATTCTACCGCCTGGGATTGACGTTTGGGCGCATGGTCTATCGCTTCCGCTGGGTTATCATCCTTCTCTGGTTGGTAGGTCTTGGCGTTAGCATACCATTTACTATTTCGGTGGCACAGGTTCTCACGGGAAGTGCTTCTTCACTGGGTGGGAGCGAATCGGACCGTGTTGACCAGTTGCTGGTGAGCAAGTTGCACCAGACGGGTTCGCAGGTGCTTGTCGTATTTCAGGCAGCACATACGCAGGTCAGCGATCCAGCGTACCAGCGTGAAATACAGGCATTTAGTAGTCAGGCCCAAACGCTGGCACATGTAACGAGTGTGAATTCTGGTGGCACCGGCGTTGATGGACGCACAAGCCTGGTGGTTGTGACATACAACACGTCGTGGGATTTTGTGGAGTCGCACCTGTCCAATATTCACGCGCTGCTCCCACTGGAGAGTACGAGCAACCCTGCTCATGCCTACTTGACGGGTGGGCCAGTGCTCGACGATCAAGTGTCGCAGATCACAACGCAGGATGTCGCCTCGGCTGAACTCGTGGCGCTACCGATAGCACTGCTGGTCTTGTTGCTGGTTTTTCGTTCGCTGGTTGCCGCGCTGATGCCGATTTTGCTGGCCCTGGTGGCTGTCCCCGTGGCACTGGCCGTCATCTATGCAATAGCGGTACATCTCTCGACTAGTATTTTCGTGCTCAATGTTGCATCCATTATTGGCCTGGGTATTTCAATTGACTACAGCCTCTTTATGACGCGACGTTTCCGCGAAGAATTGGCGCAAGGACGCACTCCACAGGAGGCGATTGCCTGGATGGTCGCAACCTCAGGGGAGGCCATTCTCTTCAGTGGCTTGACGGTGATGATCGGTTTTCTTGGCCTGCTCTTTATCGGTATTCCCTTCATGACCTCTTTTGGCATTGGCGGGGCCGTTGTGGTACTTGTAGCGGTGCTGGCTGCCCTGACGTTGTTACCGGCGATGCTCAGCGTGCTGGGTGGGCGTATCAATGCCTTGCACCTGCCATTGCTTGATCGTTTGAGCTGGCATAGAGGTCGTAAAGGGCAAAAAGGTGCTGCAAACGCGGAGGAAGGTAGTTTCTGGCGTGTCTGGGCCGAGGCAGTGATGCGCCGCCCAGTGCTGGTGCTGGTCGTGACCAGTCTAATGCTGATTGGGATGGGTTGGCCCATCTTCTCTATCAATATTGGTTCGTCGGATGCGGCGGCGTTACCGAAAAGTTCAGAGGCACGGCAGGGATTCGATATTTTGAGTGCGCAATTTCCGGCGGTGAATACAGACCCCGTCTCGGTACTAGTGCAGACGCCTGACGGCTCCAGCATTTTACAAGCTGCCAATCTGACCAAAGTAGAGCACCTGACACAGTGGTTGACACTACAGACACATGTGACGAATGTGACGAGTTTGACCCGCTTACCAGCCGCGCCAGGTAGCCCTGCTTTGCCTGAGGCCCAACTGGTCACGTTGTATGGCAGCGGGGCGTATCAGCAGAACGCGGGATTAGCGCAGTTTGTCACCGCCACAACACAGGGGGATACGACGCTGATCACGGTCGATACGAATGCAAAGAAGGATAGTGTCGCGGGGAAGGCGTTAATTGACCAGTTGCGAGCCGGGGATAAAGCTGCCGCGCAAGGTCTGGTGGTAATGGTTGGCGGCTCTCAGGCAAGCAGCCTGGATTACAATCGTGCATTGTACGACAAATTTCCTGTGACAGTGTTGTTTATTCTGCTGGCTACCTACATTCTGCTGCTAGCGATGTTCCGCTCAGTGCTGCTACCACTCAAAGCTGTATTGATGAATGTACTCTCGGTCTGTGCCGCTCTGGGCATGCTGGTCTTTATATTTCAATGGGGTAATTTGAGCAGTCTGCTGAACTTCACTGCTAGTGGGTTCATCGATAGTCCCATACCGGCCCTGATGTTCTGCATCCTCTTTGGCCTTTCGATGGACTACGAGGTCTTCTTGCTGAGCCGTATGCGCGAGGAATGGTTGCGCACACATGACAATCGCAAAGCAGTTGCCCTTGGCCTGGAGAAGACAGGGGGTGTCATTACCAACGCGGCCTTGCTGTTTGTGATCGTGACGGGAGCCTTTACTTTTACTCGTCTGCTAGTAACAAAGGAAATGGGTCTGGGCATGACGCTGGCAGTGCTGGTGGATGCGACGATTATTCGTTCGCTGCTGGTACCCGCTACGATGCGTTTGCTGGGAAGATGGAATTGGTGGTTCCCTGGACGTAAGCTGCCTACTACACCTTAAATTTTCATGAAACCTTTTGTGCTGTTTGAATCGTGAAGAAGATAGCGGACGTGAGATATGAGAACGACTTGGAAAGAAGGACTCGCGCACGTCAGCAAGGTTTGACGAAGCAATTTTGTTTGGTATTCATGAAAAGAAAAGGAAAAAAAGTATGACACTAGCAATGGTTCTTGCTGATACGTTCAGTGTAACAGGGTTGGTCATCTGGCTTATTATCGGCTTAATTGCTGGTTTTGTGGCAAGCCGGATTATGGGTGCCGGTGGTTACGGACTCATAGGGGATATCATTGTTGGCTTGATTGGTGCGTTTATCGGTGGTATCATCGCGAACTTGCTGATCCCCGGTGCCACTAATAGTCTGATTGGGAGCATCATCGTCGCTATCATCGGTGCATGTCTCTTGATTTGGCTCTTCCGCCTGGTCTCACGTAGTTCGCGCAGACGTAGCTAATAATATAGCCAGCCAAGCAATAGGCTAACTACACGAATTATAGTAACCCATAGTGAAGAAGACCTCCCTACTTAATAAAAGTAGGGAGGTCTTCTTCACTATGGGTTAAGAGGTGAGGTGTTCCGTCCAGTAGTGATGTGTCTTCGCCACCACGGTAATCACGTTCTTGATCTCTTTTTCCATACTGAAGGCGGGGCCAGCGGGCAGAAACAGAATGGTGCCTTCGCGTCGAACGCAGACATTTTCCACCACGATGGCACGCAGTAACCAGAGAGCCATTTCCTCACTGGTACATTGAAGACCAACCCAGCCGGGTTTCTCACTACGCACAGAGGGCAAGCCTGTCACTAACTGGAAGCCACGCGCAATCTCGGCGACCACGCGCTCGTAGGCGTCTCGCTGCGCGTTCACCTCTTCAGGGGAGACGGGTTCCAGAAGGCTTGCTCGATGTGGGGGGCCTCCGGCCAGCGCCAGATCGCAGTAGCCAGTCCACATTTCATTCCAGGCGACCTGCCCGTCATCCGTGTAGCTCATGGGAGCCGAGCCCATGGGAGCGGCACTGATCGCTTTCCCATTTTGATAGCGTGGTGGCAGCAGAGCGCGTGCGTTGTCGCCCGGTGCTGCCCCAAATGTGCCCAAATCGTCATACGCGCCAAACTCGCCAAACGCGTGGCGATGACCGATGGAGGGAGCATAGACCTCGCGGTCACGCCAGTTCACCTCGGCAACCTGTCCACCGTTGATCGTGACCTCGCTGGAAGGATGCACCCAGATGATATAGTCACCGGCGGGGAGTGAGAGAAAGAGTCCGGCGAAGAGCGAGCGTCCGTTGACCCTGCGCTCGTGAATAGCCGTGTGAATCCTCTTCGTGTCGTTCCCTTTCAGGCTGACCTCGATTTCCTTGCCAAGGAGTTCCTCTCTGGTGTAGATGACCAGGGCCCCAGTATCTTGCCCAATATCTAGCACGGCAGGTTCAGTGTGAACCCGCTTTACATACTGCTCGACCATCAGCTTTGCCCTCCTTTCTCCTCACCAGGGATGTTTTTATGCGCTTTACCTGTAAACAAGGGAATCCAGTAGCCAAAACCACTGAATTCCCTTGCGCACGCGTCCATATTATGTAAAAGAGCGAGAGTGCTAATTGCCTGGATGGTCAAAGCCGTCGAATGGCACACCGAGATACGGGAACGAGCTCTGGTAACGAACGCCCTCAGGGATTTGCGGAGGGTTGAAATCGCTGACCAGACTTGCAGCCGCGTCTGGTTTGTAGCTTGGGTCCACCAACGGAATGGTGACGCCAGCGATGGCACGGAGTTCAATCGTTACGGTGTCATCGAAGACGCGACGACCATTCGGGAAGCCCGCCAGATCACCACCGATGATGCCAAGGATGTTCGGCTTTGCCGCCGGCGCGATGGCCATGTTCAGGCGGATCAAATCTGCTGGTGTCGGACCCGTGTAATTCTGGAAACCCTTAATGATCCCGGCTGGGATGCCGGTAAGCAAGATGGCCTCCAGGTCTACGCGGGGCTTGGTGTAATCTTCCAGATGAGGGAACACGCCTGGATAGAGCACTGGCAGCAGTCCTGCTACCTCAGGATGCAGGTAATACTGGACAAACTGTTTGTCACCAGCAGGGTCCTGAGAGTTCCAAAGGTTCTTCTTGCCCAGGGGGATAATGACTTCATTGATCAGAGGCTCGCCGAGGCGCGAGACCTGAACAAATGGGCCACTTTCGACGTCTTCACCGTTTCCATTCAGAATTGTCGCCTTCTGGCGGCTCGCTGAGGCATAGACGCCGATGACCGAGCGGGGGTCCGCCTCATCGGTGGGATTGGAGCCATCACGCGTCAATAGGGTCTTGGGTACCTGGATCGCAATGCTGTGAACATTGTGAAATTGGGTGCCATTGACACCTTGTGTGGCAGGGCGTGGCATGATATGCAAGTTCTGGAATGGTCGGAGATCGAGCAGATCGAAGACCGCGCCAAGATCGACGTAGAAGCCCTCGGCGCGTTGCCCGGCGAAGACCTTGATGCCCCACGGAAGGCTGTGAACGGCCTCCTGCGCCAGTTCGCCATAGTTGGGCGTGGACAGAGGGCCGATATTACAGGGTGGGCAAGCCAGGTTGCTCCCCAGGACGGTCGAGTGACCTGCATCGTCCAGCCGAGTCACAGAATAAAACTGTGGCCTGTTCCAATTTGGGCTACTGAGCGAGGTAATGGTGCCAGTGTTATAGAGGAACGTGTTAGGGTTGCGGGTTTGCGTGTTGAAGCGGAACTGGTAGGTGATGTCGGACTTCCCATCCCCGTCGTTATCGACATAGATCTCATAAAGGACATCTTCGCCGAACTCATAAAAATTAGGGCCGCCATCTGGATCCTCTAAAGGAATGTAGTTGGCAATGATAGTGACGGTGTCCGAACGATCCGGGCTTACAAATACGTAGGTATCGGTGTTGTCAGCAACCGGGTCTTTAGAAATTTCCGGGGCTTCACGATGAGATGACATAGTTTTACCTCTCAAATTTTTTACGATTAGATATCTCTTGCAGGGCGCTACGAGCCATTGTTTACGGCACGGCCCGCAAGAGGCGCAGGACGAGTTCGGGGTCGCGATAAATGATCTCCTGGGTACCAACCATGAGGGAAATCTCGCCCGTGGCGAGATTGCTGACGTGAGCTATCAGAGGTCCAGAAATCGCGGCAGCAGAGGTGGATAGTTCGGTCATAGCCGCATCTGTTGCTTCTGGTTCTGCAACCAGGGTTGGCGCGGCTGCGAACAATCCCATAGTCGCCACGCCCATAGAGGTTTTCATAATAAACCCACGTCGGGACACCTTTGCCATCATACTCTCCTTTCATGAGAATCCACATGAGAGTGGAACCTGCATTGAAAGACTGGATAGACATTCATGTATGAGATCATGATTGAAAACCACGCCTGGATTTGTAATGGTGTTTATATTCAATCCCCTCTACACGGTATTGATGATACCAGCATTGCGCAGGCAATAGAAGGGTGATTGGGTTAAGGTCTGGTTGAGATGTAGTGAAAGATTTACATTTAACTATGTACTTCTGTGGGAACATATGCATAGATAGGTAAGACAAGGGCAATTCCCATAAAAGAGACCAGAGCAGCAAAGTTGGCAGAATTTCAGTTTTTCTCGTGGTTGACAAGACGCAAACTTTGTAGTATTCTAAGGGTGCCAAAGCGACGCGGGGTGGAGCAGTGGTTAGCTCGTTGGGCTCATAACCCAAAGGTCGGAGGTTCGAATCCTCTCCCCGCTACCAGTTCATTGTTGGCTTCACGCCTACATGTCTCTACACAATTCATGACGCGGGATAGAGCAGTGGTTAGCTCGTCGGGCTCATAACCCGGAGGTCGCAGGTTCGAATCCTGTTCCCGCTACCAATCACCAATAAGAAACGTCTCAGGTCGGTATACAAGCGACTTGGGGCGTTTCTTTATGCCATTTGAAACTTCTTTAAACACATTCTTTCACATTTGCCCTCGATAGGTACCCTCAACATATGTTCTACCCACTATTGTTGTGTTAGAATGGATGCCGAAAGCTTTATTTCAGCGGAAATTCGCTTTACATCACTATGCGGGGGAAAGAATGAATGTCCAAACTTTGGGATGACATGCTCAAACGCATGTTTAGTGCTAATCCACAGCACTTTCTGAACTGGCTGGTGCCCAATGCGGTCTTGCTGCACGAACTCTCGTCCGAATTGAAAACGCAGACGCTTTCGGAATTACAAGCCCAACATGCACAGGAAACGCGTGACCTCACAGCCGACATGTTGTATGTTATACTATGGTATGGAGTCAAAACTATCTTGCATATTGAGTTTCAGCGACGCGGCGACAAAGAGATGGGCAAGCGACTATGGCAATACAATACCACGACCACGATTAATAAAGGCATGCCTGTCTATTCCGTTGTCATTTACCTGCGCAAAGATCGCAAGATTGAGGAGCCTCCCTATATTGAGAAATTGCCAAACGGGAAACCGAATCACATCTTCTTATATGAGGCAATCAAGCTCTGGGAGTTACCCGCTGAGGTGTTCTTGCAACCGGGTATAGAAGGTCTCTTACCCCTGGTGACGCTCACTCATGATGGCAAGCGGCGCGAGGTCGTCGAGGAGATGATTTCGCGGCTGGTGACCACCCGCAATAGCAACCTGTTATCGATGGCATACACCTTCGCTGCGCTGGTCTTTGATACACCAGGTGAGCAGCAATGGCTGATTGAGAGGTTCGAGATGTACAAAAAAGATCTGGAAGATTCTTGGGCGTTCCAAAGGATACTGACAGAAGGACTCGAAAAAGGACTCGAAAAAGGACTCGAAGAAGGGCTCGAAAAAGGACGCGAGGCACTTCGTGAGACACTGGTTGGCTTTCTTCATGCCCGTTATCCCATGCTGGTCGAGTTGGCACAAGAACAGATCAGGGGCATCACTGAAATCAAGCACTTACAGGAGATACTGAATAAGCTCTTCTCCTTGCAGACGGCAGGCGAGATCGAAGAATACCTGCTGTCACTGCACGATGATGCTGCCAAAAACTGAGCACACATATTGAACTGGGTGTTTTGATCAAAGTGAACCGTAAAGAGAGAATAAGTCCAGAGGACTTCTTTGCGCTCGTTGAGGGCGATCCTCAACACCGCTACGAATACATTGATGGCTACGCCTATATGATGACCGGGGGAACGCCCGACCACGCTATTATTGGGGCCAATTTGAATCGCATTCTGGGCGAACAACTGCGGAAACGTCCTTGCATCGTTTATAACTCAGATGTGTACCCGGAACTCGCTGAGACCACCAATTGCCTGTGTCCTGATGTGTCTGTCAGTTGTGATCGGCGAGACCGTCACGCGGTAAAAGTCATCCACTATCCGAGTGTTGTTGCTGAAGTACTCTCGGTTGGCACGAAAGCGCGTGATCGAGGCATAAAATCTGAGTTGTATCAAAACATCCCAACGGTGCAAGAAATCCTCTTCGTTGACACGCAGGTGATGAGGATACAACTGTATCGGCGCGAAACGGACTACTGGACAATGCGCAACTTCACTCAGGGTGACACGCTGGAATTAACCAGCCTGGCTGTACGCTTCCCTGTCGCGGAGGTTTACGAAAAAACAACCTTTGACAACACTTTCGCCGCCGCAGAATAACCGAACAAAGTCCTCCCCAGAAATACCTACGACAAAAATGTCGAATCGCCCATACCTTATTCGTCGTATGCAGAGAAGAGCAAAATTGATTGTTTTATATGACTACCGATCTGAAGAAAGGAACATGGAATGCGTTATTTACTATTAATTTATCAAGATGAGGTTGCCCACGCGCAGTGGAGCGAGGAAGAATTGGCAGTCGAGTACGCGGGCTACGATGCTTTCGGAGCAGAGACAGAGCATCGAGGCGTTGAGGCGGGGGCAGCACTGTTGCCTACCAATACCGCGACAACGGTACGAGTGCGCAATGGCAGGACGCTGACAACGGACGGCCCCTTCGCAGAGACGAAAGAGCAACTTGGCGGCTATTACCTGCTCAATTGCAAAGACCTCGATGAAGCTATCGAGCTTGCCGCGAAGGTTCCCACTGCCACGAGCGGCTCCATTGAGATACGGCCATTGATGGAATTCGAGTAATAGATGCGAGTAGTAGCAGGAAGCTGATGGATAGGATACAGCAAGTTGTATCTGAAACATACTCACGAGAAGCGGGCCGCATCCTCGCCACGTTGATTGGCACAGTGAGAGATTTCGAACTGGCCGAGGATGCCTTGCAAGATGCGCTACTGGTGGCCCTGGAACGCTGGTGTGTCGATGGTATTCCCCATACTCCGAGTGCCTGGATTACGACGACCGCACGGCACAAGGCTATTGACCGTCTGCGTCGTGAGAACACGCTTGCGAGCAAACAGGTCATGCTACAGGCATTGCTTGAGCGAGAAGAGCAGGGAGGAACAGAGGATTTGGAAGATACGGTCATCCCCGACGAACGGCTCAAGCTCATGTTCACCTGCTGCCATCCCGCGCTGACTTTAGATGCACAAGTTACCCTCACGCTGCATACGCTTGGTGGGCTATCCACGGCTGAGATTGCCAGTGCCTTCCTGGTACCACTGCCAACGTTGGCGCAACGCCTGGTGCGAGCCAAACGCAAGATTCGGGACGCCGGAATTCCCTATCGTGTTCCCGAGGCCCATGTGCTAGGAGAACGCGTTGATGCCGTCCTCTGTGTGCTGTACCTGATCTTCAACGAAGGGTACATGGCCATGTCTGGTGGCGAATTGGTGCGGCGCGAACTATGCGACGAGTCTATTCGGCTGGCACGTCTTCTGACCATGCTACTGTTTCAGGAGTCACTCAATGGTGAGGTACCAGAGGCGTTGGGGCTACTCGCGTTATTGCTCCTGCATGATGCGCGGCGTGAGGCGCGGGTCGGGCCGGAGGGTGAGCTTGTGCTGCTCGAAGAGCAGGACCGCTCACGCTGGGATCGCAACAAAATTGAGGAGGGTATAAGCGTGCTGGAGCGCGCCCTGCACATGCGCCAACCTGGCCCTTACCAGATACAAGCGGCGATAAGTGCGCTACATGCCCAGGCCAAGCAGCCAGAGGACACCGATTGGCCACAAATTGCCGCCCTCTATCACGAGCTCATGAAGCTCACTCCCTCCGCCATTATCGAGTTGAACCGCGCTGTCGCTATCGCCATGGCAGATGGCCCGCTGCAAGGACTGGCCCTCATTGATCGCACCAATCTGAAGAAAGAGTTAAGCGATTATCATCTGTTTCACGCAGCACGCGCCGATTTACTGCGCCGCGCCGGTCGCATGCCCGCTGCACGAGACGAGTATATGGCAGCATTCAATCTCTGCCATAATGAGCGTGAGCGCGCTTTCCTGCAACGTCGTCTGAGTGAGGTGGGACAATATGGTGGGGAAGATGGTAGAGCATAGCCATGCTACGATAAAACGAGAGCTAACAAGATATCAAGATTTTCCTCGTATTTTATTTACTCCTGCTACTATTGGGGTCTGTCAAGTATTTTGTGTAAGTCATTTTTGCTCATTGGGGAAACCTACCAGCGCATTCAATAGCAAAGCAATTGAGAGCAGGCTTCCAGTTGTGAATGGGCATCGTCCATTTCTTGGCGATGTTCTGGATCGCCA
>JBBQXY010000186.1:0-10230 GCA_038209195.1 Ktedonobacterales bacterium | reverse complement strand
GCAGATAGCTCCGGCAACGAGAGAGACTGTGCGGTAGAATGCATGAGGAAGGCTCCTTTTTCTGCGATGATCAAAACTGGACAGTTCTATCTTAGCAGATGGAGGGGCCTTTGTCTCTCAGCAATAATTCACAGACCCTGTGCACTAAACTCACCTCGGCTGACGGCTGAACGGTAGGCTGAAGAGATAGTTGTTCGAGAGGGACAAAGAGATGGACTACGTGTTCCTGCCATGTGATTGATGCTACAGGAACACGCAATGGTTGTTCTTCCGCTCCCTCGACCAAGAGGGCGGAAGGACGGATGTAATCTAGCTGGCTAGCCTGGGCCGTCGGCATAATCACATCGGACACTTTTCCTACTCGCCCACCGTGGACATCTTCCACTGGTGCGCCGAGCAATTGACTCAAGTAAAACATACTTATTTCTCTGTACGCGCATCCGGTTGTGCAACTACGAGAGTCGCTTCGACACCCGGCTCACGCTCAAATTCTTCAGCAAGTTCTTGCTGTTTTTCCTTCGCCAGACGCACACATGTCCCGATGAAATCGCGGAATAACGGGTGTGGGCGATTGGGACGGCTCTTAAATTCGGGATGAAATTGCGAGGCCACAAACCAAGGATGGTCCGCCAATTCAATAATTTCCACCAAGCTATTATCGGCAGAACGACCGCTAATAATCACACCATGCGATTCCATACGCTTACGGTATTCGTTGTTGAACTCGTAGCGATGGCGATGCCGTTCAAACACAATCGCCTCGTTATAGGCTTGATAAGATTTTGTGCCCGGTGTCAGGCAGCAAACCCAGTTGCCCAAGCGCATGGTACCGCCTTTATCAGCAATCTGGCGTTGTGTCGTCATCAAATCAATGACGGGATAGGGACACTGGGGATCAAACTCCGTGCTGTTGGCTCCTCTCAGCCCCAAAACATTGCGCGCAATTTCGATGACCGCGACTTGCATGCCCAGGCATAGGCCCAGGTACGGCTTCTTGTTGCGCCGTGCGAAGCTGGCGGCCTTGATCTTGCCCTCGATGCCGCGATGACCAAAGCCACCGGGTACAATGATGCCATCCACGTCTTCTAACACCTCGGCATAGTTATCGCCCATGTTGTCAAGAGCCTCCGAATTGATCCATTTGATACGGATATCCACATCGTGAAACCAACCGGCATGGCGCAGCGACTCGGCGACGGAGAGGTAGGCGTCGTGCAGCTCCACATACTTACCCACCAGGCCAATGGTCAGTTCGGGGCGCGGGCGTTTGATTTTCTCAACCAGGGCACGCCACTCCTCCATCTGGGGCTGATGTTTCGCTAAAGCAAGTTCCTGAATCATATATTCGCCCAGGCCTGCCTCTTCGAGGACGAGCGGCACCTCGTAGATGGTTTCGGCGGTCAGCATGGGAATAACAGCTTGCGCTTCAACGTTGCAGAAAAGAGCGACTTTTTCGCGCAAATCGTCGCTCATCGGATAATCAGAGCGACACAGAATGACATCGGGTTGAATGCCGACGCGCAACAGTTCTTTCACGCTATGTTGGGTAGGCTTCGTTTTCAGTTCTTTGGTGGCACCAATAAATGGGAGCAGGGTAACATGCAGGTACAAGACATTTGAGCGGCCCACATCTTTACGCATCTGGCGAATGGCTTCCAAGAATGGTTCGCCTTCGATATCACCAACGGTGCCGCCCACTTCTACGATGACAACGTCCGCGTCTGAACGCCGCGCTACCGCGTGCATGCGCTCTTTAATTTCATTGGTGATATGCGGAATGACCTGAATCGTGCCGCCGAGGTACTCGCCACGTCGCTCTTTACCGATAACAGCGGCATAGACCTGACCGGTGGTGACATTATTCGCCTGATAGGCGGGTTCGTCGGTAAACCGTTCATAGTGGCCTAAGTCGAGATCGGTTTCCGCGCCATCGTCCGTCACAAAGACTTCACCATGTTGATACGGCGACATTGTACCGGGGTCAACATTGATATATGGGTCCAGTTTCATAATCGAGACAGTGATCCCACGATTTTTCAGTAAACGCCCTAAAGAGGCAACACTAATTCCCTTCCCTACCGAAGATGCCACGCCACCGGTTACAAAGATATATTTGGACATATGACCCCCTTGCCTGGAGTTGTGCCTGTGTATAAGGTATGGTTCCATCCATGCTGAAGTGCCTCGACTACCTTTCGCGAGGCTCAACAGGACTACCCACGCAACGCGCTAAAAAATGACCGAAGCCAACAGTTCGCCCTGGCGTAAAAGTGTTAACTTCGGTGCGCTAAAATCACTACCTGCGCCTCCGCAGGCAAAGTATTACGAGTGACAACATACTTCGGCTGCGGATTCATCTCAACCCCCATTTCTCGACAGAACTTATCTAGGGGTTCCAATGCTTCGCGCTGCCCTTCCACGGCAGAGGTACGATAATGCATAGGAATGATGACACGCGGTTCTACCTGACTAATCACCTCAGCCGCTTGTGTTGCATTGATGGTATGATGTCCCCCAATGGGTATGAGCAAGACATCAGCATCAGCAACTTCTTCTAATTGTTCTTCTTGCAGTATGTGGCCCAGATCGCCCAGGTGGCAAATCACCAGATCATCCATGTGAATCACATAGATCGTATTACGCCCATATTCTTGCCCGTGTTTACCGTCATGGTACGAAGCCACGCCGGTAATCAGCACTTCGCTGATCTCGTATTCGCCAGGGCCTTCCACGACACGCGGATTGCCTACAACGCCCTGCACATAATTATGCCCAGCATGATTATGGCTGAGGGTGACGATGGGGGCAGAAACCTTGCCGAGCGAGTAGCCTAGCTCAGGAGGAAATGGGTCAGTAATCAAGGTAACAGTCTTGCCACGTAACTGGAAACAAGAGTGGCCAAGCCATGTAATTTCCATATGGTATAAGTTCGCTTTTCTCATAAGTTCGGGCGGGGACATTTGTCCTCGCCCGAATTCAATTGTACCACACGGATAGGTTTGACACAAGGGAAACTGCTTTTTGTCTTAGCTCTCGCTGTTCAACGCCAAGGCAGACAGCATTGCCTCGTCAACCAACGGGCTACTAACAGTCATGTCACCACCGGCAGCCTTAGAGGCGAAGGTGAGCGAACTATAGGCAATCGACACCTTGACTTCACGGTTGCGCACACCAACGCGTACAGTGGTACCTTCAACCGCCTCTTTGACGCGACGCGCCACAATCTCGGCCCCGTGCTGCTCCGCGCGAATAACGGCGGTCATAATGCCAGGCCCGTTCACGGAGAGCTTATCTTCTTTGCGCAGCCGTGTGCGCAAGAATGGCAGCAACTTTCGAGCGGCCTCAGTCGCCTCGCGGTCTTCGCGCTCACGTTGTACGTCTGTCCCCTTGGCACCGGCCAGGATAAAGCGGAAAACAATAACGCTCTGCGCATTACAAATACGCCGCATCTTGCGCTCTCCCGCCTCCAAGTCTTTCGTTGAATCGACCATCTGCCAAATATGGTGCTCACGCTTACGCGTGAAATCGTAATAGCCCTGCATGCGTGCGTAAGCCTCCAGCAGCATCGTTCCAAAGGTCCACAGAGCCTGCCTGGGTGTGCTCATCGTGAAATCACGGCAAGTAATGAGTTGGCGCAAAATGGGACCAACTTTCATCGTCGAGGCTTCATAATTTTGCAGGGTCAAGACTTTGAGATGGCCCGCGTAGATGCGCCGCCGCTGCTTGAGGAAGTCCCGCAAGTTGAGTGGTCCCTTATTGTAGACAACACAGGATGGTTCATAGAGCTGTTTATAGCCCAATTGTGAAATAAGAGCTTGAATGGAGATTTCATCTACCGCACTATTGGCGGGAATGCCGGAAATAACATTGCGGAACGCGATCACCTCACCAAGTTTCGGCGAAATGCGCGCTACTCTGTCATGAAGTCGCCACAGTAGATGCACCGCATGCCCCATGAACGTCGCCGGATCATTGACCGGAACAGGACGCCCGCCAACCATGCCGATAGTAGGATCTTTGAAGGGAGCGCAAAGATGCTCTATGGCAAAGGTTTCCGGTATCACATCCGCCCCCATCAATACAGCGATCTGACTGGTAGCTTTTTTCAAGAACAAATTGATGGCAGAGGCTTTGCCCTCGCGCTGCTCTTGGATATACAGATGGACTCGTGGCTCTTGTGCTGCAATAGCTGTCACCAGAGGAACAGTCCGATCCGTGCAACCGCTGGCGACAACAATCACTTCCTCGATGTGCATAGATGGACCAGTTTGATCCAGTACCGCCTGTATGGTACGCCCAATATTGGCCTCTTCGTTATAAGCCATAATTCCTATACTACAGCCAATAGTAGTAACAGCCTCTTGTTCAACTTCCTGCATTGATTGATGGTCTTGTTCAACTTCCTGCATTGATTGATGGTCTTGTATTATGTTCGGTGCCATATGGGCGCACTCCTTAGTACCAACTCCTACGATGCCAGCTTTTATTCAGTGCTTTGTCTCTCTTCATTTCAAAAGTGGGGATGCAAGGGGCCGCGCCCCTTGACTAGGTTCTAGGGCTACGCCCTAGTTCTCCTTCTCTTCCCCGCCGTAGGCGGCATTTCAAAAGCAGGGATGCAAGGGGCCGCGCCCCTTGACTGGGTTCTAGGGCTGCGCCCTAGTCTCCCCTCCCTCCTCTGCCGCCGAAGGCGGCATTTCAAATGAAGATCAACAGAGCATACTAATATGCTTATTCTATGTAAACGTATCGATATATGTGATTCAACGAAACTAGCCCTATTGATTAGGGTACCATCCAATTAAGCAAACAGTAAGTGAAAACTGGTTGAGATGTGGTTACAAATTGGTTAAGACAGTTGTGCTCATCAGGACATTGACAGAAAAATAAGCCTAATCTATACTCTTATGAGTGCAAACACAATGTATTAGGTATAATTACCTACTGAAAGTATAAAGAAATGCGCATTCAGGAACATCTAAAACTATCTACAGCCGCCGCTGTTATCACTCTGCCCTGGCTCAAACAAGACGTGTGGATTCCATTCGCAGCCAGCCTTCTCATTGATAGTGACCATTATATCTGGCACGCGCTAACGCAGCGGACGTTAAGTTTGCGCGCCGCCATGCGCTACTTTGGTCAAGCTAACCCACCACAGAGACCGCTCGCAAAATTTCTCCACCATCCATTTGTACTGGGGCCGCTCGTACTCATTGCCCTGCTCACGCGTTCCAGGATACTCTGGCTCATCCTTGGTGGGCTTCTATTCCACGTCAGCCTGGATACCATCCACCTCCGCCAGATGAGCCATCTCAAACACTCTCTAAGCGCACAGGCCGACGCTACGTGTCCAACGTGTGGTCAACATTGCGACCAATTGCAACTACATACACTGTATTTCGCGCCCAACATCTTCGACCGCTACAACCCAAAGCATTTTGTAGCCCTCTGCCCCTCCTGCCACGCAAAGGCGCATCAACACTAGCAGGAGTGCAGAGGACGCAGTCCTTTGCCGGGGTTTGGGGAACCCAGTCAGGGAGACTGGTAATCCCCAAAAAACCTTTTTTCCCTTTGCGCCGCCGAAGGCGGCGCGTTATGAGTGGATTCAGATGTAACACCTCGACGTAGGTATCAGAGTGTGTTATAATCACGCCGACAAACAATATCGCACGAAAGTGAGGAAATACTCTTGGCAGCATTATGGCTCCCAGCACTTCGCATCATTGAGATAATTCTCTGCGTCGCCGTCATCCTCTTCATTCTGCTCCAGGTACGTGGAGCAGGCTTGGGCAGTGCATTTGGTGGCAGCAGCGCGGGTTCAGTGTTTAAGACGCGACGTGGCGTAGAACGTTTAATTTTTAACTTGACCATCGTCTTTGTGGTCCTTTTCGCCCTCGTCTCTTTACTCAGTGCATTGCTTCACTAACACGTTTCACCATTGGACAGAGGGGAAAAACGGCAGCGATAGCACGAGGAAGATGCTTCTCTTCCCGGCTATGCTGTTATGTCTTTTTACCCTTTTTTTGGGGAGTTGTAGTTCGCTCCTTACGGGTGGGGCAACCGGAACCCAACCGATCGGCATACAGCAAGTCCCCAAAGCGCACCTGACCTATGTGGCTATCGGCGCATCAGACACTTTTGGCGTCGGGGCCGATGACCCCTCAACACAAAACTGGCCCGCGGATTTGGCGGCAAAGATGGGTTCTGGCGTACGGCTGGTCAATCTCGGTATTCCTGGAATACTGTTACATCAAGCCCTGAGTGTCGAGGTGCCAATCGCACTTGATGCGCACCCTGATCTCGTCACAATCTGGCTGGCTGTCAACGATCTAGCGAACAATGTTCCCATCGCTAACTATAGCACCGATCTTGACGCTATGGTGAGCCAGATTCAGGCTACAGCCCCACATGCACGCATAGCCATTGCCAACGTGCCAGACTTGACGCTTTTACCGTATTTTTCCAATGCTACCGATCCTCAGACAATCTCAACACAAGTACAGGCCTATAACACCGCTATTGCTTCAATCGTAAAACGTCACCACGTAATAGAAGTTGATTTGTACTCACAGTGGAGCGAGCTACGCAACCATCCCGAATATATTAGCGACGATGGACTCCATCCCAGTACACTTGGCTACACGCAAATTGCTGAGCTATTTTCTCAGGCACTACAGGTCGGATAGGTTGAACAAGTTGGGCAAGGCAGACAATGACTGAACTTTTTGGCATCCCCATTGATACACTGACAACAGTCCTGCTGGTAGCAACAGCGGTCATTATTGGCGTCGTCATTTTGCTGGCACTCGGCAACCTCATCTTTTTTAAGATCGGCGTGCGCAACATTCCACGCCGTCGCACCCAGATGTGGCTGATAGTCTTTGCCCTCATGCTATCAACAACGTTGATCTCAAGTGTGTTAGCCACTGGCGATGTGATTACGGGCGCAGTGCAGAGCGTGGCGGTCTACAACCTGGGCAACGTAGACGAGACGATCCAGGGTGGGCATGGAGACCTGGGATTTTTCTCGGACGGCACCTACTATCGGCTCCTGGACCTGCAAAAGATTGATCCTGATATTGCAGCCATCGGAGCCGCCATGGTGGAGCCCAATCTACTAGTAGCAGACGAGACCTCACGCCAAGTACGTTCAAATGTTACTGCCCTGGCCCTTATCCCTGGTAGTGAGCAAAGTTTTGGCGGCATGCAGGCCGTAAATGGCAGCAAACAACACTATTCCACAGCGACCCTCAAGGGCAATGATATCTACATCAATCAAACCATGGCTACCCTGCTCAATGCGCGCGCGAACGATTCCATCTACCTCTACTCGCCACGCTGGCCCGCACAACGCTACCTGATGCATGTCGTCGCCATTGTCGAGGACGGAGGATTAGCCGGGGGTGCGCCCTATATCTTAAGCAATATCCAGTACTTTCGCGGCATTGAGAACCGCGAAGATGATATTACCGAAGTATACATCGGCAATCGCGGCGGTGGCGGCGTCAATGGCGTAAACCTTACTGACCAGGTTTCCCAACGCCTACGGCATTGGACGCCCGGTGGCTTACACATCAACCAGGTCAAGTTACAAGGTGTACAAAACTCGCAAAATGCAGAGAATATCTTCTCGCGCATCTTTGCCCTCTTCAGTCTCTTCGCCCTGGCGATTGGCCTGCTACTGATCTTCCTCATCTACGTCCTGCTGGCAGCGGAACGACGGGCAGAGATGGGCATGGCAAGAGCCATCGGAGTACAACGCAAGCACCTGATCCTAATGTTCCTCTTTGAAGGCACGGTCTATGATCTACTGGCATCATTGCTGGGCCTGGCTGCCGGTATAGGGATGGGCGCATTGCTGGTCTTGTTCCTTGGCCCCATCTTGGCCCGTTTTAATTTTCCGCTCAAGCTGACATTTCAGCCGCACAGTCTGATTATTGCCTATTGCTTGGGCGTCGTCTTCACCTTCTGCTCGGTTGCCATCTCGTCCTGGTTGGTGAGCCGTATGACGGTAGTTGAAGCCATGCGCGACCAACCGGAGCCTGGTCAGAACGCGCTCTCCTTAGGTGAAAGCTGCTTACAACTACTCGCTTTAGTGCGCACACTTTTCTCCCGACACGCGAAAAAACCTTTCCAGCGCATACGGCGTATCGTGCTGGAACAGGTGCCTGATATCCTCGTCGGGCTGCTGCGTTCGCTGATATTGCTGGGTTTTCTGCCTTTGCTGGCCGGCTATTGGCTGATGCAACAAGGGTTAGAAAAGACGTTGATATCCTACTTCTCGCTTGGCCTTTCGCTCATTGTACTGGGAGGTGGACTGCTCATCAAAGCAGGGCTAGAAGTCATCTTCCGCTATGGTAGTGCGGCAAGGTCTAAGAACGCGCTCAGCAACGGCGAAAAGCAGCAGCCAAATGGACAGAGACAGAAAGCCATCGCCAATAAGATTTTCGCCGCCTTGACAGGGCTAACGCTCGTTGCCTATTGGGCCCTGCCTTTCGATGTCCTGGGGCGACTGGGATTGCCGCGTTTTTCGGGTGGCATAGAAATCTTCTTCCTGGCAGGTTTTATGATGGTACTGGGAACGACGTGGGTCTTGCTAACGAACGCTGAATTGATTATCCATCCCTTGCTCTGGCTCTGCACGAGGTTGCCCGGACTTTTTATCCTCACACGGCTCGCCTCTGCCTACCCCCTCCACCGACGGTTCCGTACCGGATTGAGCGTCGTAATGTTCAGCCTGGTCGTCTTTGCCATGACGGTGATGGCCGTGATTACCAATGCCATGCAGAATACCTACGCCAATATTGATACGCAGACAGGAGGATACGATATTCAGGCCGTCACGTACTTCAAGCAGATACCAGACCTGCACGCGGCTCTATTACAGCAAGGCATCAATCCCAACGACTTTGCCTCCATTGGCGTGCAAACTTCGGCTGCGGTTGGGGTCATCCAACTCAGTAATAGCAACCCTGCCTGGAAAATTTATCCAGCCAACGTGGTGAGCGGTGGTTTTTTAAACGGCTACGGCCTGCACCTGTCGGCGCGAGCACAAGGGTTCACCAGTGATGCCGCAGTCTTTCAAGCATTGCAAGCGCATCCAAACTACGCGCTGATCGATAGCAGTGCCCTACCATACCGTACTGATAGCGTCGTCAATGCCCCGGTCTATGATCCCAATGCGCCCTCGCCAGCGGACGCCAACGTGACCACGCAACCGCCAGGCTTTAACACGCCCTACACATTTTCTATCAGTGGTATCTATCAAGGCGACACCACTTTTTCAGCCACGCCACTGTGGATCACCAGAGTACAAACCATTTCTCCCACTGCACCACCATCGGCCTTTACCGCGGCGGTCAAGCTAACCATCATTGGTGTGGTCGATAACAGCGATAGCAGCCATTTTGGACTATACATTCCCAACGCGTCCTACCTCGACACCATTAGTCCCACAACGCCGCAGGCGCAGACATATTACTTTAAAGTGGCACCGGGGCAAGACAAACGGGCATTGTCGCTGGCGCTCGGTTCAGCATTTCTCGATTATGGGATGGAAACGACGGTACTGGAAGATGCTATCTGGCAAATACGTGGGCCACGTATCTTCCTGAGCAACGTCCTGCTAGCAGTTGTTGGCCTGACGTTACTGTTAGGAGTCACCGCCCTTGCCATTACCGGTACGCGAGCGGTGATCGAGCGGCGGCAACAAATCGGCATGATGCGTGCGCTGGGCTGTGGTCGTCGCCTGCTGCAAGGTTCCTTCCTCTTAGAGTCTTTCATGGTCGGTGCGACCGGCAGTATCCTGGGCGTCGCGCTCGGCCTGATACTTTCCAGCAACATCTTCGCCGCCAATTTCTTTGAACAATTCAACACGGGTCTAACCTTTAGCATCCCCTGGCAAGAGCTAGGTCTCATCGTAGGCATTGCCCTGCTTGCCTCATTCCTCGGGGCCATCCTCCCCGCCTGGCAAGCCGGCCGCATCTCACCCGCCGAAGCAATACGTTACCAGTAGGGAGCAATTATTTATTGCGCCAGTAGGCATCCCCCTAAGAAAGTGGAGTTGAGGCTGGAGCCTTGTGCTCAATATATCTCACTTAAACGTTTGGTGTGAATTAACAAGCCCGAAAGCCCTACCAGTTTAGCAAGGTAGCAAAAGCCAAAAGAGGCCTATCAAGTTGTTGATTGAACCAGAGACAAAAGTTATGTAAGGCGACTTTGGCCGCGAGGCGA
>JBBQXY010000185.1:0-10449 GCA_038209195.1 Ktedonobacterales bacterium | reverse complement strand
GAAAAAATCTGGCATGCGCTGGACTCCTGATGGCTTGGATGCGGTCCTCGCTTTGCGCACTTCCGTTCTCAACCAGTCCTACAACTCATTCTGGAAACTCGAATATGCTGCTTGATTGCCTACAACTTTTTCATACACCCCATACCACCCATGGGCTTGTACAAGCCTTGCTTCACATTGTACAATGGGGGGAAGCAGCACGTTCCTGGTTCCAGTTTTCCGTTCCCAGCCGTGGCAACATTCAACTGGGACGGCACGAACCAGGATTTTTTTGGTAGGAGGTTCATTCATTGACCGATTTATTTTCCGAGATTGATCAGTGCGTCACTGCACCGCAAGGTTTCCGCGCCGGTACCATATCCTGTGGCATCAAGTCTGATGGTTCAATTCCCGATCTGGCTATTTTAGCTTCAGACGTTCCATGTGTCGCCGTCGGCACATTCACTACCAGCACGACCCGCGCCGCGCCCGTCTTCGTTTGCCAGGAACATCTCAAAAGTGGCAGAGCACAGGCGATCATCGTCAATAGTGGCAATGCTAATTGCGCCACGGGCGATCTTGGCCTCTTCAACGCCTATCGTATGTCCGAATTGGTGGCACAGAAGTTAAAGTTAGAGAACGAAATGGTGCTCTGTTCCTCCACCGGCATTATCGGTCGGCAACTTCCCATAGATAAGATTGAAGATGGTGTCGCCGCCATTGAACTGAGCCGCGAACAGGGCAATGCCTTTGCCGAGGCCATCATGACCACCGATACACGCCCCAAGCGCATTGCCCTGGAATTCCAAATTGAGGGACGCACTGTGCGCCTGGGTGGTGTCACGAAAGGCGCAGGCATGATCTATCCCAATATGGCAACTATGCTCTGCTATCTGACCACCGATGCTGCTATCGCACACGAGTGGATGAAGGTAGAGGTCAAAGCCGCCGTCGATGACTCGTTCAACATGATCTCGATGGATGGCGATATGTCCACCAACGATACCTGCATCTTGTTTGCCAACGGACTGGCTGGCAACACGCCCATCAACGCGCAACATCCCGAAGCGGAAACGTTCCGCGCCGCACTGCGTCACGTCACAACCTATCTCGCGAAAGAGATGGCACGCGACGGCGAGGGCGCGACAAAGCTCATGACTGTTGAAGTCAGAGGCGGGCGCGATAAGGCCGATGCCGTGAAAGCAGCCCGCGCCATTACACTCTCTCCCCTCTGGCAGTGTGCCCTCGCTGGCGGCGACCCCAACTGGGGACGTATTACCGCCGCACTGGGAGCCAGCGGTTGTGCCTTAGATCAAGCTACCTATGACATTTTCATCGGCGACGTACAGGTCATGCAGCAAGGTATAGGCACACAATACAACCAGGAAGCCGCACGTCAAGCAATGGCTGGCACGGAGGTTACCGTAACCATTGACCTGCACCTTGGCAACGGCAAAGCCACCGCCTGGGGCTGCGACCTGACCCACGGCTACATAGACGAAAATACACTCTATACCCGCTAACACTGTTTCGATACATTTCATATGACAAGCAGGGATGCAAGGGGCCGCCCCTTAAAGAGGTTCCAGGGCTGAGCCCTGGTCTTCCCTCCCTTCCCTGCCGTAAGCAGGGAAGGGAGGGCCGCAGTCCCTTGACTGGGTTCTAGGGCTGCGCCCTAGCTTCCCTCCCTTCCCTGCCGCCGTAGGCGGCTTGTCACATGAAGAGTATCAAAGCAAAGCTGACAGTTTTATAAAGCAACTTACAGAGAAGGAGCCATTTCATGACAACGACAAGTCAAAGAGATTGGGTTGCATTGGAGCACCAATACTATCAAAGCACCTTTAAACGACAACCACTCACACTGGTACGTGGCGAAGGCACCCGCGTATGGGACAGCGACGGCAAAGTATACCTTGATTTTGTAGCTGGCATAGCCGTCAACGTATTGGGCCATTGCCACCCCGCCATCATCGAAGCCGTGCAACATCAAGTAACACAACTGGTACACGTCTCCAACCTGTACTACAACACCCGCCAGATCGAGTTAGCTGAATTGCTCGGGCAGCAAAGCAATGGCATGCGTTCATTTTTCTCCAATAGTGGCGCGGAAGCCAATGAAGGTGCCATCAAACTGGCGCGCAAATATGGCCGCGTCCATCGCAACGGGGCCTTTGAAATTATCAGCATGGAACGTAGCTTCCATGGTCGCACCCTGGCCACCACCGCCGCTACCGGACAAGCCTTTTATCAAGCCACCTGGATTCCTATTCCCGAAGGGTTCAAACAAGTACCATACAACGACCTGGCGGCATTGAAGGCAGCCACCAGCGATAATACGGTTGCCATATTGCTTGAGGCAGTGCAGGGTGAAGGTGGTATCTGGCCCGCTGACAAGGAATATCTCCAGGGTGTACGGCAATGGTGCGATGAGCGCAATATGGTGATGATCTTAGACGAAGTCCAGGCAGGCATGGGGCGCACAGGCAAATTCTTTAGCTGGGAGAACTACGATGTCGTTCCCGATATCGTGACCATGGCCAAGGGACTGGCAGGCGGCGTACCCATTGGAGCCATGCTCGCAGGCCCACGCGCCGACATCTTTACCGCTGGCGACCACGGCACCACCTTCGGTGGCAACCCCATTGCCAGTGCTGCCGGTATCGCTACCATCAAAACGATCCTGGATGAGAACCTGTTGGAGAACGCCACCAAAATGGGCGCGTACTGGCGTACCAAGCTCGAAGCCTTCTGCGAAAAATACCACTTCCTCGATAGTCCACGCGGCATTGGATTGATGCAAGCGGTTAACGTGAAACATGACCTAGCCGCCACCATTGTCCAGCAAGCCCTCGAACACGGGCTGCTGCTCAACAACCTGGGCACCACGACCTTACGTATGATCCCCCCACTGAACCTATCGAAAGCGGAAATCGACGAGGCGTCAGCATTGCTAGACCTCACGCTCACCGACGTAGCCAATATGCCCATCGCCCAAGCATAGATAATTTATAAATTTGCATATAAAAAAGACCGTGGACGGGCTTTGCACCTTCCACGGTCTTGATTTCATTCAATTTGAAACTCCATTCATTCTGGTAGCCTTTCTAACAGAAAGGCGAGTTCGTCTACTTTTTCAACGCCTGTTCAATTGCGTCTCCAAACGCTTTCGGCAAAAGAATGCCTCGAGACAATTCACCACTATGCAGGCCAAACTGACGTGTTACCGTTGTATTATCATTGAGATGAAAGGCGATGAAGTACCGTGTATTATCTTGCTGCTGACTGTTCTGATCTACAGAAGCATTAAGAACCAAGGTGACAAGTGCTGCCACTCGTTTTTGGTCCATGATAGCGGCTATCTCTGTCGTACCGTCTTGTTCGCTATTCACGCCGATGTACAGCACTTTCCCACCAATGTCGAGCAGATCAACACCTTTCTTCGCACGGGGATTCGTATCAGCCTCAAAAAGAACGATGCTGTTATTATGGTTTGTATCGTAAGCAGCGAGCCGAAATGTAGGCTTGTAGCCTTTCACCATATACACAGGCGTCCCTGCATCAAGAAATGCTGCATCCCCATCCTTGCTCTGATACCCAGGCGAATTTACATTCCCGCTCACTTTAAACGACACTTTCGCGAACTCGGAGCCGAAATCACTTGCGGTCAATGGGCGTCCTTGATTCACGGTTGCCATATAAGTAATCCCCTTGAATTTGATGAAATTCACCCAATCAATCTGTACGCTGCTGGTACCAGGTGTGGCCGCTGAATTACAAGCTGTAAGTCCAAGTAAGGTCAATAGAATGACGGCCAACATAAATGCATTGCGCTCATTCTGCCCTATAATGCTTCTCATAGTACGTCTCCTTTGAAAACTGTTACATCCGCTCTGCCTCTTTTACCTACTCTGTTGGAAAGACGCCTATGAGGTTCTGTTTGTTCCGCATTGGCTACAACGTCCAACAAGCTTCATCAAACAAATTGGCTATACCATATGAAGAACTGTAGTTCAAGGTTACTTGCTAGCATCAGCACTCATTCACCTCAATACATACCCTGCTACCTCATATCCCCTCCCCAATCGCTCCTTCTCCGGCAAGTCGGTCAGCCACTCCCACTCGGCTTCCTCTTGCACGGTAAAATTGTCGCGAATCAGCCTGGGCAATGTGCGAGGCACAAGAGGGATCGCGCGGCGATGCTCCGCGTCATGCTCGGTACCATGCACCTCAAAGACGAAACCACGCATATCATAGAGCAGAACAATTACGCCACCAACATCTACAAGGGAGCGCAAAAGATGGAGATGCGCCTGAATTACCCGTACCCTGAAATCTTGTGCTGCCTCTTGGTAGCGATGGTGCCGCTCCTGTTCGCCCAGCAGTTGTGGCGCAAGCTGCTGCACATGATCGAGGATATCAAGCAGGGGATAGCTATACAGTTGCGAAAGCACCAGTGAACTGACGACGAGGCCAAATTCACCCACGCCAACACTGGCAAATTCAGGAGGGTCAGGCACGACGCATTGCTCTAAACAGTCGGCGGCAGCATCAAATACGGCTGTTGCTCCACGCGTGATCAGCGTGCCCCATGGTTGTTTGTCGAGCAGGGCATGTACATTTGTGCTGACACCACCGCTGATATCCGCCTCTAGTAAGCGCACGCGTTTACGCAATGCCGCCGAGGAGAGTTCAGCGCGTCCTTCTTGCATCGATGCGGCGTCCAGATCAACCAGCACGACCTCATCCGAGGCACGGGCCAGTTCCGCCAAGGGCACCTCCGTACACGCTCCCGCCCCCAGTATGACTATCCCTGCTGAAGCCCCTCCCGCACGAGCTTGTAGCCCATGACGTATCAACGTGGAACACTGTTCCAGGTGCTTCGGACTATATTGGCGTAGCCACTCACGTCGCTGCGCCCCCTGCGTTTGCCCATTATTATAAGCCAGTGTTTTCACGCGCACAGCTACTTACCTACCCGTATAATTCGGACGCCGTTTCTGCAAGAACGACATTACCCCCTCACGATGATCCTCTGTCTCTCTGGCAATATCTTGCAGCTCACCTTCCAAGCGCAACGAGCTTTGCAGATCACTCTCCAGTGATTGATTCATCAATTCTTTGATCAGGCCATAGGCGCGTGTTGGCCCGTTCGCCAGGCGTTGCGCGAGAGCATGCGTTGCCGCCTCAAACTCTGCTACCGGAACACATTTGTTGACCAACCCGATACGCTCAGCCTCCTGACCGCTCACTTCTTCAGCCAATAAAGCCATTTCGAGCGCTTTGCCAAAACCTACCAGGCGTGGCAAGAAAAAGCCGCCGCCACCATCGGGCACGAGGCCAATACGAGCAAACGCTTCGATAAAACGAGCATCATCGGCAGCGATACGCAAGTCACAAGCTAGAGCAATGTTACACGAAATACCGGCGGCGACACCGCGCACGGCGGCAATGACAGGCTTAGGCATAGTGCGGATCGCCAATACAACGCGATGATATTTTTGTAGATGCACACTCACCTTTGCGGGCTCGCCGCCAGAAGACTGATCCAGCACTGCGAAACTCCTCAAATCCTGTCCTGAGCCGAATCCTCGACCTGCCCCGGTCAGCACAACGCAGCGCACAGCGTCATCTTGCGCTGCAGCATCTATCGTCTCCCCCAGTTCTTCAAGCATGGCATCATTGAAAGCGTTCAACACTTCGGGCCGATTCATCGTGATGGTGAGTACACCGCCATCGAGGTGGACAAGCAGGTGCTGGAAATCAGTTCGCATCGAATAATTCTCCTGTCATGGATAATCTGTGGCAATACGTTGTAGCCAGAAAATATGCTGCTCCAAGGACGCTACGAGTGGATGGTTGGCAGGTCCAGCATCAGAACTTCGAGCGCGGTACGTGCGTTCACATTCTGGTCTATCGCCTCCATCGTACCCAAAATGGCGCGTACCATCCGCTCAGATTCAGACGTACCAATTTTCGCGGCCTGTTGCTTTAAGATCGGGCGCATATCTACATTGACGGTTAAATCGAGACATGTATTCGCTGCTAATACCATATCACGCCACCACAGTAACCACAACTCTAGCACAACACGCATCTTGTCGCTGTCAGTGCTGAGCTTCTGCGCGATATCGAAACGTTGCACTTTACTCACCCCTGGCAGTTTTGCCAGCGTCTCCAATTGCGCTTTCCGCTCTAAAAGCACATCTTCATCCTCGACCGCCTGTATTGCCCAGCCCATGCGTCCAGCAGCCAGTGCGGCAATCAACGTGGCCTCATCTGGCTCGACCTCCCACTGTTGTTCCAGCGCAGTTTTGATCTGCGAGCTGGTGAGCAGATGCATCGCAACTTGCTGTACCCGCGAGAGGATCGTTGGTAATAGCAACCCTGGATCAGAGACGGTGAGCAGTAGCACAACATCGACCTCAGGCTCTTCTAGCGTCTTTAAGAGACAGTTAGCGGCCTGTATGTTCATCTCCTCCGCGTTCTCTATAATGAAGATGTTGCGCCGCCCCTCCAATGTCTTGCGCGAGGAATCGCTTTGCAGAGCGCGCACCTGTTCTATCAAGATAAACTGCTTATCCGCCGCCTTCCGAATAACATGCAGATCAGGATGGTTGCCATGCAGCACCTTGCGACAAGCCAGACACGTATTACAAGGCATCTGGGGAGCTACCTGTGGGTCAGGGCCACCAGTACACAGCAGTGTCTGCGCAAACAGTCGGGCCAGCAAAGCTTTACCGATTTGATCAGGCCCCGTCAACAAGTAGGCATGACGAACCTGCTGCGCGCCAAGTGTGCGCCGCAACAAGTCAATCGCACGTTCGTGCCCAACAATATTCCAACCAGGTTGTGTCATTTCCATATATCCCTGCATATATTCGTTATGTTAAAGTTAGTACTTTGTTGCTCTTGGTTTGAAAGAGTGGGAGAATCCTAATTATGTAGGGACGCCCCTTGTGGGCAATACATTTCAAATAAGCCTGGGGAGTGGCGTGTGTAGGGACAAGGAGCGGACGCGGCGGGCGATGGGGGGCCTTGTGCTTGTCCTCGTCCTGGGGGAAGTCTCGAACCCCCACCAGGACAGGCACAAGGCCCCCGATACCTGTCCCCCAGACAGGGTGTCCGCATCCCCTCGTCCCCCTGTCCCTATTACCTGTCCCCCAGACAGGGTGCACGCTTCGCACGCCGTTCTACCTTATTTGAAATGTATTGCCCCTTGTGGGCGTCCAGCCTCACCCATCAATTGAACCTTGACAGCCCACTACGTTTGAGCAGCATTACCACCACCCAAGTGACCAGCATAGTATAAATCATGAGCATACAATTGGGAAGGGCTTCTTTCAAGCCCTCGTGTGCTAGAGCCAGAATGTTGTACACTATCATAAAACCCATACAACCACGAGGACCAAACCCATGTTTCCATAGCTAGCACAAGACATACAGGATGAGCTTGCCCAACTGGCACAAGCCTATCACCAACCACTCGTGCGCACAGTCGATCTTACCAGCGATGATACTTTTGACCCACTACGCAAAAGAGATGGACGCTATGGAGAAGTCTGCATGGTGGTACGGCGCACCAATGGACGACTACTGACAATCATCAAAACGTATTATCCGACTGGTGCCTATCGACTGCCAACCGGTGGTATCAATCCGGACGAGCGCATACTTGATGCCCTCATGCGCGAGACAGCAGAGGAAACAGGGCTGCAAGTGGCAGTAAACCGTTTCCTGGCTGCTATTGCATACCGTACAAAGAAAACTGGAGAGCAGCCTGTGTTCTATACGTTTGCCTTCCTTCTGGATGAAATAAGTAGCAAGCTCGGTCCAAAAGATTTAGGCGAGAGCATAGAAGATTATCGCGAAATAGAGCCGGACGAATTAGTAAGCATGGCCCAGCAATTGAGTCAGTTAGAACCAACAGTAAGCATTGAGCTGGATGGGCGTTTGCGTGATTGGGGCGAGTTCCGAGCGATCATCCATCGTGCCGTATGGGAAAGCCTCCAGCAGACTTAGCCATCCACCTTCCTTATATGGTATAGTAAATACATATAGGCCAATGTAACAATCCAAGCGGGGATCAAAGGGGTGCAACCCCTTGACTGGCACCCTGCCCGGGGGCAGGTAATAGGTCTGCGCCCTAGTTCTCCCTCTTTTTCCTGCCGCCGTAGGCGGTCTGTCAATTGACAAGCGGGGATGCAAGGGGCCGCCGCCCCTTGACTGGGTTCTAGGGCTGCGCCCTAGTTCTCCCTCTTTTTCCCTGCCGCCATAGGTGGCCTGTCAATTGACAAGCGGGGATGCAAGGGGCCGCCGCCCCTTGACTGGGTTCTAGGGCTGCGCCCTAGTTCTCCTTTTTTCCCTGCCGCCGTAGGCGGCATCGCAATTGCCGAGAAACAAAGCAGTAATGTATCAGCCAATAGGTAATGACCTAATTCGCCACAAAATGTCGTGCAACTCACAGCGTATAATACACAAATATGTTATGCTACCAAGGAATATGGAACCTGAAGTATAGTAAATTTAAGCACTTCTTTTATCAGATAAGGTTAATGTAACTTATGGACACCTCTATCCGTTTCTACAATACGAACAGCACTTTACGTCCAGCGCTCGAAGTGGAACGCAAAGAGCGTCCCACTCCCCCATTGTCTGTGGATAAGGATAGTCGTGTAGAAACAGCCATTGTGGGAGAAAAAGCGGTGGATACACATCCTCAGTTATCTGCACCCGTCTCGCAAGAGCAAGTGCAGAAGGTAGATGTGGCAGATTTTGAAGCAATATTCCTGCGCTTTCAGGGGCCTATTACCAATTTCATCTACCATCTCATTGGTAACCGTGAGCAAGCGTGTGATCTGGCACAAGATGTATTCGTCAAAGCCTACAAGGCCTTGTTGAATGGAACCGTCGTGCAACCGGGAGCGTTATCAGCCTGGATTTATCGTATCGCGGCCAATACCACAACCGATACATTGCGCCGACGGCGTTTGATATCTTGGTTGCCGCTCTCATTGTTTAACGATGACCGTGGCATCGGTGCTGGCGTACTTTCCGAAGCGGGGGGAACGGCATCCGAGGGATTTAGCAGCAACGATGACGACCACGGCAACAATGGGCGTGCCAGCAACGTGAGTGCGATGTACGAGCGTGGTGGTTACGATGGTGGACGATTCGAAGGCCAAGTGGCGGATCGCGAGATTGTGGAGCATGTGCTGAAGCAGTTGCCCCCCAAGTACGCGGTATGCCTGTGGCTATACGAAAATGATGGGCTGTCCTGCGCGGAAATTGCGGCTGTCTTAAATATTAGCGCATCCGCCGTGAAAATGCGCTTGATGCGAGCGCGGGAACGTTTTATACACTTATATAAGCAAGAAGTGAGCGAAGAGTGAATTGTACGAAGGCACAGGTGTTGCTCGCCGCACACCGCGAATTAAAGAATAGTGATACTATAGAACTGGACGCACATCTGGAAGAATGCGCCCAGTGCAGGCAAGTGCTTGCAAACTCTCATTTTATTAGCGACCAGGTACATTCCCTTCCCGCTATAGAGCCTCCTCCTGCGCTATATGTCAATCTGATGGAACGCTTAGCTGCTGAACATACACACTATCTCCAGCACACACCAGCTAATGCTCTTCCACCACCCGCGTTTCTCCAGCCATATCTACAACAACAACATGCTCATTCTCGTAACAAAACTAATCCACTCGCCGCTTTTTCTACAGCCGACACCGGCCCATTGCCCGTTTTGACAACCGTCCGCAAAAAATCGCGTCGCTCAAACGTAGGACAGTTTGCCCTGATCGGCTTAGCAGCAGTGTTTTTCTTGACACTGATGATGGGTGGTATCACATCACTACTTCTGCTGGCAAACAGCCATATAGGTACCGGCCCCGCACTCACTATTAATCATCCCACCGATGTCGTGGGACTATCATACAAAACCACTACCAACTATCAACACGTTATCAGTGCGGTAGCTGACACTTCCTCTATCTACTACACGGCCTATGGCAATGGTTCCAACGATGGCTGGATGATCGAGCAGTTAAATCGCACTACGAAGATAAGCACGCCTTTGCTCAATACGCCTAGCCCAAGTCCATTAATTGTGCTTGGCAGCAATAACGGTTGGTTACTCTGGTTACAATTTGATACTCCTAAGACCGTTGCGCAGAATAACACTGTCAACCATCCATTACATGCCTTGAAAAGCGCGTGGAGCCTTCGCTACTTGCGTGTGGGGCCTCCTCTGGCTACCACCACTGCTACCAGCATCGCGACGCCACCTGTCCCGACGACCTTGCTCTCTGGCACATTCAACCAGGATGTTGCGCCAGGCTGGGTCCACACTCCCATACAAGGCACCTGGTTCGTCGGCAATACCATGCTTGTCGCTATGATCGATGGCAAAGGCATCTCGCATCTTATGAGCTATCAATTGGACACCATGCACAACGCTCCCATTAC
>JBBQXY010000184.1:0-10502 GCA_038209195.1 Ktedonobacterales bacterium | reverse complement strand
GTGGGGTACTTTATTAATCGGGCGTTAAGTTGAGGGTACCCGTGGCGTTTTCTTCGATGGTGGTGCGGTCGAAGAGCATGGTGTGGTGTTCGCCGAGTCGCCAGGGTTTGATGAAGTCGGCGTAGTGTTTGCTGGCGGGATGACCGGACTGACCGGGGGCATGGATGGAGACCGAACTATTGATGTCGGCAAGGTTGACGATCTGGCGGTACGAGGGTACGGTGATGACAACCTCGGGCTGATTGGGCAGCGATGCGCCCATGTTGACGGTGTCCATATCGCCGCCAACGGGAAATGGGCCACGATTGAAGATTTTGGCGAGCGGCTTAATCATTCCCAAAGGGTGATTATAGGTCATTTGGTGGATTTTGCCATACTGCCAGCGTGTTATGTCGTCGCCCAATGAGCCATGAAGGTCTTCAATGGCGGCGGTGAAGGCCCGACTGAGGGCGGTGGGCCACGATTTAGGGCCATTGGGAATGGCTGAATCCGCGAACCAGTTGTCGTTACCCTCGTTCATGAGACGAATGAGCAGCGGCTTGCTACGGCTGGCGTAGCCGTTCGTTGTGGCGAGGATAGTTGCTCCGCGGCCCATGTAGCCCTGAATCAGCGTTTCGTCCTCGCCGAACATGGCGCCGAAGACCATTTTTTCCAGCTTATAGAGGAAGGTAGTATAGATAGCCGCCGCGACGCTATCTGGTGCCAGGACATAATTCCAGGTGCGCAAGATGTTCTGGGCGGCTTTTTCTAGCGGTGCGCTGGTGGGGATAGCTAAGATGTGGGGGACGATCTCAACGGCAGGCAAGGCGTATAGGTCGGCCTGGATGCTAGCCATGTCGGCGGGAGCTAGTTTGCCTTTGCTGAGGAGCAGGTCGCGAATGCGCTGCGCCCGGTAGCCGTTGAGCCACTCATTGGTAATGTAGTAGGGATAGCTATCGTCCACGACGCGGTTATTGGCGGTGACGATGAAATGTTGTTCTGGGTTAAAGGTTTGGGGCAGTTCATCAAAGGGGATGAAGCCTATCCACTCGTCCTCTCCAGTCCAGCCAGGGGTGGGCAGCAGGTGCTGACCTTGCGCACGAATGGGAATGGCACCTGCCATAACGTAGCCAATGTTGCCTTCTTTGTCGCCGTAGATCAAGTTTTGCGGCGGCACATCCCAGTCGCGCAGGGCGTCACGAAATTCTTCCCAGTTAGTGGCGCGGTCGAGTTTTTGCACGGCGGAGATGATGTTACATTGCTCTAAACCTGTCCAGCGCAAGGCCAGTGGCAGTTCAGTGGTCTCGGCATTGTGACCATCCTGGGATGTTAAGTCGGTTTTCGTTGGTAGGCTGGTCAAAATGGGGCCGTGGCGAGTGATGCGTACCTCTTCGATGACTGGGTCTTTCACGCCACGAACCTTGATCTCTTCCTGGACGACCTGAGCTTCTTCCCATTGGCCCTGAAATTCGTACTGGTGTGGATTTTGTGGGTTAAATTTCTCGATGTAGAGGTCTTGGGTATCGGAAACTGCGTTGGTGATACCCCAGGCGATGTGCTCGTTATGACCGATGACGACGCCAGGGGAGCCGGGGAAGCTGACACCGGTGACGTTGATATCGCCAGCGACGAGGTGGCATTCAAACCAGATGGAGGGTGCTGCCTGACCGAGGTGGGGATCGTTGCAGAGGATGGGGAAACCAGTAGTGCTCATGGTGCCATCGACGACCCAGTTGTTACTGGCACCCAGCATGCCGAAACCGCTCAGTTGTTTTGACTGTTCGTATTGCTCTAACATGCCCAGGTTGATGCCTTGATAGGCAACGCCGGGGGGAACAATCAAGGGATGTTTAGCATCGTAACCTGCCTCGAGTTTGGCGGCGCGTTTGGCACCAAGGGTGGCAACGACGCGGGCGCGAATGACCTCTGTCTCCCAGTTGCCGCCGAGGTTCCAACCCATCATCTTGGCCCACTGGATGCTATCGGCAACTTGCCAGGGTGCTGGTTTGAAGCGGAGCAAGGTAAATTCGAGTGGGAGGTTATGTTTGTGGCGTTGCATGAAAGCATTGACGCCCTGCGCATATGCCTCCAAGACACGCCGACTATGCGCGGGGAGACGTTTGGCCTCGATCTGGGCGGCACGATGCATGCCAATGCGGCGGCTCATGCGGTCAGCTTCGAGGGCCAGCGAGCCAAAGATCTCTGACAGGCGTCCCGAACCAATGCGCCGATTGAGTTCCATCTGCCAGAGTCGTTCCTGGGCATGGACATAGCCCTGGGCGAAGAAAAGATCGTCCTCATTCTGGGCATACACGTGTGGCACGCCGTATTGATCGGTGATAATTTCGACGGGTTCGTGTAGTCCAGCTAAACTGACGGTGCCCTTCTCCTGTGGAAGGGGACGGCGCATGAGCAGGTAGTAGGCTCCACCTGCCAGAGCTGTCAGGCCAGTTGCTGTTGCTAACGTTTTTTGCCACCAGGATGCCATAGTGATTATCTCCTCTAGCGTGATTGATGGGAAGTGTGAGGTGTAGCAATTCTGAGAGACTGTACACATGTGGTATTGTAGCTCTTGTAGAGAGGCTTTGTCTATGCCTGGGTTTTCCACTTTTCGTTTCTTCGCAGAGAATGGAGAAGTACATTCATTGAAACGTGAGACGTTGTTAGCAGTCTGGCAGAAAAGAATAATGAAGAATGTGTAGAAACATCAAAATCCTCTATAACTTCGAGCCGCCTGTGAGCGAGGAAGAGATTCACGCGGCCTCATTACAATTCGTGCGCAAAGTGAGCGGCTTCAATAAGCCATCGAAAGCCAATGAAGCGGCATTCCTTGCCGCCGTTGAGGAGATAACCGCAGCCTCCAGCAAACTTCTCAGCTCACTTGAGACGAACGCCCCACCGAGGAACCGCACAGAAGAGGCGGCAAAGGCGCAAGTACGCTCTGCTCAGAGGTTTCCGAGATAATTGGGTTGCCTTTTAGCGAATCTTTATACACCCTCTTTAACTGGGGCACCAACGTCTTCGAGGTAGCGGGAGACTAATATTCTCGAGGACAGGAGAAGGGGCAGGTTGGTAGAGATGGCCTGTCTCTTCTCATTGAAAATCCCCTGCCTGTGCTGAGTCAGCACAGGCAGGGGATTTTCGTTGGTGCTCATTCCAGATTAGTTAGCGAGGAAGCCGTCGGTGTTTCCGTTGCCGTCAACGTAGAAGCCGACGAGAGCTCCGTTGTCGTTGAGGCCGTTGGGGTCGTCGATTGACTGGAAGTTTGCATGGTGCAACGGGCTGGAGAGCAGGAAGCCATGCATTTTGTTTGAGCCATCGACATAGAGAGCCAAATTTCGATGAGGGTTGCTTTATTGCTGGTTTATGGGCTATACTGGGATAAGTGGTAATCCAAGTCAACAGAGAACAGCCCAAAAGGCGTGGTACACTCATGAAAGTAACAGATATACCGGGTAAAAAACGAGGCCGTTACATTCCGAAATTCTATGTGTTTCGTGGCTTCCATCTGTCCACTTGTTATCCGTGACCTGAAACTTCTTCCCCTGCACTCTCGCTTTGCCCCCAAGAGGCGAGAAACTCCTGATTTTTGCTCACCCTTGACAGTTTTTGGAGCTTTCTCCTGGCTAGTATGTTTCTATCCGAAAGCAAGCTTCCTTAGTTTTTTACGTTTTTTCATTTTGACTATCCCAAGGGATAGGTATAACCAAACATACCCACAAGCATGTATCTTCTGGGCAATAGAGAGTATAAAAGTAAAAATTATCTCTGCTATTGAATGCTGAACCGGTTGGCGGGCCGGGGTGGGATGTCTTTAGTAGACCGCTTAGTCAGAAAGGTTTTTTATGAGTACCGATGGCTTACTCAAGGCCCTCAACGATTCTCAACGATACCTCGATATCGTGCATAAGCCACAGTTGGGCAAGAGCGAGGCTGAGTGGTTGATTGAGACCACTGTGAGTAACTTTGCCAAATATTACAATAGTGGGTTTATCGAGTATCGTAAATCAGTCGCCGAAGCAGGTGACTTTGCAGCAGTCGAGTGGACGGGACGGGGTGCAACCTTTAAGGATGTGCTGGGACGTGAATATATTGACTGTCTGGGTGGGTTTGGTGTTTTCAACCTCGGTTGGGCGCATCCCAAAGTCGTGGGGGCCGTACAGGCACAATTACAGAAAAGTCCGTTGCCTACGCAAGAACTACTCGACCCGTTGCGTGGGATGCTGGCTCATTTGTTAGCTGAAATTACACCGGGGGATATCCAGTATAGCTTTTTTGTCGGTAGTGGCACAGAAGCTGTTGAAGGAGCGATGAAGCTAGCCAAGTTGTATACCCGGAAGAGCGGCTTTATCGCTTCTGTGCGCGGCTTCCATGGCAAAACAACGGGTTCGCTGGCTCTTACTGGTAAGGCCATATTCCGTCGTCCCGCTATGCCTCTGCATAATAATGTGTTCCACGTGCCATATGGTGATGCCGATGCCGTTGAGCAGCAGTTGCGTATTGCGCGTGAAGTTGGCAATGATATCGCGGCTGTGATTATGGAGCCAGTGCAAGGTGAGGCGGGTGCGATTGTGCCGCCCGATGATTTTTGGCCACGTCTGCGTACGATTTGTGATGAATATGAAGTCTTGTTGATTGCCGACGAAGTGCAGACCGGAATGGGGCGAACAGGTAAGATGTGGGGCGTAGATAACTGGGATGTCGCGCCAGATATTATTACGGCGGCGAAAGCCCTGGGCGGTGGTGTGATGCCGATCGGTGCCTTCATGTCCACGCCGAAAATTTGGAGCGTGATGAATAGCAATCCTTTCATTCATACCTCTACAACAGGTGGTAATCCGCTGGCCTGCGCCGCTGCAATCGCCGCTATTAATGTCACATTGGAGGAGCGCATTCCTGAGCAGGCTGCTGAGAAGGGAGCGTACTTCATTGAGCAGTTGCGGGGAATTGCCGCCCGCCATAGCGATATCTACACCAATATTACCGGTAAAGGGCTGCTGATTGGTCAACATTTCATCAACGACGATATTGGTTACGCGGTCGCCTCTGGCCTTTTCAAACGCGGCGTGCTGATATCAGGGACGCTGAATAACTCACGCGTCATTCGTGTTGAGCCGCCGTTGGTGATTACGCGCGCAGAGATTGATACGATCCTGAATCGCCTGGAAGATACGTTGCAGGAGCTTAGCGCGACCGTTTCGACGCCAGGATTGTTGGTGAGTAGCGATGTTGTGACGACCTCTGCGACTGCCTCCAAAGCCGTTGATACTGATACCGCCGTAGCATAGTAGCGTAACAAACAGGAGCAGTTGGAATGCATATTGTTGTGTTAGGCGGTGCCGGAGCGATGGGGCGTGTCACGGTACGAACTCTGACGGAATACGCTGATATTGAGCAGATCACCATTGCCGACTACCACGAGGGGCGAGCGCAAGAGCTTGCCGCCTCGCTACAGAGTAGTAAGATAGCGGTCAAGCAAATCGATGTCAACGATTTTGAACGGGTCTCGCTGCTGATACGCGGGTCGGATGTTGTATTGAGCGCGGTGGACTATGTCTATAACCTGTCTGTGCTGCGTGCGTGTATTCAGGAGAAGGTGCATTACGCCGACCTGGGCGGCCTTTTCCATATGACGCGCACGCTGATGGCCTTGCACGAGGAGGCGGAGGCGGCAGGGATTACGGCGATCCTGGGCATGGGCGGAACGCCGGGGATTACGAATCTGCTGGCTCGTGCCGCCGTGGATAAGCTCGAACGCGTGGATAGTATCAAGGTGCAACTGGGTTGTGGTGATGAAACGCCAGCAACGGCACCGTTGGTGGCCCCCTACTCGATTCGCACCATTCTGGATGAGTTTACCAAGTCGCCGCAGGTCTTTCAGGATGGGGAGTGGTATCCACAGCAACCGTTGACGGGCCAGGAAGAGGTGATTTTTCCCTTGCCAGTGGGGCGGGCCACGGCGATCTATTCGCTGCATTCGGAGTGTGCGAGTTTTCCTGTGTCTTTCCGCGAGAAGGGCATACGCTCTGTCTCGTTCAAAATTGCCTTCCCTAGCGATTTCTTGACGAAGCTGAAATTCCTGGTGGATATTGGTTTTGGGAGCGATGAGCCGATCAATGTGCGCGGCATTAAAGTGTCACCACGCGACGTACTGGCGAAGCTGCTGGAAACGGCACCTGTTGAGGATGTCGAGCCACAGGACTGCGATGTCTTGCGCGTAGTGGTGGCGGGAGATGCCGGTGGACAGCCAGTGGAGATTACAAATCAGGTGGTTGTGTTGCCCTATCGTCGCTGGGGAATTGGCGCGGGTGCGCTCGACACGGGGACACCACTGGCGATTGCCGGACATATGCTCGCCACTGGCGAGATCACGCGACGTGGTGCCTTTGGGCCAGAGCTATGTGTGCCAGTTGAGCCTTTCTTCCATGAACTGGCTCGCTACGATATGCATGTGACGGAGACAAGGACGGTGGTGGTATCGTAGGGGGTAGGCTAACGGGGTTAATGCTGTTTGCAGGGTCTGTGAATGATGGCTGATCCTGCGATGGGAACGACCAGGGCGACCGCAAGGGATCGCCCCTACTATACTACGTTGCATGTTATACACGTCATGCGTTTATAGTTTATAGTAGGGGCGATCCTTTGCGGTCGCCCTGGCCATAATTCACAGAATCTGATGCCGCTGGGTACATAAATTGCGTCTCTACATTTGGCTGTGATAAAATGACGTTGATGGAGTGTCTCTGGCGTGTTATTTTCGTATCTATTGCGTAGAAATGGTACGAATATCGAAAAAATGAATGGGTATCGTTGCGAAGTCGAGTTATTTGCAGACTTCTGAAAGGGGCTAGCTGATGAGCGAATATAAGCTACTTATCAATGGTGAACTTGTCAATAGCAGTTCGGGTAAGACTGTTGACGATATTGGTCCTGCGAGTGGTCAGTCGATTGCCCAGGTTCCTGAAAGTTCGGTCGAGGATGTAGATCGTGCGGTGAGTGCGGCACGCGAGGCTTTTGATGATGGGCGTTGGTCTGGTCTGCCTCATGGGGCGCGAGCGGCTATTTTAGAGAAATTGGCGACGTTGTTAGAGGCACACACCGGAGAGTTGGCTGAGTTGGAGTCGCAGGACGCGGGAAAGCCCATCAAGTTGGCGCGTGACAGCGATATCCCGTTCGCCATCGACAATCTGCACTTCTTCGCGGGTGCTGCGCGTCATCTCGCGGGTACCGCCAGCAGCGAGTATAGCGGTGGGCATACCAGTATCATTCGCCGCGAACCTATGGGCGTGGTTGCGTCGCTGGCTCCCTGGAACTATCCCTTTATGATGGCGGCCTGGAAGATTGGGCCAGCCCTGGCGGCGGGTAATACCGTGATTCTTAAACCATCGGTCGAGACGCCGTTGACGACGCTCAAATTGGGCGAGATCGCGCTAGAGGCGGGTTTGCCTGCTGGAGTGCTCAATATCATTACCAGTGGCCCCGGTGTGGCGCAGGCACTTGCCAGCCATCGGGGCGTGAATATGGTTTCGGTGACGGGCAGTACCGAGAGCGGCAAGCATATCATGCGTGCCGGTGCGGAGTCGATCAAACGGGTCCACCTGGAATTGGGTGGTAAGGCACCGTTTATCGTCTACGAAGATGCCGATATCGAGGCGGCAGCCAATGGCGCGGTGGTTGGTGGTTTCGTCAATTGTGGGCAGGACTGTACAGCGGCGACGCGTATCTATGTGCAGGACAGCATCTATGACGCGTTCATGAGTTCTTTCTTGAGCAAGGTCAAGCAAATTCGCGTTGGCAATCCGGCTAATGAGAGCACAGATATGGGGCCATTGATTTCGGCGGCTCAGCGTGCGACGGTGGAGGGCTTTGTCGAGCGTGCGCTACGCGATGGCGCGAACGTGGTGACGGGCGGTAAACGCGCCACCGTGGCGGGCCTGGAAAAAGGCTTCTTCTTCGAGCCAACGGTGATTGCCGAGGATCGCAATAGTGCCGAGATTGTGCAGAGCGAGGTGTTCGGCCCCGTGATTGTCGTCTGCCGCTTCACCAGCGAGGAAGAGGTGTTGAAGAAGGCCAATGATGTTGTCTATGGCTTGGCCGCTTCCGTCTGGACGCACGACATTTTCAAAGCCATGCGAGCCAGCAAGACACTACAGTTCGGTACTGTGTGGGTCAATGACCACCTACCGCTCACTTCTGAGATGCCCCATGGCGGATATAAAGAGAGTGGTATCGGAAAAGATATGTCGCTGTACTCGTTTGAGGAATATACGCAAATCAAACATGTGATGATTGAACTAGGTGGCGAGGCGCGCAAGGGCTGGCACTACACGATCTTTGGGGACGCGGAGTAACGTCTCTCTCGTCAATACAAGTATGAAAAGCAGCGTTCTCAGCGGCAATTGCCGTTGCGAGTGCTGCTTTTTTGAGTGTATGATAGGGAGAGCAATGATTGATACCCACTTTCAGGGAGGTTTGACCATGGTAGCCCAAAGAGAACCGTAGCGTATGACTATTGATGAGTGGCGCGAATTGGAACGGACTAGCCACGATAGCAAGCACGAATACATAGACGGGCAGGTCTATGCTATGTCGGGTGGAAGCCTTGCGCATGGTCGCATTGGGAGTAATGCGGTCAGGACCCTTGAAGATGCGCTCGCCATAGCGCGTAAACCATGCGATGTCTACAACTCAGATGTTGCTGCACGCCTCTCACCCAGGCGCTACACCTACCCCGATGCGTCCGTGACATGTGATGAGCGTGATCGATCGGCATCCGACAAGATAGAGGTGCAAGCTCCTCGCGTCATTATCGAGGTATTGTCAGATTCCACCGAAGCCTACGACCGAGGGAGAAAATTCGGCTTATATCGCGCTTGCCTCACCGTGCAAGAATATGTCCTGGTTGCCACCAAGTACCAGGCCGGCGAAGTGTACCGCCGCACGCCGCAGGGATGGGCAATCTATCAGTCCTACGGGCCAGGCGATGAGATAGAGCTGATGAGCCTTGAGATACGTTTTCCCTTAGCCGCCCTGTACAAAAACGCTGGAGTGCTAGAGGCGATGGAAGACCCTGAGGGCGAAGTCTAGTTTTATTTCGCCTGAAAAATCCTTTAAGGCACGTAAAATTATGGCTCTGAGTCCGCAACTAAATTCTTCATGAGCAGCTTTTCAAGTTATTCCCAAAAAGATAGACCTTTACACCTGTCAAGCAGGTGAAGGTCCATCAAGAAAGGCACCCACCGCCTTTCTCTTACTAGCTATTACGAGATGAGGTTACACTTCTCTGCTATAATCGTGTAGCTAAGAGTGTTATATTTTTTTACGGGAGCTTGCCATGCCGCCACTTTCAAGTCTGATCCGTTGCCCTGCTAAACCGCTGATCTCACTTGTGGGGGCCGGGGGTAAGACCACGACGATGTATACGCTCGCGGCAGAATTCGCGGCCCAGGGGAAAAGGGTTGTGACGACGACGACGACCAATATCTATATTCCTCGTCCAGATGAGACTGATACCCTTGTGGTGGCGGAGGAAACGCCAACGATGCTCAAGATGGTGAAGGCAGCGTGGGGGCGGCATCGGCGCGTCACGGTGGCTGGCAAGGTTATTGGCTCTGGGAAGCTGAGTGGTGTGCAGCTTGAGCAACCTTATGAATTGTTGCAAAAGGGGGGAGCCGATGTGGTCATTGTCGAGGCCGATGGTGCGCGACACAGCAAGATTAAAGCACCAGCGGAGTACGAGCCAGTGATGCCAGTGCAGACGAATGTAGCTTTGATTGTGATGAGTGCCGAGGCTATCAATCAGCCTTTGAGCGCGGAGATTGCTCACCGACCAGAAAGAATTGCCGCTCTGCTGGGTATCAAGCAGGGTGATGTGCTTACTGCCGCGCTGATTGCCCGTCTGATGGCGCATGAATTGGGTGGATTGAAAAATATACCTGTGCAGGCAGCGGTGTACTTGTTGCTGACAGGGGTAGTTGGCAGTAAGTTGACTGTTGTAGCTGAGCTAGTGTCGCTGGTAGAAGGAATGGGGCGGCTAACGGGTGTGTGTGGTTCTGCGCAGCCCGGTGAGTGGTTTGTGCAGGGATTGTGAATATGTCCTTTAGGCAAGGTACAAACGCATGTGACCGTTTCTGCTCACCAGAAAGGTTCAGCCCTGTCATTCTGAGCGAAGCGAAGAATCTCTCGTGGCCCGGAGATTCTTCGCTTCGCTCAGAATGACAAAGCACCATTCGTCCATAGTGAACCTTGCCTTAGATAAAATATGGTTCTTTCTTTTTCCCTCTAGACGGTCTCCTTCCATTTCTGTTAGAGTCTTAGCATAGTGAAAAAACTGTGTGATTTTGCGTGGACTGCTCGCCGCCTGCGGCGGCTCGCTTGTTTTAGTGTGAGTTGTGGGGGGGGGGGGGGGGGGGGGGGGGGGGGGCGGGCGGCGCGCGCCCACACAAGAAAGGCGGGGCGAGGGGAGGGCACTGGTGGGGGGGGGGGAAGAATTGGTGAGTAGGGGTAGGGGGGTGGGGATAGGT
>JBBQXY010000183.1:0-10743 GCA_038209195.1 Ktedonobacterales bacterium | reverse complement strand
GTCAAATGAAATGGTATCCAGGCACGAGAGGAACTGTACAAGGAAGGCCTCCACCAACGCCTCCTACGTATCCGCCTGAAATGAGTGTGGGGTCGGCAAAGGAGAATTACTGAATTATGTTTGCAGTCATTAAAAGTGGTGGAAGACAATACAAAGTCTCAGTCGGGCAGACGCTGGAGGTCAATCGACTTCCTACCGAAGACGGCGCACAGGTCGCATTTGATGAGGTCTTATTGATCTCTGACGAGGATCGTGTCCTCATCGGCACCCCACTGGTAGAGAACGCTGTCGTGCTTGCTACTGCTGTTAAGCAGGGCCGCGGCGAAAAGTTGATTGTCTTTCGGTATAAAGCGAAGAAACGTGTCCGCCATCGTAAAGGCCATCGCCAGGAACTCACCATCCTGAGCATCGATGATATTGTGGCTGATGGCAAGAGCCTGATCACTGGCGAGGCCCCTAAAGCCAAAGAGACACCGGCAGAGGACGATCTGGACGCTGCTCCAGCAACCAGCGAGGTAGCTGATGATGCTGAGCAGAAGCCAGCGCGCCGACGCCGTGCAATACAGGCCGATGATAGTGAAAGCAATACAGAGGAATAAATCATGGCACATAAAAAAGGTGTGGGTAGTTCCCGCAATGGTCGGGATAGCAACCCTCAGATGTTGGGCGTGAAACGCTTTGATGGACAACTGGTCACTGCTGGGAGCATCATCGTGCGCCAGCGTGGCACCAAGATCAGACCCGGTGACCACGTTGGTGTGGGCCGCGACCATACGCTCTTTGCCTTGATCGACGGGTATGTCAAGTTTGGACATTCCACTCGCGAGCGACGCAATGTTAGCATCTATACCGAATTCGCTGGACGCCCTTCCTTAACGGCAGAGGTTCCAGTAGAGGCAGTGACTGCTCCCGCTGGAGAGGCCTAATCACGTATCGTGTACCCTTAAAAGACGCTTCCAAAAATACCGGAGGCGTCTTTTTTTAAAATACATACTATTGTAGGGGCCGATTTATCGCGCCCACCAGCCGATTTATCGGCGCGAATCAGCGTGGACACGGGCCGATAAATCGGCAGTGGGCGCGATAAATCGCAATGCCATTCAAATAAGAATGAACGGCGACACCGTGTGTGTAGGGACAGGGGGATGCGGACGCGGGGGCCTTGTGCCTGTCCTGGTGGGGGGTCTGGACATCCCACAGGACGAGGACAAGCACAAGGCCCCCCATCGACCGCCGCGTCCGCCCCTTGTCCCTACGCCCTCCATCCCCAAGCCTTATTTGAATGGCATGGCGATAAATCGGCCCCTACGCTCTGTTTGAAATGGGTTGGACCTGTGTCGGTACACAATACTACGAAAGGATTTGCTATGCGAGCAATCATTAGCGTTGCCAATCGCGACGGCTTGCCAGAACTGGCACGAGAGCTACAAAACCATGGCGTAACTATTTACGCAACCAGTGGGACGCTGCAATCTTTGAAAGCGGAACACATTTCATCAGAGGCCGTCACTACCTTAACCCAGTTTCCTGAGATCCTTGATGGACGAGTGAAGACGCTCCACCCAGCTATTTTAGGCGGTATCTTAGCTCGTCGCGATAACCCCAAACATAGCGAGGAATTGCAAGCGCACGCGATTGCACCCATTGACATTGTCGTGGTTAATCTCTATCCCTTCGCGGAAACTGTTGCGCACCCCACGACGACGTTGAGCGAGGCGCAGGAGCAGATCGATATTGGCGGCGTGACCTTGATTCGGGCCGCAGCCAAGAATTTTCAAGATGTGATAGTACTGATACGGCCAGAGGATTATGCGCCGGTTATGCAGGAATGGAGCGAACTGGGCGAAGTGAGTATCGAGACGCGCCGCCGCCTCGCCGCCGTCGCTTTTCAGCACACCGCCAGTTATGATACCGCCATTGCCGAGTATCTACGTATTTCCGCCGCTGATCCTTTCCCCGAAGAACTGACCATCCCCATCAAGCGCATCCAGACACTGCGCTATGGTGAAAATCCCCATCAACGCGCAGCTTTTTACCGTTGGGCCGATACGTCACCGCTTTCCGCGGCTCCCACAGTAGCAGGAGCGGAAGTGCTCCACGGCAAAGAACTCTCCTTCAATAACCTGCTCGATCTCGATACCGCTTTGGCGGCGGTCAGTAGTTTTACGGCGCCAACGGTCGTTATTATCAAGCACACCAATCCTTGCGGGCTGGCCTGTGGCGATACGTTGGTGGATGCCTATAAAAAGGCCCATAGTGGCGACCCCATCTCTGCCTACGGCGGCATCATCGGTTGCAACCGTCGCGTCGACACAAGCACGGCGCAGGAGATCAGCCAACTCTTCTACGAAGCCATCATTGCCCCCGGCTACACGCCCGAAGCGCTGGAGATATTGCGCCAGAAAAAGAACTTGCGACTGCTGGCTACACATTGCCCGATAGAGCCAAAGGGCGTCAATACGCAGTCACTACTAACTGGTCATCCCGATGTACGCAGCGTCAGCGGTGGTCTGCTCTTGCAGTCGCCGGATGCCGTAGGCGAGCGGGAAACCGAGTACACGGTGGTCACGGAACGCGACCCAACGCTTGAAGAAGTGACCGACCTGATGTTCGCGTGGAAGGTGGTGCGCCATGTCAAATCCAACGCGATCGTGCTGGCGCATAAATTAACCCTCGTCGGCGTGGGAGCGGGCCAGATGAACCGCGTCGCCAGTGTGCAACTGGCAGTAGAGAAGGCGGCCGAACGAGCACGCGGTGCCGTGTTGGCATCGGATGCCTACTTCCCCTTCGCCGATGGTGTGGAGGCGGCGGTCAAAGCAGGTGTTACCGCGATCATCCAACCAGGCGGCTCCATACGTGACGACGAGTCGATCCGTATGGCTAATCGCTACGCGGTCGCCATGATCTGCACTGGTAGACGGCACTTCCGCCACTAAACCAAATTGAATAGAGTATGAATCGTCTGTAGGGGCCGCTTCAGCGCGCCCACCGCCGATTTATCGGCCCGTGACCTCATCAGATTCGCGCCGATAAATCGGCGGTGGCGGCGATAAATCGCGCCCTACGGTTGGTTGCTATACTGGGGACAGCAAAAATGGGCGCATACTTGCGCCCATTTTTTGTTTTGTTTTGTGTAGGTCAGGTTGGGTCAGGCAATTTCGTCCGCGAAGAAGTGGACCCAGAGCACGACGATACCCAGACCACCAATCAGAGCAAAGAAGCCTACGGCTCCACCGGGCCAGGTTGTGGCGACAGCCGCCGAGGCATCAGCAGGCGCATTGAAATGGTAAAAAAGAACCAAAGCGAGCCAGGAAATAGTCAGGTCGGTGGTCAAGCTCAGCTTGGTCGTGTCAGGGGTGGGTCGATTAAAGACATGATAGAGCACGATGATGAGCAAGCCAATTAGTATGGCGGTAAGCTGTAGGGAAACAAGGACACCGCCGCCAAAATCAATGGCAAGTGTTGGTTTGATAAATAAGAAACAGAATATCCAAAGAATGGTGAGGATAGCTCCTCCGAGTATTGTTCCGAACCGCACAGAATTATTCACGACACAATTGCTCCTTTCGAGGAGTTGCAGTAGTTTTTGGGAACAACCTTCGTGGCTGTTCAAAGATTGTCTCTGTCAGTATTGTAGTCTCTTGGCTCAAATAAATCAACTATTCTTTTCGAGAATACCTGTAGGGGCCGATTTATCGCGCCCACTGCCGATTTATCGGCGCGAATCCAACACGGACACGCGCCGATAAATCGGCAGTGGGCACGATAAATCGGCCCCTACGCTTGATGAAGGCGCAATGCATTGTCCCTACGGAGTGTAATAGGCGCGTGCGAAGCGGGCGGCCCAGCGGGCGTTGTTGATGAGCAGGGCTTTGTTGGCGGTTACACTTTCGCCGACGGTGACTTTGGCGACGTGGGAGAGCAGGAAGGGGGTGGTGGCTGCGCCACGAATCCCTTGTTGGCGCGCTAGTTGCAATGCCTCTTCGGTGGCAGCTTCCAGTGGGCCGGGGTCCATGGAGTGTTGTGCAGGGATGGGGCAGCCCACGATTATGCCGTGCAGGCCGCACTCCCATTGCACGCGTGCTATTGCTGCCACCGTCTCGACGTGATCGGCGCGGTGTACCAGGCGGCGTCCGCTGTTGCGAACGTAGAAGGCGGGGAACTCGTCTGTCTGCCAGCCAATAACTGGTACGCCCTGCGTCTCCAAATATTCCAGCGTCAAATCCAGGTCGAGAATGGATTTTGCCCCGGCACAGACGACGAGCATAGGTGTGCGGCTCAATTCGGTGAGGTCGGCGGAGATATCCATGCTGCTCTCGGCCCCACGATGGACGCCACCGATGCCGCCAGTGGCAAAGAAACGAATGCCAGCCATAGCGGCACAGAGCATCGTACCAGCTACTGTAGTCGCGCCCAGCATACCCCTAGCCAGCGTGAAGGCCAGGTCGCGTCTGCTCACTTTCTGCACCTGCTGTGCGGTACCAAGGCGCGTAATCTCGTCAAGGGTCAACCCAATAGCAATTTTGCCATCGTGGATGCCTACTGTCGCGGGTATGGCTCCTTCGGCGCGGATGGCTACTTCCATGGCTTGCGCTACCTCGACATTGGCAGGGTAGGGCAGTCCATGGGCGATGACCGTCGATTCAAGGGCCACGACCGGACGCTGTTCGTCTAACGCGCTCAATACTTCTTCAGAGAGCGCGAGGTAGGATGATCGTTGCTGCATTCTTCTTCTGTTCTTTCTCTTCAGGGCTTTTTATTGAGTGTATGACAGAAAACAGAGCATAAGCAAGTGGTAGGAATGGTGGAACGGCATAATAATTTGCACCTTGCACAAGCGCATGATATAGTACGCTTTGGGTTCTGTCACATGCTGGGCGTTCGTTCAGCCATGAAGCGTGTTCGTGTCAGAGCAGCATTTTGTGGTAAGGGGTACGCTAGTAGAGTAGCTGGCAGATGGCTCGTAGGACAGTATAGGTTGTATGGCTATATAGGCTATTTGGGCTGTATTAGTTGTATGGCAAATGTAGTGTTGTAGTTTTTTATTGCAAACAATAATTAGGAGATACAGATGAAACTTGCAAGAAATTTAGTAGCCACCGGACTGGTGGTTGGTGGTGTACTGGGTACGATCACCGTTGTCAATAAACTCACGGAGTCAATGGCGGGCGAACTGAATACCGTATTGACGGGTGAAGAGCGTCGCTACCCGTGGAAATACGGTGATATGTTCTATGAAGTCAAGGGAGCGCGGGACGCCAAACCTTTGCTACTCATTCACGGCTTTGGCCCCGGCGCCTCTTCGCATGAGTGGCGTAAAAATATTGATGTACTCGCCACCGAGTTCCGCGTCTACGTGGTAGACTTGTTGGGCTTTGGCCTTTCTGATCGCCCAGCCATCGATTATAGTGCCGAGACCTTTACCGACCTGATAGGAGACTTCATTAAAGAGGTCATTAACAAACCGACTGTCGTGGTCGCGCATGGCACAAGTTGCGCCTATGTCATCTCAGATGCCTATCGCCATCCCCATCTCTATGATCGCCTGGTGTTGGTAACGCCGCCAGCAACGATGCTACAAGAGAACAGCACGGGCCCTCTGAACAATGTGCTGAAACTGGCCTTGCGCACACCACTGCTTGGTGAATTTATTTACAACATGCTGACGTCGCGCTCTGCTATTCGCGGCTACCTTGATACGCAGGGCTATCACAATCCCAGCTTGATTACCGACGACCTGGTCGAGTACATCTTCACCAGTGCGCACCAGCCCAATAGCCGCTTTGCCGCGGCCTCCTCTCTCAGCAACTCCCTGACCATGGATGTACACGAGGCACTGGCCCGTCTACAGATGCCAGTAGTTGTGGTGTGGGGACGCGAAGGTGCAGAGGAATCCTCGGAGGCGACAGCAGCTTTCAAACGCGTCAATAGCCGCATCGATGTGCGCATCCTCGACAAGTGCAGCTACCAGCCCCAAGATGAGCAAGCCAGCAATTTCAATACGCTGATCCGTGAGTTCGCCGGAACAGCGGTTAAGCAGTAGGTAGGCCCATCCCAATCAGAGTCAGGTTCAATCCCCTCACCAGGGCGACCGCAAGGGTCGCCCAATACGCATCAAGCTACGGGTTGACATGCGGTTCGGTTCCCACCAGGGCGACGGCATGGGTCGCCCCTACTATACACGAAGCGGCTCGCAGAGCCGCTTTGCGTGAGGCCAGGTGGAAGGATATAGTAGGGGCGACCCTTGCGGTCGCCCTGGAAACCGCGCTACATGTCTTAGGTTGATGCCTATTGGGCGACCCTTGCGGTCGCCCTAGAAACCGTGATCCATAGTTTAATTAATGCCTATTGGGCGCGCTAAAGCGACACCTACTCCTGGATAAAAGTGATGGATTGTTTGAGCTTGCTGTTCCTGAAAGGGTCGTTAACCCCAAGTATGTCTGGGGGGCCGTTTAGTCGGGCTTCGGCCAGTAATTTCAGATTGTTTTTTGCGATGGAGTATTTCGGATCGACGACGAGCGCACGTCGCAAGGCCGCTTCGGCCTCGTCATAGCGTTCCTGCATCAACAAGCATATACCCAGGTTGCCCCAGGGTTGCGGCAGGCAATCACTCATGGCAATGGAGGCCTGAAAAGCCTGCCCTGACTCCTCCCACTCTCCAGCTTCCATTAATGTCAAGCCTTGTTGAAAGAGGTTTTCTTGTTCGACAAGTTGATCTACCGTAAAGTTTGGCCCACGCAGCTTTATCGACTTCTTCACCAGATCACGATTGAACTTCAAATCCTCTTCAAACTTCTTCGTCAGTTCACTTCTCGTATTCAGTTCGATAGCACACTCTATATCGCGTAAAGCTTGACCAAAGCGCGAATTGAAGCGGCTCGCCGTATTCCGGTTGTACCACAACTCGGCATTCGTCGGATCAAGAGCCAGTGCCGCGGTAAAAGCTGCGTAACTTTCCTTGAAGTTCTGGAGCATAGACTGCGCGACACCGAGTTGCGAGAGCGCATCAGCGCGCTGCGGCGCGTGCGGTGGAAGGTAACGCAACAAAGCTTCACAGAGCGTTACTGCCTCGGCGTAGTTTTTTCGAATGATTTGCTGCCCAATGGCGTCGAGATACCTATCGACTTGTGATAAGTTGGTGACAACGCTTTTTTTCTGTTTTGATGACTTTGATTTTTTTGCCATAGTTCTGCTCCTTTTTAGCGCAAATTTCCTAACAATGCCCTGGCAATGACAATTCTTTGAATCTGGTTCGTGCCCTCGAATATTTGCGCGACTTTGACGTCGCGCATGTAGCGTTCCACGGGGTAGTCACGCACATAGCCAGCACCACCGAGCACCTGCACCGCGTTGGTGGTGACTTCCATGGCAGTGTCGGTGGCGAAACATTTAGCCATGGCGGCTGCCATACCCGATCGTTGGCCCGCATCGAGCTTATAGGCGGCCTCGTAGACCAGCAAGCGGCTGGCCTCGATCTTCATCGCCATGTCAGCGAGCATAAATTGGATACCCTGGAAAGCTCCGATGGGATGCCCGAATTGCTGCCGCTCGCGTGCGTGGTTGCATGCGACCTCGAAGGCTGCCTGTGCAACGCCCACGGCTACCGCGCCAATATTGATACGTCCACCGTCCAGGGAAGAGAGAGCGATTTTGAAACCTTGCCCCTCTTCACCGAGACGATTAGCTGAGGATACCACGCAATCTTCAAAGATGAGTTCACGCGTAGGCGAGGAGTGTAGGCCCATTTTGCGTTCGGTTTTGCCAAAGGAGAATCCCCGTGTGCCTTTGTCAACCACAAAGCAGGTAATGCCCACCGCGCCTTTGCCTGCGCTGGTGCGAGCCATCAATAAATAGGCATTGGCCTCACCAGCATTGGTGACCCACAGCTTGGAACCGTTGATGACGTAGTCGCCTTTGCGGCTCTCCGCCCGACATTGCAAGCTGGCGGCGTCGGAACCTGATCCTGCTTCGCTGAGCGAAAATGCGCCCAGGAGTTTCCCCGCAGCCAGAGGCGTGACCCAACGTACACGTTGCTCATCATTGCCAAAACGGGCAATCGAGCCAGTGACCATGTTATGAACTGAGAGGCCGACGGAGGTGGCCATATCGCCTTTCGCCAATTCCTCGTAGACCAATGCTCCCTCGAAGCGGCTCAATCCGCTGCCGCCATGCTCTTCGGAAGTAGCCATACCCATGAGACCCAATGTAGCCATCTTGCTATAAATTTCGCGTGGGAAGTGATTATGCTCATCCCAGGCTTCGGCCTGTGGCGTAATTTCTTGTTCCGTAAAGCGCCGTACCATGTCGCGTATCTCTAATTGCTCGTCACTGAGATCAAAATGCATAAGTGTAATCCTCTCAAGGTACTCTCAAAGTGTATGATCGGCCCCTTGCTGCGTCAATCTACATTTGTCAGGCCGCCTTCGGCGGCAAGGAAGGGGGGAAGACTAGGGCACAGCCCTCTATTACCTGTCCCCCGGACAGGGTGCAGTCAAGGGGCGGCTGCCCCTTGCATCCTCACTCGTCACATGAAGATTGACAGAATACGCTAGTGTTCTGCTCTAGTGTAATCATATAACGAAAGGTTGGTGCAAGAGGAAATCAATAATTATCACACGCGCTCTGGTGGGGACTGGCGCCATTTGAGTTCGAGTGTATGCCACTCTTGCTGCACATGGGCTATCTCAGCCTCGTCTGGCACAATGCCGCCGTAGCGAGTGGCGGTGTAGGCCTGCGTCACGGTGGCGAGTTGCGGCTCCGCGGCGGGTATGTGGTCGTGTAATCGCTGCTCGAACTCGTTTGGGGTTTCGTCTTTCTTGCGAGGATAGCCGAGTGTGGCGGCACGTTGCAAAAGGAGACGGTATAGTTCGCGAATGGTGCGGGCGGCAGGTTCCAGCGGCTGCTCTTCACTCTTCGTCGGCAGATGTTCATCGGTAGCCTTTCGCGGGAAGAAACGTCCAAATAGGGTATGGAGGAGTGCCTTGATTTGTGCCCAGAAGAGGTTCCACGACCAGAGACTTTCGCGTACTTCCTCTCGTTGGCGACGCGCCGTCAGTTGCACACGCCGTCTGCGCCGTACTATCCAGCGCATTACGATGATGGCGAGAATAATGATCACAATCGGGACGAGTAATTTCAGGCTTAGCACCAGCAATGGTGCGGTTGGTGTGACATGAAACACTCCTTTGGGTGGCAGATGTTGCGGTCCGGTTTTGGGAATTTTTGGCAGGTTAGGCGGGTAACGCGCCGCCCACCACGTAAAGAGCCAGAACAGTGGCGTCGAGAGGAAGACGATGATCGTCGCCAGCACTTGCACGAAGGCGTCATAACCCGCTCCTGCCAGGGTAAAGATCTGCCGCGTCTCAGCCAGGATAGACGCACTGGCAAAGGTATCCACCAGCCAGGAAAGCAGCAGTAACGCGCCACCGATAACGCCAATGATGGTGAGGATAAAGCGTTCCTGTCTCGAGGGGTCGCCATCTAATCCAACGGGGTGCGTGTGACGCACAAAGGTGACACGGGCCAGCGCGTGGGCTGCTAGCGAGAGAAAGAGGAAAATGGGCACGAGCAGCAAAAGTGTCAAATCATCATTGAGCACGATACCCGCGCTTTCCTGACCTGCCCGAAGCAAGATTACCGCGATGATTATGCCCACACCGATGCGCAACGAGTTGAAGACCTGTGAAGGTTCATATGTGCGAGTCAGCAGGCGCAAGCCACGCCAGCAGAGGTAGAGTGCAATAGCAATGATAGAGAAGACGTGATAGGCATTCCCATCGAGCAACAGTAAATCGTTCACGAGGGCTAGCAACCAGCGTGGGTCTAGCACGAAAGCTGTCGCCGCATACACGGAAGCCCAGATCACAAAGAGTGTTGTTACCGTTACAAAGAGCACGAAAAGCGCAGAGCCTGGCGAGGCGGTGACGGTTATGCCATTCTTTTCTTCTTCTGCGCCATCGCCATCAGTGCTGTCACCAGCAACGGCGTTGCGCCTTTCCAGGTAACCCAGCAGCCATTGCGAACCGATGATGAGCAGAAATGGTGCCCATAGCGGCATGAGTGGATTGTGCGATTGGAAGAAGTCCAGGCTAGCCAGGCCGATGAATACCGCGTCAATCCAGCACGTCTCCATAGCGGCGAAGAGATAGGGCAGCATGATTTCTCCCACGCTGGGAGATTCCTGCACACTGGTTGTGCGCAGCGCCAGGATATGTTGTCGACGTCGTTTCTCTCTCTCTCCCTCTCCCGACTGCTCTGGCTGTTTGGACTGCTCTGGTGCTGGGGCCATGCCGCTACCCATTCCTTTTCGTTTTAGCTGACCGTTGCGTTTACAGCGTTACACGTATAAGAAGCAGTGTGATTGTATGACGGTTCGCGGTAGGTGTCAATATTAAAAGCTTTGTCGCCCATGGTAGTTCTACAGGGCGACCGCAAGGGATCGCCCCTACTATACACGAGGCGGCTCTGCGAGCCACCTTCCATTGGGTGAGCCGTCGGATATAGTAGGGGCGGTCCCTTGCGGTCGCCTTGGAAACCGCGATACGTCGCTTAAGTTAATGCCCACGGTAGTTAAATTAGGCACTCTTATAACCGCTTTTGCTGGTAAACTAGGCTGAATTTGCTGCCAATGTTGCTGCGAGATATTCGGCGGTTGGAATAGGAAATCCATTTACCTCATGCAGAGACAGCGTCAGGGGGGCCGGGGGGGGCCCCAGGCGCGGTGGCGGCAGGAGGGAAATGGAT
>JBBQXY010000182.1:0-10891 GCA_038209195.1 Ktedonobacterales bacterium | reverse complement strand
ATACAGGACTAAGAATGGTGTTGTGTGCGACCCTGTCGAACTCAACACCTTTCTTCGTCCTGTACAATAAAGAGGAGCGATGTTTGGGATGCATGCTTGCTAGCCTAAAGTCCTAAAGCTGAACAACACATCGCTATAAAGTGGACGGTCGGCAGGGACTTTGTTATACTGCAATAGAAACATAGACAGCTAACTATGCGTTGTTACATTAAGTCGCTACGTTACTATGAATACGCGATACGAAACTGTTATCAGGATATGAGCTATGAGTAGTCAAAGTTCTTCTTTGCCAGAGGCTACTGGACCAGAGCAGGAGAAAGCAGAGAGCCCGGTTAGTGATGATACGGAAATATCTGATGCGACGAATCCTGTTGGTATTACCGGTAAGAGTCGTAAGGGGATGCCCTTATTTTGGCATGACCGTTTTATTGAGGTAGGTTTGCTGCTATCAATGGCATTGTATTATGTCATTGGTAACACGAATTTTGGCACTAATGCGATCTTTCATGTTAATCCACTGTATACGCTACCATTTTTGCTGGTGTTTGCTGTCCTCTGTTGGTATCGGCTGCCAATTGCCCTGGCTCTAATGCCATTAGCGTTGCCATATTACCTCATCCATAAGACGGTTTATAGCCACTATGCATTCAGTCCGGCAGAAATTATATTCTATGTTTGTGCGCTTGTATTCGTGTTACAACTTGCCTGGCAGCTTTCGAACTGGCAGTATTGGTTATCCTGGCGTGAATTTCGGCAGAGGCTGGGACCGTTTATGGTGCCGATGCTGGTGTTTCTGGCTGCGGCGGCTTTCTCGATTGTGATTGCCTATGACAAGGCCACCGCTTTGCGCTCGTTTCGAGAGGAAGTGCTTGAGCCTCTGCTGTACGTGGTGATGGCACTTTACTGTTTGCGTACACGCGGGGATCTCACTCGTTTGGTGGGGGCATTGCTGGCAACTGGCTTTATTGTTGCTGGTATTGGATTGGTGCAGTACCTCTTTTATAAGAATACGCTGGTATTGGAATCAGATGGTATTCGTCGTGTTCACGCCATGTATGGGAGCGCCAACAGTATTGGGCTGCTTTTTGACTATACTTTACCAATTGGCTTTGCGCTTGTCATTGCGAAGGCTCCCTTTGCAAGCAAGATGCTTTCTTCCTGGATGATACGTGTTGTCGGGGTTATCCTCTGCCTGGTGATGATCTATGTGCTCTACCTCACGCAGTCTATCGGCGCGTGGCTAGCGATACCCGTAGCGGCATTGTTTATTGCCGTACTCTCCATACGCAATCGCAGGGTACTGCTGACAAGTGCAGTGGTGTTCCTGGTGGGATGTGCTATTGTACTGATTATGTTTCATAGCAAGATTGCCGTCTTTTTATTAGGCAACCATCTCGATGTCCACAACGTTAGTACGGCGACGAAGCGGTATTATTTGTGGCAAACGGCTCTGAATATGATCCATGACAGTCCGTGGTTTGGCTGGGGTATGGACAACTGGTTGTGCCATTACAGTACCAATACGACATGCTTTACGCCTCAACTGCACCACTATCTGATTGATCGCGATCCTATAACGCACCTGAGTACAGACCTCAAATTTGAGCCGTTTTTGTCGCATCCACATAATATTTTGCTGCATGTGTGGGTGAGCATTGGTATTTTTGGTTTGCTTGCTTTTGTCGCCGTACTGGGGCTGTTTTATTGGCTCTTCACACGAATTTTACGCTTCTTGCGAACACAGGAGTCAAAAGAGAATATCCAATTGCAGTGGATGACGTTGGGCGTGGGTGCGGCAATGTTGGCTGCCCTGGTGCAGGGGATGATAGATAGTTCTTTTCTGGAACAAGACTTGGCCTTCTTTTTTTGGATGTTGGTAGTGGCGCTGTTGTTGCTCAGAGCACTTGCAGGAACGCCGTGGCGAGGGCGTAGCAGTGGTTTAGCCCAACCAAAAGCTACTGCTGCCGCACAACCAAAAAGTTGAGGTGGGTAGATTGTAGGATGTGGCCTACTTCACAGTAACTATGCGAATTATTTCATTGTTTCCTTGCTCTCCCTGGCATATACTTTTGGCAAATAGCATTTCAGCGAGGAGAGATACTGTTTATGCTCATCGATAACTCAATTCCCACGTTGCTTATCTGGCTGGCCTGCCATTTTGTTGGTGATTTTGCCTTTCAAAGCACCTGGATGAGTGTCGAAAAGGGCAAAAGCTGGGAGGTCAACTTCTATCACTGTGCCACATATACCGCTGTTTTTATCCTCTTTGCACACCCCTCTGTATTGGCGACCACTGTCCTATTTGGTACACATTTTGTGGTTGATCCATTGAAGTCGCGCTACAAAGTGATTGACTCCATCTGGCTCGATCAATTGCTGCACATTGCAACCATCGTGCTGATTCTATGGATCAGGTTGTGAATGGCTACTGCAAGCTCTGCGAAGTACAAAAAGGCGATCTAGAGCTGGATTACTGCTAAAAAGTGCTTGCATGCCGTTTAGTTGGATGTATGTATGGCCAAGCGGGAGTGGCCTTTATGTCTATAATAAACGGGGTATATGTATGTCTGATCTTGAAGGTGTCATGCTGAGTGACTATCTTTTGTTGCAGTGTATTAGTAAGGGTGGAATGGCCGATGTGTACCGCGCACGGCAGAATGGCGAGGAAAACTTTGAGGTAGCGGTTAAAGTCTATCGCTCAAGTTTTGCTCAACAGGAATCGTTTCGAGATTATTTTATGACTGCGGCGGAAAAGATTGGTCAGTTTGATCATCCCAATATTTTGCCATTGTTGGAATTTGGTGAGGGTGATGGGCTATTATATACTGTTTCTCCCTATGTAGCTCCTGGTACATTAGAGGATTTGTTGCGTCGTGTGGGTGGGAAATTCTCCGCGATGCAGGCTCTGCCTATATTGCAACAATTGTGCAGCGCAGTGCAATACGCTCATGGTCGCGAGGTGATACACGGGAACATCAAACCATCTAATATTTTTGTGGCTAGCGATGGGCGGATGCTGCTGGCTGATTTTGGTGTAGCGCAGGGCTATGACGATAGTCAACAATCGCTGACGCGTGTGGGATGGGGATCGGCGGAATATACTGCACCTGAACAATCGCTCGGTGTTTTAAGGTATGGCAGCGATATTTACGCACTGGGTGTTCTCCTATTTCGTATACTCACTGGCGAGCCACCATTTACGGGCCAGACACCGGTGGAAGTGTTGCTCAAGCATGTGCGGCAACAGCCGCCATCGGCACGAACACTTGTGCCGAGTATTTCTGACGCGGTGGATGGCGTGTTAAAGATGGCGTTGCAGAAACGTGCCGATGACCGATTTGTCTCTGTAAATGAATTGAGCACGGCCTATTTAGTGGCAGTAACGATGTCTCCGGTAGCTTCGCCAGTGGCTAAAGCTGTGAGTACGGCAATGGCTGCGCCTACGGTGGAGCAACCATCCAAGGTGATCAATCCGCAGACCCCTATACCTGCTGTGTATGTTCCTATAGCCAGTGTTGAACGACATACCCCTGTACCTGCTCATCTCACGTTGATGCCCCCGATGCCGTTAGGGTCGCAGGAGAGTGTTGACTCGCCTTCCTATTTAGAGGAAAGTCTAGAAGAGAGAAACCAGCCGTTCCCTCAGGGCATGTTGGATAGCGCGTGGAATGACGCGTTAGACGAAAGTGGAGGAAGTGCTGTAGCGTTTCCGTCTCCTGAACCAAGGGATTTTTTGGACGAGAGTAGCTCTGTTGGTCAAGGTCGGTTCTGGTCAGCAGACCCTATCGAATGGTCGCCCATACCTAGCGTACCCGATGATGCAGTGCCGTTGACCGCTGAAAATTATCTACGCAACCAGCCAGTGGTGCCTGTAGGGGTAGTGGTACCGGAAGTTCAACCAGAGCCACAAGTGTCTCTTTCCCTGGCAAAGGATGAGGCTCGAAAAGAGGAAAAAGAGGCACATGATACCAAGACGTTGCGTGCGCGCCTGAATAAAGCTTTGCCAATAGTGGTGGTTATTTTGCTATTGCTTGGGCTTGTGGGGGCACTGCTTTCCTCATTTTTATACTGAGTGTTTGAGAGGGAAACGATGGCAGAATTAGCGGGCATTCTGGTGGGAAATTATTTCTTGCTCGAATGTATTGCTCGGGAGGGAATGGTTGAGACATATTGTACGCGTCCAACGACCAGGGGTGGTGTGGATGTTATTCTGCGTTTATTTCGACCAGAGTTTCCCGATCCTACCTCGTTTCGGGAACATTTCGCGGAAGAGGTAGAAAAAGTATGGCGGTGCCAGCATGATCATATTCAACCCCTACTCGAATTTGGGACGGGTGATGAACTCCTCTATTGTGCAACCCTTGCCCCAGAGGGAGAGACGCTAGCACAGTGGTTAGAGCGGTATCCCGGGCGGCAAATACCTGTTTCTTTCGCGGTACGCATCATCACGCAGTTGTGTTCGGCACTACAGTATGCACATGAGCGAGGTATCGTGCATGGCAATATCCAGCCAGCGAGCATTCTGATAGACGATGAAGAGCATATTCGCCTCACGCACTTTGGCATGAAACGCTCCTATCAAAAAGGTGAGCCATTGGTATCACAGTTGCGAGAGGGGAATGCTGCTTATGTTGCACCGGAACAGGCACTGGGGATGATTCAGGAGGCGAGCGATATTTATGCGCTGGGGGTATTGTTGTTTCGCTTGTTGGGCGGTTTTTTGCCCTTTGATGATGAAGACCGCGGTGAAATCGCACTACAGCATGCCAACAAGTCAATACCCGCCCTGAGAATGATCCGTGCGGATATCTCTGAAGAACTAGAGCGGGTGGTGCGTAGCGCGCTGGCGAAGACGCCAGGGGAGCGTTACGCGAGCGCAGCGACATTGGCACAGGCATTACAAGCGGCCCTAGAACCGAAAAGTCCGCAGATTGTTTCTTCCGCGCCAGAGCGACGCATAGCTGTGCGTTCTCGGCGTACGCATGTCACTTGGTCGCGTGTCTCTTCCTTCTTCATGCTGCTGGTTTTGCTGACGGCGTTGATGGGAGCATCGTTTTTTGTCTTTTCATTGCCTGTGCATTTAGATACTTTGCGTAGATTAGCGTTTTTGCATACTGGTCACGTGGGAGATGGAGTCGCTACCGCGACAACGGTAGCCACGAAGGTGGGTAGCATACCCACGGGGATGGCAACACCTCCTCACCAGGACAGGCGCAAAGCCCCTACATTCTCATTTCCTTATCCCCCTGTTCCTACGATCGCTGTATCACCTACGCTAACTGTTTCTGGAACGCCAGAGGCTACCCCACCTGAATCGACCCCTCCGGTGCTCCCTATTAGCTGTATAGCGGGCAGGCTAGCAATTGATGGTTCGCAGAGCTTTGGTCCATTGTTACAGCAAATTGGATATGATTACCAGAACCATTGTCCAGGTTTCACGCTTTCGTTGAATCAAAATGGGAGCCGTGTTGGACTGAATGCTTTGCAACAGCAACAGATTGACGTTGCAGCGTCTGATTTGACGGCGCGCGCCACGCGCAATGTGGTAGATCACCCTGTGGCGGCTCTTCTTTACGCCGTTGTGGTCAATCCCGATGTACAGATAAGCGGGCTGAGTAGTGCTACTTTACAAGCGATCTACCAAGGAAATATCACTAACTGGTCGCAAGTGGGCGGTCCCGATGAAACGATTACGGTGTTTCAGCGACCTGCGCTGGATACAGTAACGGCTATTTTCCGCACCTTTGTTCTCAACGGCGCGACTGAGCATGTGAATGGCATTCGGCTGAAAAGAGATTGGGGGCAGGCGGTGGCTATGACGCAGGGGGCGATCAGCTATGTTCCCCTTGCGGAAGCTGAAGGTAACGATGTCGCTGTGCTGGCTATTGATGGGGTGAAGCCGAGTATGGCGTCATTGCTGCAAGGTAGCTATTCATTTTGGAGCGTGGAGCATCTCTATACGCTTGGTAGCGGGACAAGCCAGTTTCAAGCGTATATGACGATGCTCAATAGCACGAAGGAAGCGAGCATGTTTGTCCAATCTGGAGCATTGCCAGTAGGCATGATGCCACAAGGTGTAGTGGATAGCCATCTGCCGGGGCCAGAAATATAGTTCGCTGAACGGCAAGAACAGTGGTAGCTCACAAACGTGCAGAAAAATCCTGCTCTGCTGGTTTCCGCAAGAGCCATCCGGCTCCTGTGACCAGGAGGGCGAGCAGAGCGCAGATGAGCAGGGCGATAGGGGCTCCGCAGAGAGCTGACAGCCAGCCGGCCAGTAGATATCCCAGGGGTATGCTTCCGGTAAAGAAGAGGATATAGACGCTAATGACGCGCCCACGCAGGTGATCTGGGGCCACCATTTGGAGCGTGGTAGTGGCAAATGTGCCGAAGATGGTTTCCGCAGCACCGATGCTCGCGATGAGCAGTAGTGACAGGAAATAGTTGTGTGAGAGGGCAAAAAGTACCTCTAACACTCCAAAGACAAGTGTGCCGAGCAGAACGCGGCGAATAGTGGGCTGCTGGTTACTCCAGGCCAGTGATAGTGCTGAAAGCAACGAGCCAACGCCGATGGCAGCCGAGAGAAAGCCAAAGCCTGTTGCGCCAACATGCAGCACGTCTGTGGCGAAGAGGGGGAGCACGACGCTGAAGTTCGCGCCAAAGAGCAAAACCAGGCCAACCACGAGAATCAGCAGCAAAACCGTAGGTGTTTTCCAGACATAGTCCAGACCCTCGCGCAGGCTCTGCCACGTTTTCTGCTGCTTGCCCTTGTTAGTGTGTGAAAGTGCTTGGACGTGTAGAGCGTGAGAGTTGATCAGTGCCAGCGCTATGAGTACGGCGAGGAAGCTGAGACCGTTGAGCAGAACGAGCAGGGTGACGCCACTGGCGGCAATGATGATGCCGCCAAGGCCAGGGCCGATAATGTGGGCCAGATTCACGAGTGAGGAGTTCAGGGCAATGGCGTTGGGTAGGTCTTCGCGTCCGACCAACTCGACGACAAAGGCTGAGCGTGTAGGCTGGTCCAGGCTGTTCGTGAGTCCCAGTAGCATTGCCAGGATGTAGATATGCCAGAGCTGGATAGTGCCAGTAGCGATCAGTACACAAAGGAGAAAAGCCTGGAGCATGGCAGCAGATTGGGTTACAAGCAAGATACGCCGTTTGGGCCAGCGATCGGCAAAGACCCCTCCGAAGAGGGAAAAGAGCAGCACCGGCAGAAATTGCAGCGCACCCACCAGACCGAGCAGCAAGGCACTGTGGGTTAGCTCTAGCACCAGCCAGGCTTGCCCGATGGTTTGCATACCGGTGCCGATCTGAGAGATCATCTGACCACACCAGTAGAGACGATAATTTCGCTGACGTAATGAGCTAAGGGCACGAAGCAACTGCACGCTATGAGCGTCCCAGTTCGCGCTGCAACTCCTCCAAGCGCGCTGTTAGACGTAAGATGATCTCAATGCCAGCAAGGTTTACGCCGAGGTCACGATGGAGGCGTCGTATACGACGCAGTTGCGCGATATCTTCGTCCCGGTAGCGTCGCTCCTCGTCACTGATGGCGATACCCTCGACAAGGCCTGCCGCTTGCAGGCAGCGTATCATCTGCACTTCTAGCTGGCAATATTCTGCTGTCTCTTGCTCGCTATAATAGATGGTTGATTGATCGCTCTGAATCGTGATGCGGGTATATTGATACTCAGCCATGTATGCCTCCAAATTCTCTCATTACTCGTGTTCGGTATCGCCAAGGGAACGTGCAAACGACTCGAAGAGTCGTCGTTGCTCATCTGTCAGATGGGTAGGAAGCACAACCGTTACTTCGGCAAAAAGATCACCTCGCTGCTCTGGTTTTCCAAGGTGCGGCATCCCCTGGCTACGGAGACGAAATGTCCGTCCGTTGTTTGTCTCCGGAGGAATACGCAGCATGAGTCGACGACCATCTGGCGTTGGAACATGGATTTCACCACCCAATAGAGCGGAAGCCAATGGGACTTCAACGCGAGTGCGCAGATCATTTCCTTCCCTGGTGAACGCGGAACTTGGGAGTAGGTGAACGCGCAGGTAGAGGTCGCCTCGTCCATTTGCACCCTGTAGACCTTGTCCGGCGATGCGAATGCGGGAACCCTCGTCTACACCTGCTGGAATCTTGACTTCCAGGCGACGCGAACTCCCATCGGACTCTGTCAACTCAACGGATCGTGAGGTGCCCTTATATGCCTCGTCCAATGAAACTTCGATGGTGGCTTCGACATCCTGCCCAACGGTGGCACGCTGACGTCGGCCACCTGTTGTGGATGTACTGCCACGAGGTGCAGAGCTATCTCCAAAGTACGTACCAAAGAAATCTGAGAATGGGGATTGGTCGCCAAAGAGGTCGCGCAAGTCGTCCTCGTTGACGGTGCGGTATTGGTACTGCCCTTGCTCGTAACCATCCCCTGCGCCGCCAGCGCTCGTGGCATTTCCTGCACCCGGCCAATGTCCGTACTGTTGATAGTAATCGTTTATCTCGTCATACTTTTTGCGCTTTTCGGGGTCAGAAAGCACCTCATTGGCCTCGTTAATCTCTTTGAAGCGATCTTCGGCTGTTTTATCGCCTGGATTAACGTCCGGGTGATGTTTTCGCGCTAGTTTACGATACGTCTGCCGTATCTCTTTCTGATCGGCATTCTTCGCGACACCTAAAATTTTGTAATAGTCCTTTGTGTCTACTGCCATAGAAGTCCTCGCTTAACATGTCTTTTTCTGGTGTCTATTTTACCACTATAACGACGTATGCAGGGAGTTGCTATGACTGATTACGCGTCGGTGGATTTAGTTTTAAGAAGAGGACGATTGTTTGCTGTTATTGACGAAGTTTCTTTGCCCGTTTGCGCTCTTCTTGGGCCTGGCGATACTCGGCCATAACGGTCTGGTGTTCTGGAGATTGCAAACAATCGGCCTGAGCTTTGGAGAGGGCTGCTGTTTGGGCTGTAATATCCAGTGTAAAAGCGTTGTCAATTTGTTTTTTTGTATGAAGAAGGGCGGTAAAGGGCGTTGCCAACAATTCTTCGGCAATGGCTAGGGCCCGTTCTGCCAGGTTTTCTGGTTGGACGACCTCGTTGATGAGGTGTAGGGCATAACCTTCGGCGGCGGTGAAACGATGGCCGAGCAGGCTGAGGTGTTTGGCTGGTCCCGCACCAATAAGTTGGGCCAAGCGCATTGGGCCTAGGTCGGCAACGACACCCTCTTTGACGGCGGGGATGCTCAGCACGGCATCAGTGGTCGCAATGTGCAGGTCGCATGCCAGGGCGATCTGAAGCCCTCCACCCAGGCAGTAGCCGTGGATGGCGGCGATGGTGATGGCGTTGAGATGCGCCAGGGTAATGATGCCGTGTTCCCAGGTGTCAAACCACTCGACAGTGAGATTTCCTTGGGCTAGCTCTTTGGTATCCAGTCCGCTACAGAAAGAAGTTCCCTCGCCACTGACAATGACGACATGTGTCTCGGCACTTTTAGCAAGGTGGTCGGTGGCGGTGACGAAGTCTTTGACCCATTGCCAGTTCGCGGCATTGAGTACCTCAGGACGATTGAAGCGGAGGCGGGCCAGCGGGCCGTTCAGTTCAACGCGCATCGTTTCGAGTTCGAGTGTTTTCATTGAGTATGCTCCTTATCAACTGGACGGGCCGATAAATCGGCGGTGGCGGCGATAAATCGCGCCCTACGCTTCGTTCATAAGCATCGTCAGTCAACAGAGTGATTTACATTATAGTGTTCGGAGGTCGACTGCTCTGCGGAGTTTGCCGCCTTCGCTGCGTGGGATGGTGCCGGGAGCGACGAGGGTCACGAGCATGTTCAGGCTAATGGTGCCTTTGATTTCATGTTGAATTTGATGGCGCAGGGATTTCATGTGGTCGTTGGCCTCTACGGTTTCTGCGGCGATGGTCTCCTGGGCGAGTGCGCGAAAGACGTCTTCGGTGACCTCAACCTTGACCTCAACTTCGTCCAGTGTCCCCGTGCGTGTTACGAGTACCTGGTAGTGTGGAACGACGCCTGGAATGCCCATGAGGACCTCTTCTACCTGGGTGGGATAGAGGTTAACGCCGCGCACGATCAGCATATCGTCGGAACGTCCACGGATTGGCCCCATACGCACATGTGTTCTGCCACAGGAGCAGGTTTCATGGGTCAGGTAGGTGATATCGCCAGTCCAATAGCGCAGGAGAGGCATAGCTTCGCGGGTGAGGTGGGTGAGGATAAGCACGCCTTCTTTGCCATCTGGTAGGGGTTCACCCGTGTTTTGGTCTACGATTTCTGGATAGAAATGATCTTCCCAGATGTGGCTGCCGGCACGTGCTTCGGTACATTCCCCTGATACTCCTGGCCCGATAATTTCGCTCAAGCCGTACAGATTGGTTGAGCGCACACCGAGATTGGCATCGACGTCGGCACGAATAGTTTCTGTCCAAGGTTCGGCCCCCAGCAGAGCATATTTCAGGCTGATGTCTTCGGGTGGGATACCCAGTTTCTTGAATTCGTCACCGAGCGTTTGTGCGTAGGAAGGTGTGCAACAAATAATTTCGGGCTTAAAGTCGAGGATGAGGGTGATTTGCCGTTGGGTCATGCCGCCGGAGACGGGTACTACAGTCAGGCCCAGTTTTTCACCGCCGTAATGGGTGCCCAGTCCTCCGGTGAAGAGGCCGTAGCCATAGGCGTTATGGAGCAACATGCCTGGCCGTGCTCCCGCCGCGACAAACGAGCGGGCCATTACTTCGGAGAAGACGTCAGGGTCTGTGAATTATTGCTGGGTGAACCTCCCTTGCAGAAGGAGAGCGAAAGCTTTAGAGGGATGAGAAGCGAAATGTCGTCGGGAAGCGGCAATCTGAGAGGACCCAGTGCGATGGATTAAGGTGATGGCAAGGTT
>JBBQXY010000181.1:0-11213 GCA_038209195.1 Ktedonobacterales bacterium | reverse complement strand
TCACCGCTAAGAATGAACTCATGTTGACTACCGCGCCGCCGCCCGCGTCTATTATACACGGAATAGCGTACTTGCAACATAACGCGGTTCCGCCGAGATTGACTGCATAAATTTGTGAAAGGAGTTCGAAATCGAGAGCCAACACTGATTCGTCCTGGTGCGGCATGATGCCCGCATTGTTGAAGAGTGTATCTAGTCGCCCCCAATGTTGAAGCGTTGTCGCTACAGCTTGCTGCACAGCAGTTTCATTGACAATATCAACGTGCAAGGCAATAGCATCGCCGCCGTTGGTGTGGATTTTGTGGGCAACGTCTTCGGCCTTATCCTTCAGGGCGTCTACGATAGCGACACGTGCGCCCTCTTGAGCAAAGAGTTCAGCACTCGCTTGACCTAACACGCCACCGCCGCCTGTGAGAAACACTACTTTCCCGCTCATTCTATCCATGCAGAATCCTAACCCTTATATAGCCGCAGCGCGTTGTCGCGCAAAATTGCGACTCCTGCTTGCTCCGCCTCGGTCGCGCTCAATTCGCCGTTGGCTACACATTCTCCAAGGACCTGCCCCAGGATGCGCCGTCCAGTGATGGCGCTGCCCCAGTGCAACTCCGGCACACCAACGGCGTCAGAACTATAGAGTAGCTTCGAGATGGGCGCAACACTCAACGCGGCGCGTGTAAAATCGACCATTTCATGGTAGCCCAGGTATGGAATGCCGTAAGAGAGATCAAAGTAGACATTCTCGTAAACTGTCGCTAGGTATGCTCCTTGACGCGCATAGGGATAGCTTTCATGGAGCAGCACGAAGGGCATGGCACGAAATTTGCGCTGCTCAAGTACGGCACGCAGTTGCAATGGATTGGCGAGTAGCATATCGGCATCGGTATCCCCGTAGCCAGTGTGGAACTGAACCGGTAGCTCCTGTAGGGCAGCTTCCTCAAATGTCACGAGTAAAAGGGCATCCAGCAAGGGCTTCTGTGACAAGCGTAGCGAGCCTTTGGCTGCTACTTCGCGACGAGCAACGGCAAAAGCAGCCTCAACAGCAGCGCTATCCCAGGTTTGTATATTTAGGCCCGTGCGATAGGCGACAATACTTTTCAATGCTACATACCCCTGGCCGCGTACATCCTGCAACGCCGCACGCAGTGCTGCCACAACGGCGGAAAGAGTGTCGTTTTCAGCTATTAAACGCTGCATTAAGAGTTCAACGCGCAGCATTGGTGCCACGCGGCAGTTTGCAAGGTTACTGACCAGCGCGTCTGAAATGAGCAATTGAGCGGGAGGATAGCCTTTATCGATGAATAGGGTGTCAAAGTTGGCGGCTTGCAAAAACATGCTGATCAGGCTTTGATCGTCATACTGCTGACGAGCAGCTAGAACTGCCTCCTCTGTTGGTTCGCATTGGAAAAACGCGGCTACCTCGTGAATAAAGCGATGATAGAAGAGTGTGGTGGCGACGTGTGTGCTGCGCATGCCAGGATCAGTTGACTCGGTGAAGAGTTGGCGCCACGCGGTCAGGTTTGCTGGTTGCTGGGTCTGGTAGATGCCATGACAATGATTATCGGCGAGTGGTATGCTCGCTAGGTCTATGGGGGGCAATGGAAACCTCCTATGACAGATTAGAACTTATAAAAGTGGTGGCGTAGCTCAAAGTCGGTGTCTTGCGCGGCAAAGGCTTTTTCTTCCGAACGGCGGACAGCGAGGTAGGAGCGCCGCATGAGGTCGCCCATGGCCTCCATCAGGAGTTGATCTTGCTCCAACGTGTTCAACGCTGTGGCCATGGTTGTTGGAAGGCGGCGAATTCGGCGGTTTTCACGTTCTGCTTCGCTCAATTTGCCGGGGTCGTGTTCGCAAGGTAAGCCAGGGTCGAGTTGACGCTTGATGCCATCGAGGCCGGATGCAATCAGGCCGCCCAGAGCAATGTAGGGATTTGCGCTCCCATCTACTGACTTTAACTCGATATTGTAGGTTTGCTCTTCGCGTCCCCAGAAGGGCGAGACGACACGCACTGCTGCTTCGCGGTTGTCGAAGCCCCAGGCAGTATAGGCGGAACTCCATGTATGCGGTTGAAGTCGTCTATAGGAATTGTAGCTTGGACAGGTCAGGGCGATAAGAGCTGGAAGATGATCGAGTAAACCGGCAATAAAGTGGCACCCTACTTGACTGAGCGCACGCGGTTCCTGTGGATCGTAGAGCAGATTGGACTTACTTGCAGTGTCCCACAAACTAAAGTGAACATGGCAACCGCTACCAATAGCCTCTGGATACGGTTTAGGTGCGAAACTTGCCAGTAGGCCATGATGCAATGCCGTGCCTCGTACTGTATCGCGCAACTTGATCTGATTATCGGCGGCACGCATTGCAGAGGTATGGCGGATAGATATTTCCTGCTGGCCTGGGCCATACTCGTTAATGGCCTGTTCTACAATAATATGCTGTTCGCCTAGAGCTTTGACGATGTCGTGCATAATCTGGGCAGAAAGATCCAATCCAATCGAGCTGTAGACTGGCGCTTGATCGAAAGGGATGGGGGAACCATCTTGCTGGCGAGCCAAGTAAAACTCGTTCTCGAAGGTTGCCTCTACCTTGATGCCCATGAGCTCTGCTCGTGCTATCATTTCTTTTAAGAAGCAGCGAGGGCAGGAGCCCCAGTTCAGGTGATTGTGATCCAGTTGGTCGCAAATAAGGCTCGCGCTACTGGGCGTCCACGGTAAAACGCTAAACGTCTCCGGGTCTGGTACCAGGCGAATTTCTCCAACTGGCTCCATGCCGTCGATGTCGATGAGGTCTTCCAACAAGTTCATTGCCATCTGCGCGCGCGTCAACCCTATGCCTTCACTGAGCTTATGGGCAAGGTGCGAGACATGGATAGCTTTTGCGCGCGTAATCCCACTGTGATCGCAGTAGAGGAAACGCACGAGTTGGACATGCGCTGTTTGCGCCAGGACGATAACTTCCGCGTTATTCACTTATTCCTCCTCATTCAAGTTTTTAAAGCTAAAGCATCACATCGCCACCATTGGGGCCGAGAGTCTGGCCTACGTAGTAGGAAGCGTCATCTGATGCCAGGAATACCGCGGTCGGTGCAACTTCAGACACTGCGCCAAAGCGCCCGATGGGGAGTTCGGCCAGTTTCGCCGCTTTCCATTCTTCAGTCTCGGAAGCCAACAAATCCGTGAGGATCGGGCCAGGAGCGATGGCATTGACCAGAACATTTCTAGTGGCAACTTCACGCGCCAGCGCCTTTGTGAAAGCGATCACGCCTCCTTTGCTAGCACTGTAGTGGGCGACTTCCTTACCGCCGATATAACCAAGCTGTGAGGCAATATTGATGATACGGTCTCCGCCTTGTGCAAGCATATGGGGCAGCACAAAATGCGTACAGAGAAAGGTGCCGCGTAAGTTTACGCCGAGAACACGATCCCAATCAGCTACAGACAAATGCTCTACTAAAGCCTGAGTGAAAATGCCAGCATTATTCACCAAAATATCGATGTGGCCGAAAGCATTCAGGACCTCTTGCACCATGGATTGTACCTGTTGCTCATCAGCAACATCGGTACGGATATACAGGGCCTTATGTTTAGCGCGGCTGATGGCCTCGATGACTGGAGCCGCCTTATCGTTCGTGGCTATATCGGCGATAGCTACATCGGCACCTTCGTTGGCAAATGCTTCAGCGATGCCGCGTCCAATGCCGTGCGCTCCCCCTGTTACAATAGCCGTGCGACCAGCTAACTTGTTCATGCTACTTCCTCCTTCTTCCTACGTTGTGGGCTGGCATTCCTGCCAAGTGGAGAGGATATCCTCTGACGAGACCACATCAAAGCGATGGTGCATCAAGAAGAGTGAGGCTTCATGTTGACGCCGGTCGTCACTGGCCAGGCAATCTTCAGGCACCACAACGTAGTAATCATTGAAAAGGGCATCACGGGCAGTGGATTCAACACACCCTTCGGTGGTACAGCCCGTGACAATGACTGACTCGATACCATTGCTGCGCAAGAGCAAATCGAGGTTCGTTCCCCAGAAGCCGCTCGAGCGATACTTGCGCACTAGCAGGTCGCCTGGTTGTGGTGCAAGCTCCACTATAACCTCTTGCCCAGGTGTGCCCTCGATGGTATAAAGCAAGGGTTGGGTCGCAGCATGGGACGCCAGATGCAGGCGCAAATTGAAACGGATCTGAGCCGGTGATTCGCTAAGCCGACCGGGCAATACTGTCATCTGAATGTAGAAAACCGGCACAGCAAATTTTCGTGCTCCTGCCAGGAGCCTTGATAGGCGCGGTATCATTGATGGATACATCGAAAGATCGATACCAAGCCGATCAAAGGCCCAACCGGTTTTGCAGAAATCGTTCTGCATATCAACAATGAGCAGGGCAGTATGTTTCCGATCGACCAGTTCCGCTAATGTGGTGTAAACAACCTTATTCTCGATCGTAATCATGCCTCTCCAACCTGGAATACCTGAGACGAATGCTCCTATTAATCCGCGTCGGCAGAATGCGCACTGTGTGTGGCGTCCTCCAACATCAGCCGATCCTCAGATGGGTTATCCTCGGCAAGGAAAGCACCAAGCGCGGTCAGTTTCTCTGGGGCCTTGACGCGGAAATAGGCAAAGGTGATAATGCCAAGTACGAGCCACGCAAGCACGATATATGGTACCAGGTTGTATGGGAAAGCCTGTCCTGGTTGAGCTACTGCCCAGAGAGGATAAAGCAAAGCGGCTACGCCCAAGATGGGAATAACGATATGCAGGAGCCAGTTGCGCTCGGGTAGTCTGAAGAAGTAGCGGATCAAGGCGATATTACACATGATATAGACGATCACAATGGCAACCGTCCCGATGGCACCAGTGAACCCATAGGCACCAGTTGCGCCTGGGCCTAACCATAAGCCTGTGGCAAAACCAAGCACCACAGTGAAAATCGCCTGTGCGATGATGGCGGTATAGGGCGAGAACCAACGAGAATGCACCTTGCCGAGCCAGCCCGGTAATACCCTGTCACGCCCCATCGAGAAGATGATGCGGATGGTGGTGTTGTGGATGGCAAGCAAGCAGGAGAATAATCCTGCCAATGCGCACAAATCGATGATCTGTTGTAACCAAGGCGTATTATTGTGAGCGAGGGTGACAATCGGATTAGGGTCGTTCAAGAAGGCGTGAAAATTCGCTGGGTTTGTAATCCCATAGCCAACGGTCAAGGCGTACATAATGAAGACATAGAATACGCCCACCATAATCAGCGCGCCTCCGACCGCTAAGGGCACGTTGCGGCGTGGATTACGGGTTTCTTCACCCAGTGTCGCGGCTGCATCAAAGCCAATGAAAGAGAGAATGCCGAAGACAACGCCCAGACCAACACCAGAAAATCCAGTTGGAGACGCAGAGGGAGTAAATACCGTCAGCGTGTTACTACTACCGGCTCTCGCTATGGCAATTACAGCAAGCAGTAAAAAAGCCAGCACCTCGGCTATGAGCAATGCCAGGTCAACCTGGACAGATGCTTTGATACTACGAATGGATAAACCTACGACGATGGCGAAGCCAGCAAGACTGAAAATCCACCAGGGTACGTCGGCATTGAATGTCGCGGTAACATAGTCGTGTGCAAAGGCACCGAAAGCAGTGAACAAACCGGGGGCAAGGATGGCATAGCCAATCCAGAAAAGCCAACCTGTGAAGAAACCTGCGGTCTTACCCAGCCCATAACTGTTAAATGTATAGAATGATCCTGCCGAGGGTAGGCGGCGTGCGAACTGGACAATCGAATTACCAACCAGTAAGCAGGCTATGAATGCCAATAAGAACGAGAGTGGGAGCGCGGCACCTGCAACAGGGCCGGCAGCCGGTGCATTGAGCACCACAGCGAGAACGGGAGCCATAGCGGCTGCCGCGAGTGCGATGCCGTTGGGAACGGAGAGCACATTCTTCTCCAGGCGGTGAACCTGTTGAGGTGCCTCAGAAGATGAGTCCATAGATGGATTCGCCATTGTTCAGCCTCCTTTGAGGTAATTACAATAAGAGCCGTTGTCTTAAAAAGTTGACATAGGCAAGAAACGTTCTCAGGGGGAGTATTGAAGAAGTTGTATGTTTTCCATAGGTTACTCCTTCACAATTGAAGGCTAAAGAAAGCTCCATAGCGATGTCTGATATATCAGGTGCATGCACGAAATATATCACAGGCATTGCAAAAATTCAAGGAAGATACCATAAAGTACCTGTGAGAGAAAGTTGGTTTGCCGCCTTTGAGCAGGCTATTCGTTACTGGCCCTTAAAGTTGGCTGGGCGTCGTTCAATGAAGGATTGGATGCCCTCTTTTATATCTTCGCTTTGTATCAGTTCTTGCAGAGCGGGTACAAATTGCTGGATCGCGGCCTCCTCACCTGCGGCAATGGCTACGTGTGCTGATTTGAGGGTGGCGCGCACTCCCAGTGGTGCCTGGGCTGAAACGACTTGAGCCAGTTCCGTTGCGCGAGCAAGTTGCTGCCCCGGTTCAACTACCTCCTGCACGAGGCCGAGACGCAGGGCCGTGTCGGCGTCGAACTCATCACCTGTCAGTAAATAACGCATGGCGTTGCCCCAGCCAAGCTCGCGTGGCAAGCGAATGGTCGCGCCTCCAAAGGGAAAGAGGCCACGCTTGATCTCTATTTGGGCAAAGCGTGTATTGGAAGCGGCAATGCGTATATCCGTTGCTAGCATCAACTCAATGCCGATGGTAAGGCATATGCCTTGCACTGCTGAGATCAGTGGTTTTGTGAGGCGCGGGCCTTGAATGCCAAGGGGATCTAGCGCGCCTTCAGGATACTCGAAGTGCCCTAGGGAGGATGCAAACTGAGTCAGTTCCAAGCCCGCTGTGAAATGGTCTCCATGAGCAAAAAGCACACCACAACGCAATTCATCGTCATGCTCTAGCTCGGCGTAAGCCAGTGCTAGAGCATTGAGCATCGGTCTGTCAAACGCGTTACGCTTGGCAACGCGATCCAGCCCAATGAGCAGTACATGTCCCTGCCGCTCTGTCGTAACTCGTCCTTCTTGGTCCATCTTTCCCTCGCTTCGTTAGCTGTCCTTTGCTGACACGATTGTTTTGGTCAAAGCCGATCTTTGGCCTGAATAACTATATCATATAGTTATGACTTCACGCTGCTTGGCACTCCAAACTGACCAATCCTCTTGTCAACCTCGTAGCTTCCACCTACACTCTTGAGATGCAATCAACAGATATTGAAGAGATCAAGGCTGCACTCTGGGAACAATCGCATCATCCGTTCAACAACAGTATAATAGCTGCTGAGGTAGAATACCCTTTGAGAATGGGGCGGGAAGATCATGCGCTCCTGAGCATTGTCGAGAGATAGGAAGGATAGTATTTATGACGCCTGCTGAACTGACTGAGCTCCTCTATCAAGAAAAAGCACTCCAAGGAGGACGCGTTCTTGCGGTCCACACCACCGAAAATGAGGCATTTAATTCGCAGATCCAACATCTGAAGGTGAGCTATTCACCGGATGCAGTCCCACAGATGCCTGCGGAACTGGTACTCAAGAAGAATGTGCCGACTGATTGGGGAAGAGAAGCTGGACGGAGTGAGGTCGCTTTTTATCAGTTTATCGCACAAGATGCACATCGTTTCCCCATGATTATCCCGCATGTGGTGGCGACATATGATGAGCAGACCGGAGACTCGTTGCTTTTGCTTCATGACCTCAGCGCAACCCATCACCTTCCTGTCACGCGTCGACTCACGACGCAACAATCAATCCAACAGGAAGACATGCCTGCTGAGGCAACATTGCACCAAGTCGTCGAGACCTTGGCAGCATTTCACGCCGCGTGGTGGGAACATCCACAATTAGGGACTCCTCCTCTGGAACTGGATTCTGACTTGCAGGATGAAGAGCATTTTCGTGACTATTGCCAATGGCTCGATCAGAATTGGCAGTCCTGTCTTGGTGCAGAGGGCCATTGGTTGCCCCAGGATTTCGTCTCAGAGATCAGTGAGATGCTTCGCTTGCTGCCAAGGGCCTGGGAACGCTATCTCGCCAAACGCTTCCCTACGCACCACCAGCTTACCTTTCTGCATACCGATGCCTATCTCGCCAATTTCCTGGTGCCGCGCACAAATGAAGATGGGAGGGTCTACATGCTGGACTGGCAAGGGCCGTATGGAGGGATGGGAGCGTTTGACCTGGTCACGATGTACGCATCCTCCTGGACCTCAGCCCAGCGCCAGGAAAACAAACGAGAAAAAACCATGCTGCGCCAGTATGTAGCGGCACTTCAGGCCCATGGTGTCACGAATTACACGTGGGATCAGTTGTTGGAAGATTATCGTTTGATGATCATGATCTTTTTGCAGGTAGCCATCTGGGACCAAACCAATGGTTCTGTGCGGGACTATTGGTGGCCCAAACTGCAACGCTTGATGAGTGCCACACGAGATCTTGACTGCCTCAGTCTGTTACGGTAACGTCTCAAAGTTGAGTGTCCTTGTCATGAGTAGACTTTTCAAAACGGTGGATTACACCTAGGCGCACGGTTTAGCTCGCCCCCCTGCTCATAGAGGCAATTCCCATGTTTCGCCAATGAGATCATGGCCGAAACTGTGATGGGCTTCTTCGGCGATGAGTTTAAAGCCTATTTTCGCGTAGATGTGGCGGGCTTCTACGAGGATACTGTTGGTCCAGAGCAGAAGTTTCTGGTAGCCACGGCGTCGAGCGAAGCGAATACACTCCTCGACAAGGCGGCACTCCGCATGACAAGGCTTAAATGGCCTGCAAGGGAATAGATTCTTCGCTGCGGCTCAGAATGACAAATTAAATATGCTTTTATAGGAATATACCTTGACAAGTATATTCCTTATCGGGTATACTAGGAGTATGAAAACACTATGGACTGCTCTGATGGAGCCAAACCGCGTACAGATTGTCGAACTGTTGCGCGATGGCCCTCTAACGGTAGGTGAGATTACCGAGCGGCTGGGATTACAGCAGCCGCAGGTGTCGAAGCACCTCAAGGTTTTGAGCGAGGCTGAGATCGTGGAAGTTCAGCCGCAGGCCAACCGGAGAATTTACAGGTTGAGGCGCGAACCGTTTCAGGAATTGGAGGCCTGGCTACAAACTTTTCGTCGCCTCTGGGAAGAACGCTTCGATCGTCTGGACGACTACCTACTGGAATTGCAGGTCAATGAGCAACACACCAGCAACCGAATTGAGGACAACAATGTTTGATTACCAATCTCTGAGCCGCCATGTTGGGGAGCAGGAATTTGTCGTGGAACGGCAATTCAGCGCACCGCGCACGTTGATGTTTGAGATTTTCACGCAGCCGGAGCATCTCAAGCGCTGGTGGGCACCACAGCCGTATACTGTTCCCGTCTGCACCATCGACCTGCGGCCCGGTGGCATCTGGCACTACGCCATGCGTTCACCGGAGGGTCAAGAGCACTGGGCGCGTAGCGTGTACAGCGAAATCGTGCCGCCGGAGAAGCTGGTCTACACCTCGACCTTCGCCGACGAGCATGCTAATCCCATTGAGGGTATGGCGGAACACCTGACCACCGTGATCTTCACGGAAATGGAAGAGGCAGGCAAGACGCAGGTTTCCGCTCGTATTCAATTCGCCAGTGCGGAGGCGTTGAAAGTCGCTGTCGGGATGGGCATGGTGCAAGGGATGAATATGACCTGGGATTACCTGGTCGGGTATGTACAGGAGCTACCCAAATAGTAGGAGTTTATGGCGCTACCCAGTAAAAGGGAGAAAAGGAAATGGAAATGTCCACAGTCAGCACACAAAACACGGTAACTTCACAAGATGGTACCATTATTGCCTACTCACAGGTTGGTCAGGGACCGGCTCTCATCCTGGTGGATGGTGCGCTGTGCTATCGGCAATTCGGGCCTGCGCAAGGTCTGGCTGAGAAGCTTGCGCCACATTTTACGGTCATTACGTATGATCGCCGGGGACGCGGCGAAAGCGGCGATACCCAGCCATACGCGGTTGAGCGGGAAATCGAAGACCTTGCAGCGCTGGTCGAAGCGGTTGGTGGGACAGCCTACGTGTGTGGTCAATCTTCAGGTGCTGGGCTGGCCATCGCGGCGGCAAACCAGTTGCCAGGGATCACGAAACTGGCACTATACGAGGCACCATTCGTGGTCGATGATGTTCGCAAACCAATAACATACGAATTCCTGGCTCATCTCAAAGAGGCGGTGGCGCAGAATCGGCGCTCGAAAGCGGTCAAGATGTTCATGAGGCAGGTCGGTACGCCCGGCTTTATGGTCGCCATTATGCCGCTCTTTCCAATGTGGTCGAAGCTCACCGCCGTCGCGCACACGCTGCCGTACGATATTAGCACGGTGGTGGCTTACGGGGCCGGCAAACCATTACCAACGACGTTGGGATCCGCCATCAAAGCTCCTACGCTGGTGATGGATGGCGGTAAAAGTCCGACATGGATGCGGCATGCGATGCAGGCGCTGGCGCAGACGTTGCCCAATGCTGATTACCGCACGCTGGCAGGGCAGACGCACATGGTCAAGGCAGAAAGTCTCGTTCCGGTGCTGGAGGAGTTCTTCGCGGGCGAAAAGGTTCTTTCTTCATTGTAGACAGAAGAGGAATAGATGCCTGAGCAGAAGGCGGTGTCCGGCCTGATACCTGGCTTTTTTGACAACCATGGCTGGGGGTTCGGCGTAACCGTGATCACCAGGCGCGACGATATCGCGGCGGTACCCGGTCGTTATGGTTGGGATGGCGGACTGGGTGCCTCTTGGTATTCAGACCCCAGGGAGGAGATGGTGATCGTGTTGATGTCGCAGTGCGCCTGGGCCTCGCCCGAGCCACCTCCATCGAACGTCGATTTCTGGACGTTGGCTTATCAGGCGATTGAGGATTGAGGGGAGATTGGGAGCACGATGTTCTTCGGTCGTCTGGGGGAAAGCCATGTGTTTATGTGTCCTCGCTCCGGCGTTGGTGGAATTCTGCATTGGATGAGACGGTACCCAGCCGATAAGCTGAAAGAGGTCAGGCAGTTCTATGGCACAGGGCTAACAGTAATATATAGCATGAATTTTTGTAACAACTCAGGTCAGTAGAGGCTTGCCAAACGTCGACAAACCCAGTAAAGTAAGAGTATGACGATCGAAGAAGAACGTATTCATCTGCGAGAAGAGAACCAGTCCCTGCGTGACCAACTGGCGCAGCGTGATGAAAGA
>JBBQXY010000180.1:0-11306 GCA_038209195.1 Ktedonobacterales bacterium | reverse complement strand
TGCTAGAACCTCCTGCGGGTCTGCGCATTCCTGGAGCAGTTCGTCGATCAATTCGGGTCGAATGGTCATGTTTTTCTCCTCTATCTTCCTCTTCATCCATTTTTCTGTTTGACCACTTACACAATCTATTTTACACCCTCTGTTTCTACGTTAAATATACATACTTTTCTTACTATTTCACTTTATCGGCGGAGATAGTTATTTCTGTATTTTTATCAGGACTTTCAATCCTAGCGTTCGTTTGCTGTTTCAAGGCTGCTTATCCTGTGTTACAATAGCAAAGGTTGTTTCAAAGTGTTTCTTTTGTAAGTATATGGGTAGGTAATGCCAAACCTATAGTAAGTGCTTTAACCTTCATGGAGTGCGTTATGCCACAAAAATTGTTTATTTTGGGATTGCCTGGCAGTGGAAAATCAACTGTATCGCGTTATATCGTAGATTATATTGAACGAAATTATGCTTCATGGTCCGCCCTAAGCCTCTGTGATTATGATATTTTGTTTAACATGTTTCAGTCAGATAAAGCACAAAAAAAATTTTCTCCAAGAGAGCATAAAGGATTCTACGTTAAAGACGCTAATGTCTATAACAGTGCATTAAAGCAGCTAGAAAGATCAATTGAAAATACCAAATATCCCGAAAATGCATTGCTTGTCATTGAGTTTGCTCGCAGTGATTATGTGCGAGCATTTAGTAATTTCAGCCCAGCTTTTTTGCAAGATGCATTTGTTTTGATATTAGATGTAGACATAAGTATTGGCATGAAACGTGTGAGAAATAGAATAAGACATCCCCGCAGTAGCGATGATCACTTTGTACCTAAACATACCTTCGACGCATATGAACAAAAAGATAATGCGCAATATTTATCATTTGTAGTTCAGCAGTTAGTGAAACAAAATGGTATAAACTCTCAAAGAATAAAAATAATCAACAATCGAGGCTCTAAGAGGCATTTTTGGAAACCGATTCATAGTACTATCAAAAAAATATGGCATTATGTCTCAAGAATGAAAATAAGCTCTCTAATGGAAGTTATGGAGAGTATTCATGGAAACTTATGAACACAAAGTTTATGCTTTTTACAGGATAATAACCTCTTTCCACTGACAACCCCTAGACGTCATATGGTACACTGATTACAAAGACTCCCGCCGCTCATGGTGGCGCATAAAAGGACTGAGGAAGAGTGGCTTCGATACATACCCCCTTTGAAAAATTGACGGCAATCCATCCCAATCGACGTATTACCTTGGAAACTGGCCCTACACCGCTTTCTACACGCTTGATGGACCTATTTGTACCGCTAGGTTTTGGACAGCGTGCCCTGGTGGTGGCACCACCCCAGGCGGGCAAGACCACGGTTCTGCGCCAGATCGCCGCCGCTATCCAACAAAATTATCCTGCTGCCAGCCTCTTTCTCTGCCTCGTGGACGAGCGACCGGAGGAAGTGACGGAGTGGCGTACAGAGGTGCAGGGGCCGAATGTCAAACTCTATGCTTCGAGCTTTGACCAGGATTCGGCACGCCATGGTCGCATCGTGGAGCAGGCCCTAAACGATGCGAAACGGCAAGTGGAGCAGCGGAAAGATGTTATTGTGCTGCTGGACTCCTTGACGCGTCTGGCTCGTGCGCATAATAACAATTCCGATATGTGGAGTGGATCGCGCAACCAGCGCGGCGGCTTTGGCAGCCGCACGCTCTCCGGCGGCATCGATGCGCATGCCCTCGAGGTTGGGAGACGCGTCTTTGGAGCAGCTCGCACTATTGAAGAGGGCGGCAGCTTGACCATCGTTGCTAGTTGCCTTGTCGAGACGGGCAGCAAGTTGGATGAAGTGGTGTACGAAGAGTTTAAGGGCACAGGGAATCTGGAGATCCGCCTCTCGCGTGAACTGGCTGATCGTCGTGTTTTCCCCGCCGTAGACCTGGCCTCCTCCAGCACGCGCCAAGAAGAACGCCTGCTATCACCAACCGAACTCCGCACAATGGCCATCCTCAGGCGTAAGCTAGCCGATCTCCCCCGCCGCGAAGTCACTGAACAGGTGATTCGCTTATTGGAAAAAACAACCTCCAATGCCCAGTTGGTTGAAGCTGTCCTCAAAGGTTAATTTCATACGCATAGTCGGCACAACAAAATGGGTATGGCTCATCAACCATACCCATTTTGTTGTGCCGACTATGCGTATATTACGCGGTTTTTTCCTGAAAGCGGAAGAAGCGCATGGCGATCAGGAAGCAGATGATGCCGTACCCCAGCAGTCCCAAGACATCGGGATAAACTTCTGTTAAGACTTTGCCGGAGAGCATCACGCCGTTCAAACCCTCCATCGCCCAGGCCGTGATACCGAGCTTAGCAACCTGCTGCATCCAGCTTGGCTCCAGGGCCAGTGGCCACCACGCACCACCAATGGCAGACGTAATCAGTGTGACCAGGGTGACGATAGGGCTGAGTTGGCGGCGAGTCCTAACAATAGAAACCAGTAGGATGCCCAGGCCCGTGGTGGCGAAGCTGGTGCCAATCAGCAGCACTAGCACAGCAGGCCAGGAACCAATCGTCAGATGGAAGGCGAAGTAGCCGATGGCGAAGAGCACCAACAGTTGTGCCAGCGTCAGGATAAATTGGGCGAATAGTTTGCCGCCCAGTAGTGCGTACTTCTGCACCGGCGCGATGAGCAGGCGACGGAAGGTGCCATCTTCCTTCTCTTGCAAAATCGTGGCGGCTGCCGATTGGATACCGAAGAGCGCGAAGAGCAGGGCATAGCCAGGTACAACATAGTCAAATTCATTGAGCTTGCCGGGAACTTTCCCCGCCGTCAGAGCCTCGACCTGCGCGGCCTGGCTATTGACTGCGCTGGCTTGTCCGACGATACGGGCAATACTCGCCGCGTCAATCGTACTCTGCGCACAATGGTTCCCTGGCAGATGGCAGACCTTGTAGACCTGCCCCACAGCCGCGCTTCCAGCATACTGCGCACTGACCAGTTGGTTGACGACACTCGTGACAACACCTTGCGTGATCGCAACGCTGGGATCGTTACTGCTAGGAATTGAGTAGAACTGGACGAGATTCTGTGTAGTTGAACCATTGCTGGAGGCGGCAATCAGCTTATCGGTTGTGCCGGATGGGATGACTACGCCAGTATTAGCTGAGCCAGCCGCGACCAGTTGCTTGATCTTGCTAGGGTCGGAGTACTGGTTGACGGTGATGGCGAGTTGACTATTGTTGATCTTTAATGCTTTGACAATAGCTTGCCCAACGTAGCCGCTATCAGCATTGTTCACCGCGACCGTGATGGCGATCTGAGTGCTACTGCTGCCAAAGAGGCCGCCAAGAGCTGTGCCAACTGCAGCGATAAGGACGAGAGGCACGATAAGTAAGAGCAGGAATGAGTTTTTATCTTTAACGACCAGTAAGAGATCTTTTTTTGCGATATACCACAGAGTTTTCATAGTGTTTTCTTTCCTTATAGATTAATCGCGCAGGGTTTTGCCGGTGAGTTGAATGAAGAGTTCTTGTAGGCCGTGGGGGCGAGCAATTTCGCGATTCTGGTCGCGCAGAGCAAGCAGTTGGTCGAGGGTACCCATGGCGATGATCTTGCCCTCGTCCATGATGGCGATGTGGTTGCACATACGCTCGGCCTCCTCCATGTAGTGCGTGGTGTAGAGGATGGTGGTACCCTGGTCGCGCAGTTTTTCGATGGTATCAAAGATGTTCTCGCGTGACTGGGGATCGACGCCAACGGTTGGCTCGTCCATCATCAGGAAGGTGGGGCGATGCATCATCGCGATAGCCATATTGATGCGGCGTTGCATGCCGCCAGAGAATGTGCTGATAGGGTCTTTCCGCCGCTCGTAGAGCCCAACAAAATGGAGCACATCAGCGGCGCGTTCCTTGCGTACTTTGCTGGATAGGCCGTAGATTGAGCCGAAAAACTCTAGGTTTTCCGAGGAGGTAAGGTCCTTGTAGAGGGCAATTTCCTGCGGAACTACCCCAATCATGCTTTTGACTTTGCGCGGTTTTTTAGCAATAGAAATGCCTTCTATTATTGTATCGCCGGTAGTTGGTTGCAGGTAGCCGCACATCATATTGATGCTCGTGCTTTTGCCCGCACCGTTGGGTCCGAGGAGGCCAAAAATTTCGCCTTTCCCAATAGTGAACGAAACGCCTTTCACCGCCTCATGCTTGCCAAAAGTCTTCACTAGATTGCGCACATCAACTTCTACCGTTCGCCCATCAGCAGGCAAGTGAATAGGGCCTGTTACTGTGCCATGCATCATAGATTCTTGCACGCTTTAGCTCCTTTATCTGAAAAATTTAGTATCGTAAAAACTGCTGTTGTTCCAACATATTTCAATTGATCCGCAAGGCTCCTTACTGATACCTTAGAGTACTGTATAGTAGAAATATACATGTGATACTGCCTCTTTGGGAAGTATCGAAAGGTAGAATAAATGACCATGACTAAGGTCATGGTTGTAGCGCGTCTTGCAGGTAGCGTGATTTGATTTTCTTCGGCACCAAGCGTCTTTCAAATTTGTATAACGGCTACCATCATGGCTGCGTATGATATACTACAGCAACAAAAGCTAACTTGACGATTAGATGGGAGAGCAAGCAATGCGTTGCCCATATTGCGGAACTACCAATGGTGATCAGGCGAAATATTGTGTTCATTGTGGTCGTGATATGTCTATCGGCTTAAAAACACCGCCGACGAACCGTCCACAACCACCCAATCAGCCGCCATCATCATCATCACAACCTTCACAACGATATCCTGCGCCACCCGCGCAGCCACAATCTTCTTATCAACCTAGCGGGGGGCGTCCAGGGCAAGTAACACAGGGCCGTGCCATGCCTCCTGTGCCTCCTCAACAGCCGCAGCAGTCTCAGCAGTCGCAATCTTTCGCTCGTAGTAGGCCACAACCTACCCCTGCTTCCGCACCTGAACCGCCTGCCCCGGCACCCTTTCCACCAAAAAATGTGCAGCAGCTCAAAGCACTGGAACAGGGGGCGTTGGCCTATAACGTGCTAAATACGACTACCAACGCCATGTGGAAAAAAACTGTGCGTATTGCCTTTCCTCGCTGTGCTCCCTGGCAACAGGTAGCGACATTGCTCAAGGCGTTGGAAGAGCAATTGAGTACCGACCATGAAACGTTTGTCGTCCAGGGGGTGCTGCCGCACGATAGCGACGTCTATGGCTTTACCAATGGGCAGATTACCTTTGATCGCCACGCTCGTCTGGGAAGCCAGACGATGGTTCGTTACCTGGTTGAGACAAACGATGGCTTCGCCTCTGATGCAGTGCGTGTTGTGCTTACAGAGTGAGTTAATGTAGTGACAGGGAAACAACAAGTCTATGCAGGCAGTTGAACTTATTCGCAAGAAACGCGATGGAGGCGTTCTCGACACCGCTGAGATAGATTGGCTTATCGCCGAATATATGCGCGCATCCATCCCCGATTACCAGATGTCGGCTTGGCTGATGGCCGTCTACTGGCAAGGTATGGATGCTCGTGAGATCAGTGACCTGACGCTGGCTATGGCCCATTCCGGTCAGGAGCTGCATGTACGCGACACGATCTCGCCCGTCGTCGATAAACATAGTACAGGCGGCGTGGGTGATAAGGTGACCTTAGCAGTCGCTCCCCTGGTGGCAGCTTGTGGTGTGGCGGTTGGTAAAATGTCGGGGCGTGGGTTGGGCCATACCGGTGGTACCGTCGACAAGCTAGAGTCTATTACAGGGTTTCGCGCTTCGCTTTCGTCAACGGAGTTCATGCAAATTCTCACGCGGCATGGCATCGTCTTGGCGGGTCAATCGCAAGACCTGGCGCCAGCCGATGGCAGGATGTATGCCCTGCGCGATGTTACCGGCACCATAGAAAGCATTCCCCTTATCGCAGCCAGTATTATGAGCAAAAAGCTGGCGATTGGTGCCTCACATCTTTTATTGGATGTGAAAGTTGGTTCCGGCGCGTTTGTGAAGACGGTAGAACAGGCGCGGCAACTGGCGCAGACGATGGTGACGATTGGGCGTCTGGCGGGCCTGCATACCGTGGCGGCGATTACTTCGATGGATCAACCTCTGGGCCATGCCATTGGCAATGCTCTGGAAATGGCTGAGGCCATTGCTATACTGCATGGCACGGCACCGCAGGATGTTTCTGACCTTTGCTATCACGAGGCGGCGGAACTGCTGCTTATGACTGGGAAAGCTGCCAGCCTCTCCGAAGCTGAGCGGTACGTGGAGCAAGCTGTCCGTTCCGGTGCCGCAGTCGCGAAACTAGCCGAGGTTATCGCAGCGCAGGACGGTGATGCCCGGCAGATTGAACATCTCGCTTTGTTGCCTGCCGCTCCTGTGCGTTCCATGCTCGTCGCACCGCGCAGTGGCTTCATTGCCTCTATCGCGTCAGAGCAAATTGGTGTCGTCAGTATGCATCTGGGCGCGGGCCGCTTGAAGAAGGGCGATGAGATAGACCATCGCACCGGCCTACTCTTGCATGCAAAGGTAGGCGAATATCGCTCGGCGGGTGAACCTCTGGTAGAGGTTCACGCTCGCAGTAGCGCAGAGGCTGCTGCTGTCTATGATGCTCTACTGGCCTGTTATACCTGGAGTGATAGCCCTGTTCCGGTCGGGCCTTTGGTGTATGAAACCATCTATCCATAGCTGAGCATCGTTCGCCTAGCGTAAGGTCAACTCCCAGAAATCGGGTGTTGGCGTGCTGGGATTATTCGCACCGCGCGAAAGGTACGTGTGTCCAGCTCCATCACAGGCGGCTGCTCCCAGGAACGAGCCTCCGGAGGGTATGGAGGTGGCTGGCGTCCAGACGAGGGTGTGGAGATCAACCAGCCACGCCTGCCCCGATGTTTGATTGCTCTTTGCATCAAATCCCCCGATAACCACAAGTTGGTCAGGCGTGTTCAGGCAGCTTGAAGCCCCGCTCATGGCAACAGGGGATGTCTCCGGCTCCGTTGTCCAGGCGTTTTGTGTGATATCGTAGCGATACACCTGCCTGGATGGTAGGTATTGACCGGAATCTTGCGCTCCCCCTAACAGCAGAATTCCACCTGCATTGTCAGAGGCAAGGATACTATAGCCTAATCCGCTGGGCAAAGGAGCCAGGGTGTGCCATTGTCCACTGGCGATATCGTAGCGATACCAACCTGTAGACGCCAGTCCATGTGGATTGCCAGCCGTCATAAACCCTTGAGCGATATAGAGATGTCCATGTTGATCCGCCAGCATAGCCGCTCCAAAGCCGATAGGCATTGCGAGCGGTGGCGTAATCTTCTTGATTACCCCTGTGGTGGGCTGGTATTGATAAAGGCCAGAGGTAATAGCGTACAAATCGGAAGAGAAGCCAATCGTGAAATAGAGGTTATGCTGCTCATCCATCGCTATCGCGTTGTTGACCATACCGGGGAAGGTACGTGCGACTACCGTTTCCCAGTGGGCGGCGGCGATATCATAGCGATACAGATTGTGGTCATAGTGAGGGCTGGCCTTGGGGCCGCGAAAGCCACTGGTCAGGTAGATATAGTCGTGCCCTTGTAGCTGTACATACATGGCGGTATTATCAGCCTCTGGCGAAGGGAGCGAGGGCAATATCTGCCATGAACTATTTGGTACAACGGTCATGCCTTGGCTGGGAGTAACCTGCGTTGACTGTCTTACCGGAATAGGGACGCTGCTTGAGTGCTGCTTGAAGAAGTCAGCAAAGTGGAGCGATGCCATGACCACAAATATGATCAACGCAATGCCAAAGACAATCTGGATCAGGCGGCGTATCCTATACGACTGGCGTGGCGGCACCTCCTCTTCCTCTTCTTCATCGTACATTTCCCCGTAATCAATGATAGGCTTTGCCCTGACTGTCACGTCAGTATACACAGCGCTATCGGCAGCAGCAAGACTAGCGTCGGAAATGATACCCATATTCGAGCGTTTTTTCAAACTTTGATCGATCGAGGTCAGGTGAATTTCCGCGCGTTCCTGTTCTACGCGTTCCTGGTGTGCCTCTTGCAGTGCTTCTCGTACCTGGCTCCGTTGAGACTGTGGTATAGCCGCTACCTGCTTAACGTTGGGATCAAGTGTCGGGACATAGGTATGGAGGAATGACCATTGCGTTGGCCCGTTCGGTTCAGCCGCCAGAATGCTATTCTGGTAGGCTCTCCGTTCTTCTATAGCATAGGCGCGTTCAAGGGCCAGATAGAACGTATGGGCGGATTGAAAGCGATACATCGGCTCCGTGCGCGTTGCGATAATGACCAGGCCGCTGAGAATGGATGATATTGCGGGATTGAGGTAGTGCAGCGATTCGAGCTTCCCACCCATACTCACTGGACGTTTGCCACTCAGCATTTCGTGCAAAATCACACCAAGGCTGTAGAGGTCGGAACGCCCATCGGTCTGGCTACCACCTTGATATTGTTCGGGAGGAGCATAGCCAGGGGAGCCAAATTCAGCGGTATCGTTCATCTGCCCCGCCTTAAAGTAGCGCGCAATACCGAAGTCCACCAACATTACTCGCCCCTCCGGTGAGAGGATAATATTGGACGGTTTTAAGTCACGGAAGACTACCGGTGGTTTCAGCTTATGCAGATATTCCAGCACATCACATAATTGCATCACATATTTCAAAGCTTCCAACGGTGGGAGGGGGGCATACTTGTGCATATAGGTACTGAGTGTTGGGCCAGGAATATAATCCATCACCAAGTACCAATACCCATCTTCCAGAAAATAGTCATACAACGCTGGTAAGGCCGTGTGTTGCAGTCGTGCGAGCAAGAGAGCTTCTCGTAAGAAGCGATCGGTCTGGGTACCGCCGCTGGTAGGAAAATCACTCTCCGTGATAGTGCTAGCAGATGGAAGGTGGAGCGTGTTTTGTGCGTGCAGTATGGTGTCCAGTTCCCTGCTCACCTCTTCGGGTATCGGCTTGTCAGCACGGCTCTGCTTGAGTGCGAACTGCACCTGGAGGGTCGTATGCTGCGCGAGAAATACCTGTCCCATGCCACCTTGTCCCAATACCGCATCGATGGTATAATCGCCGTTGTTTAGCGTGTGCCCAATCAGGCTGTCGGATTGGATTGTGTGCGCCCTACTTGACCTATTTCGATTGCCCTGTGTGTTCTCAGACTCCAACATTTTTCCCGTCCCTTCCACATTATCCCTATGCTATACATAATAAGAATTGATGATCTTTTGTCAACAAGGGAGCGGCGAAATGTGTCGTCTGGCAAGCTCACATTTCGCCGCTCTATCACCCTCGCGGCCAAAACCTCCCCAGTCTGAACCCAATATTCTTGCGCATTATTGTGGAGCGCTGATCTCCCTCGCGCTTGCCACGTTCTATCTGTTCCATTGCCTCACGTTGCGCCGCCATACGCAACCTCGCTTGCGGTCGCCATGATGGGGAACGTAATGTAATGTCTATAGGAGCGTGCTGCACTACTCCTTTCGCGAAACGGTACAGAGTGAATGCCGCCGCTTGTTGTCCAAGCTGTAGCCAGGCGGTGATCCAGCCAATGCCCTCGGTGAGCGTCAGGGTGCTGAAGGCGAGCCGAAATATCTTTGGGTAGTAAACAGGTGTGTTGAGCACAAGTCGCGTATAATCGAGCCAGCCAATGCGGTCTTTAAAGAATGCGTTGGTGACTCGTGGCCCCATGGCATAGAGAATCTGGCAAAAGACATTCAACGTCTCGTTTACCTGCCACGCCGCTTCAGCACCCTCAGGTTTCGCGATCATGAATTTACTGAAGGCCCGTGCTACCGCGGGTACTACCTCGGAGGCGCGAATAAGGTTCAAATCCTCGGCTTGCAAGCAATCGTTCTTCAGAGCCAGGGCGAGCAACGTGGTGATGCGCCGCAGGTTGCGCACATACGAGCCAAAACCGCAGAAGGTCAGCGGCGATTGAAAGGCAGCGGCATCTCCTAATGACAAGACGCGGTCGTAGGCTAACACCTTGGGTTTTTTCTGCCAGGGTAAGGCGATATTATAGCCCGCCGGTATAAAGCCGTAAACAGGCTTGATAACCTCAACATTACTGACATCTTTATAGCCAGGCAATTGCGCAAAGAAGCTATCGAACAATGCGAGCAGATTGACGTTATCCCCCGCCTCTGCATAATGGAAGAGGTAGATTGCCACCTGATCGCCTGACCCAGGAAATGCTTCCCAGATCAGTTGCCGCCCATTACGAGCATCCTCCGTCGTGACAAGTACCTCGCCAACACTGGGATCAATGGCGTCGGGGGTTGTCCCCTGTTTGTAGCCACGCGCTACCGTTCCTACAGTGGGGCAGACCAGCGAGAATGGGCGTCCACAGTTCAACTGGCAAGCAATGGGCGAGGTCGAACCCATGCCGTCGATCAGAAGCTGCGCCCCATAACTGTGTTTCCCACCATCCGCGCTGGTGACATCAACCGTAACGCCGGAGGATGGTTGTACCGCACAAAGCTGAAAGGTCGTGTTGTGCAAAATGACGTTGGGTAAGCCGGGACGCTGGCAGTGTTCTATCTTTTTCATACACAGGGCGGTCAGCTTCTCCGCGTCTACCGCGACATCCAGCACGCCTTTCAGATGGAGTTCTGCCGCTGGGACATCAATATGTGCGCTATGGAAGCGAATCAGGCCATCACTGTACTCGCGCTGAATGACGCTCTCCAGTTCATCTGCTGTCAGTAACCCGACTTCCAGTAGCTCGCGCAGTTCGTCGCGTGAGATGTTCCATTCGCGGTGTACCGCTCCCACCGTGTAGCGATCAAAGACCAGGACGCGCAAACCATAACGTTGTGTCATTACGGCGGCATTGAGCAGGTTCAAACCGCCGCCGGCATAAATGATGTCGAAGGTGTCAATAGCGGCTAAGGCTGGGCGATGTTCGGTGATGACAACTTCTGTGTACTCGCGGGTTTGACCGGAGCGCAACAGGTTTTGCCATGTGTCATTTAAGTCATGCAGGCGGCGCAGGTGGGCTTCCCCTTGTGGGATGGTGGCGAAGGCGGCCGCCAGGTGGGGATAGTGTACTGCCAGTTGTTCAATAGTGGTAGCCTGCATGCTTTTGTCCTTTTGACTTCTCGCTGCCTACGGCAGCTCGCAAGAATTTTTTTTGAATGATGAATGTATGTGGTCACCTACGGCGACCACATACATTCATCATTCGTAACAGCTCAGGTCAGCAGAGATGACTGAAATGAGGGAAGGACAGGATGACCGCAAAGAGTCGCCTTCAGAGCCGACAAAAGGGGGAATCCTTGTTTGCGCAAGGTGGACAAATAGCCGCGAATCCGGCTAAAAGCC
>JBBQXY010000179.1:0-11398 GCA_038209195.1 Ktedonobacterales bacterium | reverse complement strand
GCCTTGTGCTTGTCCTCGTCCTGTGGGATGTTCAGAACCCCCAGCAGGACAGGCACAAGGCCCCCGCGTCCGCATCCCCTCATCCCCCTGTCCCTACACACACGGTGTTGCCGTTCATCCTTATTTGAATGGTATTGCGATAAATCGGCAGTGGCGGCGATAAATCGCGCCCTACTACACCGTCCCGCTTCATTTGTCACAAGGCAGCTTGCTTCTCAGGCCATTTTGCAGAGATTGCTATCTGACAAATGAAGCTGGACTGTGTCCTACGACCATTCACGAGCCTTGCCGATCGCCCTTGTGTGATTGCCATGAGATATAATGAATGCACAAGAACCCCCTATGTAACACAGCGAAGTGAGCCAAAGGAGTTAAGCACAAAATGCAAACAGAGGATCATGTTGAGCAAATCGAAGAAGATGTATTAGAGGTATCTGTCACTGGCCGGATGCTTTTGGAAAATCCTTTATTGAATAAAGGAAGTTTCTTCCCGGAGGACGAACGACGTGAGTTCCACCTGTTAGGACTGCTCCCACCGCACATTACTCCAGTGGAAGTGCAACTAGCCCGCACGTATGAAAACTACAGCCGTAAAGACGACGACCTGGAGCGTTATATTTTCCTGGCATCTCTGCAAGACCGCAACGAAATCCTCTTCTACCACTTGCTTTCCAAGCACATCGAGGAGATGAGCCCAATCGTCTACACTCCTGTCGTGGGCCTGGCCTGTCAGAACTACAGTCACCTGTATCGCCGTCCTCGTGGTTTGTATCTCTCGTATCCCTATAAGGATGAACTCGAAACGCTGCTCCAGCATGCTCCCTATAAAGATATCGATGTTATCGTGGTCACGGACGGTGAACGCATCCTCGGCTTGGGTGATCTGGGTGTCGGCGGCATGGGTATTCCTGTCGGCAAACTTTCCCTGTACACCGTATGTGCGGGCATCCACCCGGCCAGAACACTGCCGATCATCCTGGATATGGGCACGGATAATAAGGACCTACTCCATGACCCCCTCTATTTGGGCTGGCATCACGAGCGCGTGCGCGGGCCAGAATACGATGCCTTCCTTGATACCTTTGTCCAGGCAGTGAAACGTGTGTTTCCCCATGTGCTACTACAATGGGAAGATTTCGCCAAAAACAATGCGCGGCGACTGCTCACGCAGTATCAGGATCAGCTTTGCACCTTCAATGACGATATCCAGGGGACAGGGGCTGTGACCCTGGCTGGTTTGCTCGCCGCGGTGCAGGTAACTGGCACCAAGCTGAGCGAGCAACGCGTCGTTATTCTCGGTGCTGGCTCGGCGGCAACAGGCATTGCCGAACAGATCGTAGCAGCAATGCAATACGAAGGACTTTCGTTAGAAGAGGCACGACGCTCAATCTGGCTGATTGATAGCCGTGGCCTAGTACATTCTGGGCGCAAGGATTTAGAGGAAGAGAAGGTAATCTTCGCCCAACCTCAGGAGCGTTTCGCTGACTGGAAAACAGCCACTACTGCAGCTACAGCATCTTCAGAGCACATTGGGCTGCAAGAGGTAGTGACGCACGTCCACCCGACGATCTTGATCGGTACGGCTGCGATGCCAGGCGTATTTTCAGAAGCCATCGTGCGCGAGATGGCCAAACACGTTGAACGACCAATCATCTTCCCACTATCCAACCCGACATCTAAAAGCGAGGCTGCGCCAGCCGACCTGATGGTGTGGACGGAAGGACGTGCCTTGGTCGCCACTGGTAGTCCCTATCCCGCCGTATCCTACAATGGTCAAACAATCACCATCGGACAATGTAACAACATGTTCATCTTCCCAGGCATGGGGCTTGGCATCATTGCCGCGCAAGCCCGACGCGTGACCAACGAGATGTTCACCGCCGCCGCCCGTGCGCTCAGCGAATGTTCACCCGCTCGCCAGACTGCGACTGCATCACTCTATCCCAGGGTCGCCGATGTACGCACAGTCTCACGGCGCGTGGCCTTCGCGGTTGGCCTCGCCGCCCAACAAGCAGGCGTAGCCAAGCAAACCTCAACCGAAGAACTCGAACGTCGCGTCACCGCAACAATGTGGAACCCCCACTATCCCCGCCTAAAATATAAAGCACAACCTTGACTATATTTGAAATAGGCCATACAATAGAGTGAATACGAAGTATGGTCACTATATTGGAGGAACCCTTCTATGCCCTTATACGAATACTACTGCTCAGACTGTCGCGCCAAATTTGAATTGCTCGTCAGCCACCAACACGCCGACGATGTCGTCTGCATGAAATGCCATAGCGAAAAAGTACGCCGATTACTCTCCGTCTTCGCTATGTCACGCAGCGACGGAGAAGATACGAGCTACGATGAGACGCCAGCCATGGGTGGTTGCAGTTGTGGCGGTGGTAGTTGCGGCTGCAACTAACAGGTCAAACCTATCATGTTTAATAAAGTCAGTTACCGACGTGGTCTTGTAGAGGGCGTCATCCTCTATACGTTGGGGCGTCTTGGCGCGCTCATTACGCCCGCCTTTTTCCCCGATTGGGTCTTTGTGGCTGCCCCTTTGCTCTTTCTCGTGCTGCAATATTTACTGGGTCCCGTCTGGGCCACGCGCCGCATCGTCTCTACCAAACGTGAACGCCTCAGCAAACGCTTCTGGCTGCTCGGCCTGCGCATGGCGGCACTTTGCCTGGGCGTTGATATCGTGCTGACCCTCGCAATAGGTCTACCCGTCAACGTGCTGGGTGGTGTGCAACAGGGGCCAGCCCTGTGGCGACTCTTTATCACTGGCAGTAATCACCTCAGCTTACTTGACCTCGGCCTGTACGAGTTGAAAAGTGCCGCGCTCCTCTTTGCCCTCTTCACCCTCGATGTCATCTGCACTCGACTGGCCATGGGCGGCTTCTTGCGCTTTACTATGCCAGCGGGTGGCAATCGCGTCACCCTATAAAAAACGTGCCGGATCAAACAGGTCTGCCTGGGGATGCGTCCGACCAGCAACAAGCTCACGCACGATACAGGCAGCCTGTAGCGCGGACGCATTGCCATGTCCCGTGAAACCACCCGCGATGTAGCAATGTGGCCTGCCCGGTAGTTTGCCAATCAAAGGTAAGCCATCTTTAGCAAAGGCCATGATACCGGCCCAACGCTGAGTGATACGTACCTCTGGCAGACCAAGCGTCACATGTACAAAGGCATCCAATTGCCTTTGCACCTCTCCTCCTGGCGTCTCGTCCAGGGTCGTTTCCGTGTCAAAAGAATGATTGCGCCATCCTCCCACCACAAGTCGCCCATCCGCCAGTTGCTGCCAATATTGGTAGCCTTCATCAGCGCCACATGGCAACAGGAAGAGTTGTTCATCGATGGGTTCCGTGGCGATGAGCTGGCCTCGCGTCGGCTTGATGCACGTCGACAACCAGTCTACGCCCAGTTGTGTGCCAATTTCTGGTAGCCACGCATTCGTCGCCAGTACAACTTCGCGTGCCTGCACTTTGCCCTGTGGTGTTGTAAGCACCACGCCATCAGTGCCCACTGCGATGGCATTAACAGGGCTTTCAACATGGAAGATAGCTCCTGCCTGTTGCGCCAGCAACGCCAATCCAGTCACAAATTTTGCTGGCTGCAATGTGCCACTGCCAGGATGAAAGATTCCACCGAGGTAGCCTTGCCGCAACCTTGCTGGCAATTCATGACGAGCCACGATGCTCGCTTGCCAACCATCCTCATTCAACAGAGTAGCACTCTCCTGTAGCGTGCCTAATTCACGTGTACTGGTCGCCATGCCAAGAATACCATTGCACCGAAATTCGCACGACCACCCGCGCTCTGCGAATTCGTCGCAGAGGCTTGTAGCACGTCGCATATTGTCGTCATGAAATGTCCAGAGGCGACGGGCTTTTTCACGGCCTAGGCGCGCTACGACGGTCGCGTACTTCTCCCCCGTGCTATTGGTGATGATGCCCCCATTGCGACCACTGGCCCCTGCCGCGATCTGACGACTTTCCAAAACCCTGACCGCTCTTCCCGCCCGCGCCAATTCCAACGCAATGGCACTACCAGTAATACCCGCGCCAATAATAGCGACCTCCGTTGTGCAATCGCCCTCAACAGGCCGAACAAGCGGACGTGGCATATCTGTCGTTGTCTCTAACGCTGCTTGCCAATATGACGTGCTACCCATTGGGTTATTCCTCGTTTCTTGCTACGCATGGAGATATCTTACCGCATTTCATCGTTGCAAGGGTATTCCTCCTCCTACCTTCTCTTCCCGCCTTCGCTTTCTGGTCAGAAAAAATGACATCCAAAAACTTCGACAAGGTGCAGCAGGATGAATTCCAATCATAGGGTGACAGAAGCGGGAAGCATGTTCACCTCTGGCTCTTGTGCTTGAAGCACGTGCAAGAAGGCCACGACCACCTGCGGGTCAAACTGGGTGCCTACACAGTGCAGGAGTTCTTTTTGGGCTTCTGCTGTAGAAAGTGCTTCTCGATAAGGACGTGATGAGGTCATCGCATCATAAGCATCAATCACGGCAAGAATACGCGCTCCCAATGGGATTTCCTGATGCGCCAACCCATAGGGATAGCCCTTTCCATCCCAACGTTCATGATGAGCCACTACGATGTGAGAAACGAGCCCAAACTGTCCTTTTGCCTGGTTGAGGACCTGCTGGCCTATCTGTGGATGGAGACGCATGACGTCCCATTCATCTTTAGTAAGGGGACCGGGCTTATGTAAAATGGCATCTGGTATACCTATTTTGCCAATATCATGCAATTGCACGGCCAGACGAAGTAGCGCGACCTCATCCTCGGACCTGCCCATCGTTCGCATGGTGGCTTCAGCCATTTGTATCATTCGGTAAGCGTGCGCCTGTGTGTCCTGATCGCGAAACGCTGCCATCGTTGAAATCGTTTGTAGAATGCTCTGCTCGCTGTATTGAGGTACCTGTTGGTTCTTCTCTTGCTCGACTGAATCTATGCCCTCCCCATCTGCGAGACACACTCGATTGCGTCCAGTGTGTTTGGCTGTATACATCGCAGTATCTGCTGTGTCAAGCAATTCCCTCGCTGTGAGTCCATCAAGGGGATAGGCCGCCAGGCCAAAGCTGGCTGTGAGGGGGATAGGTATCGCAGACTGCTTCTCCTCTCGCTGCCACACATAGGGTGCCTCAGCGATGGAGCAACGCAGACGTTCGGCCAGCTCAAACGCTTCCCACTGTTCGATGTTCGAGAGCAGAATGGCGAATTCTTCCCCGCCATAGCGTCCAACACAGTCGTCCTTACGCACCCCCTCGCGAAGCCGTTGTCCCACCTCGTACAACACTGCATCGCCCGCCGCATGTCCCCAGGTGTCGTTGATGTGCTTAAAATGATCGATATCGACAAAGATAATAGCGCAATTGCTTTGACTACTCTGACAATGCAGGATTTCCGCCGCAATTTGCTTGATGATAGCACCATGATTGGGCAGACCTGTCAAACCATCCGTCAAAGCCTGCACCTGAATCGTTTTATTGGCTACCTCCAGGCTTCTATATGCTTCAGAAATGGTGTGGTGCGCTTGCTCTAACTCGATGGCACGATCGGCCTGGATGACCGCTTTTTTCGTCGCGGCAGCAAAGAAGATGCCCAGGAAGGCACTCGCGTAAAGCAAGATACAGAGATAGAGAAGGGCATGCTGGAGTTCCGGGGGCGATAACAGTAGAGTGATTTGAGCGCGATTAACGATGAGTAGGTACCAGAAGAACAGGAGGTTTTCGATCACCGCACTCAGGAAAATGATCCATCCCGTGACAAAGAATCCGAGCGATACCAGGAAAGTCGTCATCAAAAAACAGGTCCATAAGAGGAAAAGCGGATCCGCGAGAGCGGTCGTTTGACCAGCTATGAGGGTGGTGATTCCATAGCAGAAATAAAAGATTACACAGGCGAGTTTGAGGTACCCCTGTCGATTGAGCCAGAACGCCAACAGAATAAAGCCCACTTCTAGAGCATACATGGGTGCCTGGTGAGCTAATGAAGTGATGATAACCGCGCAAACTAAATATCCCAGGCATACCAACAGGGCTATGAACAGCATAAGGCTGAAAAGACGTCGTTTGCGCATGATTTCTCGTTGAGCAAGCGTCGTCATAGGAGTATGAGCGGGTGTCACGGTGGCAAACCACCATGACAGGAATGACTGAGAAACATGGTTCATCAAACACCTCAAGAAGTACAAGAGCTAACACTTCTCTTTCTCCTCTTCTCCATCGACCACTCTTCAAACTTCTTGAGGTCTGTCTCTTCGAAAGCCGCATTTACGAATCTATCTGTGCCTTCTGCAATTTGCCGCTGTAATCCGTGTAAACTACCTTCCATTCAGTGAAGACATCAATGCCAGCGATACCAGCTTCGCGATGACCATTGCCGGTGCCACGCGTCCCGCCAAAGGGGAATTGTATCTCCGCGCCCGTCGTGCCGGAGTTTACATAAAGAATGCCTGTAGTGATATCGCGCATAGCTCGCTGGACACGATTGATGTTCTGCGTATAGATAGCACTGGAGAGGCCGAATTTGGTTTTGTTGTTGACGGCAATAGCCTCTTCAAAGGTGCCTACCTCGATCACTGAGAGCGTGGGACCAAAGATTTCTTCTGTTGCCAGGCGCATTTCGGGCTGTACATCGGCAAAGAGCGTGGGGCGATAGAAGTTCCCGAGTGCAAGCTCACCCTCACTGGCCACAGAGCCACCAATGATCAGTCTTGCCCCCTCGGCCTTGCCTATCTCGGTATAGGTATGGATTTTTTCAAGCTGTGCAGCATTGATGATCGGCCCTACATCTACGCCCTCGTCCAGACCATTGCCCAGTCGTAGCTTTTCAATACGCGGCACCAGCTTCTCCAACAACTGGTTGCGTACCGTGCTCTGCACGATGACACGGCTACAGGCGGTACAGCGTTGACCAGTTGTGCCGTAGGCACTCCACAGAATGCCATCAACCGCCAGGTCAAGATCGGCATCGTCCAGCACGATGACGGCGTTTTTCCCACCCATCTCCAGCGAAACACGTTTGAGTGACTTCGCCGCCTCGATAGCGACATGCCGACCAGATTCGGTCGAACCGGTAAAGGAGACTACTGCCACCTCAGGATGATGGAGTAGTGCTTCACCGACGGTACCTCCGGGGCCAAAGACAATGTTAACCACCCCTTCTGGCAAACCCGCTTCATACAGTATTTCGACGAGCCGCAGTGCGCTCAGCGGCGTATCGCTGGCGGGTTTGATGACAACAGTATTGCCGGCAACCAAAGCAGGGAACATCTTCCACGTTGGAATGGCAATGGGAAAATTCCACGGCGTAATGCAGGCCACCACTCCGATTGGGTCACGCGTGGCAACCCCCGACTTGTTGGGCAATTCGACGGGGACACTATAACCAAAGAGTCGCCGTCCTTCACCGCCCATGTAGTAGGCCATGTCGATGCCTTCCTGCACATCGCCCCGCGTCTCCTTTAAGACTTTGCCCATTTCCTGTGTCATAGTGCGCGCCACATCCTCTTTGTAGCGTGTCAGCAATTCTCCCACGCGATAGAGTATTTCGCCACGCTTGGGGGCTGGCACGAGTCGCCATTTCTCGAAGGCCGTGCTGGCTGCGGCAACGGCTGCGTCAGCCTCCTCTTTGCCAGAAAGTGGAAAGTGACCGATCAGTGCCCCTGTGGCGGGATTATAGTTGGGGAAGGTCTGGCCGCTTTTGGCGTGCTGCCACATACCCCCGATATAATTCTGATACATTTTAGCTGTCGATGTAGATGTCATGCTATGCTCTCCTTCGGAAAACCGTTGCGTTCGCTGGCGCAAAAATAGTGCCAGAAGTATTATAGCGCAAATACGAGGATGTTTATGCTCACTCCATCAGGCTGATTGCGTCCTGTCATCAACCTCGGTACCTTCTCTAAAGCAGGAAAGCCAGGTAGTCCTTTTTGCGCTGCTCCATGTCTTCTTCGGGAAAAGGGGGTGCTTTGCCCAGGAGGGAGGCTTTGAACTCTTTGACGAGGGCGTCGCGTAGCGGTGTTTTGCTGTACCCCAGACGCGGCATCTTCCCTTCAGGCAAGATGATGTCCTCGTGTTTCAGCAACTCCTCAATCATGTAGAGTTCAGGGGTTTGCCCCGCTGAGAGGCGCACGCCTCGCGCCGCCAATTGGTCCGCGAGCAAGAGTGGACAGCCCATCAGCACTGCCAGTCCAAGCGCATCACCTGGGCGCAGCTCCAGTTTTTGCTCGATCATCTCCCCGTCACCATTACGCCAGCGCAACGCCGTAGAGAAAAGGTTGATGGTTGAGCGCCAGTTGAAGTCTTCGATGACCACTTCTGTAAGCGTAACGCCGTGGAGTTTGAGCGTTTCCACCATCACGTTAATCGTCTGGGGACGCGGTAAGCTCAGATTATGCATTGCCGCAACGATAGACAGTGCTTCTTGCCTTTCGACGCCAATAGGAAAGATGCGCTGTTCTGTTTCATCGAACAAAGTAACCGTATACATAAACACACTGCTAATCCCGAAGTTCCTGCGCACACCTTCGATGCTCACTGGCCTCATCAAAAGGTCTCCTGATGTATTTATGAACTGATAGACATTATTATCCCCACCCTGTATTGAGGGGTGAAGGTATTGGCAACCACACGTTGCCAATACCTTCACCCCCTAATAACAGGCACGGTTGTCGGGCGATGCAAGCATTGCTTAGAAAATGCTCTTGTTGAGGGTGGCCAGGAACTCCATGTTGGTGTTGGTTTTGGACATTTGTTGTAGTAAGGCTTCCATGGCTTCCAGTCCGCGTTGGTCTGCCAGCGTAGAGAACATGCGGCGCATGACGACGACGGCACGCAGCGTCTTGTCGTCGAGGAGCAGTTCCTCGCGGCGTGTGCTGGAGAGTGAGATGTCGATGGCGGGGAAGACACGGCGTTCGGCAAGTTTGCGGTTCAGGATCAATTCCATGTTACCGGTGCCTTTGAATTCTTCGTAGATGACATCGTCCATACGGCTCCCGGTATCAACCAGGGCGGTGGCGATGATGGTCAGGCTGCCACCCTCTTCGATTTTACGGGCGGCTCCAAAGAAGCGTTTTGGCGGAAACAGTGCGCTCGGATCAAGACCGCCGGATAATGTGCGTCCGCTTGGCTGTACGGCCAGGTTATAGGCACGGCTCAGGCGCGTAATACTATCCAGCAGGACCACCACGTCACGTCCACCTTCGACTAGACGTTTGGCGCGTTCCAGCACCATCTCGGCAACCCGAGTATGGGCCTCGGTTGGCTCGTCAAATGTTGAACTGATGACCTCGGCACGAACCGAGCGTTTCATGTCGGTGACCTCTTCAGGTCGCTCACCAATCAGAGCGATCATCAGATGGGCATCGGTATAGTTTTCCGTAATAGAGTTGGCAATTGACTTGAGGAGAACGGTTTTACCAGCTTTTGGCGGGGAGACGATCAAGCCACGCTGTCCACGACCAATGGGGGCAACTAGATTGATAATACGACCGGAGATATTGGAAGGACCAGTTTCCAGGTTAAACATCTCGCGGGGGAAGATGGGGGTTAAGACATCAAAGTGGGGACGACGTTTCGCAATTTCGGGGTCTACGCCATTTATGGCTTCCACGCGCAGGAGCCCGTAGTATTTTTCGTTATCCTTCGGTGGGCGAACCTGTCCTGAAACCATGTCACCCGTGCGTAAGCCAAAGCGGCGAATTTGTGACTGCGAGACGTAGACGTCCATGTTACCAGGCAGGAAGCGTTCCTGACGGAGAAACCCAAACCCATCTTCCACTATTTCCAGTACTCCTGCGCTAAAAATGTTGCCTTGTTGTTCGGTGTTGGCTTGAAGTAGGCGGAAGACGAGGTCTTGTTTCTTGAGGGTGGTATAACCGGAGAGTTCGAGATCGCGAGCAATGTCGCGTAACTCCGTTATCGTTTTTATTTCTAACTCAGCGATGTTCACGTTGTGTAGGGCGAAGCAAATCCTTGGGGAATAACACGCCCATTCTCCTTTCTGCGATGAACCTTGAGGATGTGTGGGAAAAAACTCTGTTACGTGCGTACAGTTTTTTTATTGGGAAAGACCTTAAAAGACTGTGGCGACGATACTGGTATGCTCAATGGGAAAAAACAAGAGGCGTCAGGCACGATATCTAAGACAGCGTACAACACGATAACTACACAATAGAAACCAGCGGGACTATTGGATGGTGTAGCTTAAAACCTCTGGAGCTAGCTTGAATATACCATAGGCATAAACAGATGTCAAGGATTTTCCAGCACAAATCAGCTTTTGTGAATTACGAGCGGGCGACGGCCAGTCTACGGCCAGTCTACTCCCACTCAATTCAATTCACGCGTTATGGCTGATAACGGCGATGCGTAGGACGGAATGCGGCAGGGATGCCGATCCAGCCAGATTGATACTCCTTATCATAGAATGTAAACCATTGTTTGTCAATCCAACTATTACTTTTTTCCACATATGCTCCAAGTCCACGCCGTTCAAGCTCGCTATTGACCACGTTATTGGCGTGGGGGTGCGCATAGAGGCGTGGCAATGGCGAACCAAAACCATGGGCATAATGTGTCAATTCATGTGCGATAGTGGTGATCAAAATATATTCAGGAATTTGCTGATGCAACAGGAGCGCATTGATCCCGATGCACGAGATCGTATTGTCCACGGTCATGCGAATCGTACCCAGGCGGCTTTTCCACGGCTGGCGATACGCAATTTGTACATCGTTCAAACACGGGATATCTGAAAAATACTGATGCCAAATCGAATCGAGATACCTATCCACGTTCTGCCTATTGGATGGGAAATGAGAAACATTGCTGCAGTCATTGGCAGTAGCCGATTGCATTGCTGGTCTCCTTCAGTAAAAAATAGCTTCGTGAATTCAGTATATCCATTGCTCTGTATGACGAGCATCTATCTATCTTATCTCTTTCTCGTCCCCCAACCGGGCTATTGAAGTCCTTCATAACTCTTCGTGACTTCCCCCATCTCCAACCACTTAATCCTCCCGTTGAATACGAACTTTTGCCAACATAGTCGATTGCTCTCCCTCAATAGCCCTGTTGAGGTCTTTCATAGCTCTTCGCAGCTTCCATAGCCTCCAACCACTTATCAATTCACCCGTTCATCCCCTGCCTCCAACCACTTAATCCTCCCGTTGAATGCGAGCTTTTTGCCGACGTAGTCGGCAAAAAGCTCGCATTCAACCAAAAAAACTTGCGAACTGCCGCAGGCAGTGAGCAGTCATAAACAGCTATCAAGCCTTCGATTAGCACTTTCTTATAAAGGGGTACCAAACGTTAGACTCTGCTTAGGAAAACAAAATGGGTCATTTGACACCTGTTTTCATGTCCCATTTCCGTTAT
>JBBQXY010000178.1:0-11596 GCA_038209195.1 Ktedonobacterales bacterium | reverse complement strand
GCGGTGATGGGTTGTACCAAACCTCAGGATGCCTATAGCGCGAGCAAGGGAGCTATCATAGCTCTGACGCGTTCACTCGCCGTACAGTTAGGCAAACATAATATTCGTGTGAACGCTCTCTGTCCCGGCCCTATCGAGACTGAACATGTGCGGCACTTCTTTGCCGATGAAGCTGCACGCAAAGTGCGGCTGGATCGTATCCCACTGGGACGTTTTGGCAAGCCAACAGATGTCGCTGAGCTGGCCCTCTTCCTCGCATCCGATACTGCAAGCTGGTTAACCGGCCAGGCCATTATGCTCGACGGCGGCATCTCATCTCATTACTTTTAGCCAGGAGTAATACCCATCAACTCATCAAAATTAGAAACAAAGAAAATAGGGCGCGCCAGCGACCAAGCCTATGAGCAACTGCGCGCAATGATCATCGACCTTCGCCTGCGGCCCGCCACGATGGTAGACGAACTATCACTGGCGGCAGCCATAGGTTTAGGGCGCACTCCCGTACACGAAGCGGTGGCGCGCCTCGTAATCGATCGCCTCGTCACAGTGCTCCCGCGGCGAGGTCTAATGATCGCACCCATTGGGCTGGAACAAGTACGCGAGATTTTCGAAGCGCGCGAATCCATCGAATGTGGCAACGCGTATTTTGCGGCTCAACATGCCACCGATGCTGATCTCAAGGAGTTCCGTCGTCTGGTGATGGCGGCAGAGAATGCTCGTGAGGAAACGAACGTGCTCCATTTTTTAGAAGACGACCAACGCATCCACCGCTTCCTTGCTCACATGGTGCGCAACTTGTTTCTGCAAGATGCTGCCGATCGCATCCTGCTGCATAATCTACGTTTCTGGCGCTTCTATTTCACCACCAGGCACGCACAACCCGGCACCCTTGTCTCCCATCAACCTCTTCTTGCCGCCTTAGAAAAACGAGATGCCCAGCAAGCCTCTATCACCATGCGCGAGCATATCCACGCCTCAAGAGCATTACTGACTGAATTGTTTTAGCCAAAGCAAATTAAAGAAGACATCCCCCAGTTCCACTCCCCCAAAAACCTCCTCCCACGCCGCACTCAATGCCGCCAATAGCAATGCCCTCCTGCATAATGTCAATGAGACCGTGACATTTGATTACAGTCAGATGTCTGGCGTGAAAGGGACCTTCCTTATGCAGCACACCAACGGTGCTGCCGTTGGCAAGGATGTGTATGGAGAGCATTATCCCATTCTAATCTCTGATCACGGCCTCTTCATTGCCGGGATTGTGCGCGATATTGCCCCTGATGCCAACATTGAGTGTATTCGTGTCCTCAACGACCTCTGTGTCGGTGATATGGAAACGCTCTTAGGGGCCCTCACCAAGATCTACCATCGTGTTTTAAGCACGAATCCAATCACAAATCAGCCCGGTGATCTTTTCGGCAAGCCTGTTGTCATCAATCTGAGTCTGGTCATCCCCACCGACGTGCAGGCCCGGAACAGTGGCATTACCCTCACAACAACGACACCGGGAGCACCAATCTCCGGTTTTGACAACATCCTACCGGAAGCATTGAACCAGATACTGCAATCCCTTGCCGATGCCGGAGTCATTATTGTAGCCTCTGCTGGGAACGAGGGCGATGGGCGTGGCATGCCCGCTAGCACCATTCGTCCTAATGCGCTCTATCCAGCCTCATTAAGTGATACGATCGAAAACATCATTGCTGTTGGCGCAGTGACCAAAAATGGCGTGGCCTCCTCTTATAGCTGTTATCCCGGCTTGCATAGCATTTCAGCCTGGGGTGGTGAGCTTCCCGCCGCAGGAGAAGTAGTTCCCACGAATCCTGGTGATCCGGGCAGTGATAATCCCCAGGTAACATTCAGCGATGCCCCCATCGGCATCTACAGCAGCATCCTCTATCCACCGCTCTCGGCTGTCACGGCTGATCCACCTGAGCAATATTACACCCCACCCAACCAGAGCGGCTGGGCCTACTGGATAGGCACCTCTTTTGCCACCCCCATTGTCAGTGCCGTGGCTGCGCGCATCTTGCAATGGAAGCAGCAGACCGGCAAAACCGACACCGTCTATACTCTTCTCAAGAGTTTGATCCCACCTGCCCAGGTCGCCCACTGGGATCACCTAGACCCCCTAAATGGAGCCGCAGACGGCCCCATGCTAAAAGTCGTACAGAGTTGCTCATCCTCATAGCCCAAATCCAACGCTGATCAATAGTCCCTTGGGCGGCACCCTTATCGGTCTACCCAACAAGCAACCCGTAGGGCGGCGATTTATCGCCGCCACTGCCGATTTATCGGCCCGTCCCGTTGGGAGGATATCCATACTAATTTGTTAATCCTCATTAGGGCATCAGAACGTTTCCAAAATGTAGTATTGCCCCTCATGGGCATCAGGGCGGGGGACTGGCTCTTTCGGTCGCTCTGGCAATCATTCACAAGCCATGCACATCCCTCGCAGCGCGATACCGCTCCTCGCTGCGTTCCGCCAACTGGACAATCTCCTCAGCCATTGTGCGCAAAGCCTTGTGCAGTTCTAACGGCTCGCGCACAATCAGAGGGCAGCGCAAGCTAACCAGGAAAGACGCCATCCAACTGAGTTCCTGCGTATAGCAACTTAGCACCACACCCTCCTGAGCCTTTTCCAGCATCGCCAATGTTGGTGGTACTTGCCGTTCGGCCTCCTCCCATGGCATCTCCAACAACACCTCCACCTTCCAGGTCCCTGGCATATTCGCGATGGACCGCCTGAGATAATCCAGGCTGTCAAAGTTGGGCGGACGTTTAAAAACGTCTTCCAGTAGCTTTGCCTCTATCACCCGGTCCAGCCGGAACATTCGTAAGTCTTGCCGCAGATGGCAATAACCAACCATATACCACAGTCCTGCATGGAAGATCAGGCCATAGGGATCAACGGCTCGCTCAGTCTCCGCTGCCTGACCGGACTGATAGCGCATCCAGACCCGCTTCTCCTGCTGTGTCCCGCTACTCAAGGTCAGCACCACCGCGCTATCCGGCACTAAGCCTGACCTCTCAGGTGAAATACTCGTCAGGACAAGTGTTTCCTGCACAGCCTGCACACGCTCACGGAGAGCTTCGGGCAGCACGCGATCAATCTTCGCCAGTGCCCCTTCTACCGCGGGCGCAGTCATCGCCATCCCCAATCGTCTCGCCGATAGCAATCCCAATGTGAGTGCCAGTGCCTCATCCTCCGTAAACATCAACGGAGGCAGTTTGAAGCCGCGCAGCAAGCGATAGGTGCCATAGCGTCCGCGCTCCGCCTCGATGGGGATGCCCAGATCTTGCAGCATCATGATGTAGCGGCGCACACTGCGCACATCCACCTCCAGCCGTTCAGCCAGCCTTGGTCCGCTCATTTGCCGATGCGCTTGCAGCAATTCCAGTACCGTAAGGACGCGCGTTGTGGGATGGTACATCGCCCTCTTCCTTTCTATTCTATCGAAAATTCATCCCAATCAGGACCAATTCTATCCTCTTATCAGAGTATACTTAATAGAGAAAAGAAAAACAAACTGCTAGCAAAGAGGAGAAAACGCCATGACACCTCATCCTTACCTCTATGAAAAGTTGATCGCTGCCCGTCACGCTCAGATCCGCTACGATATGCTGCACAGTCGAAAGCTCGCTCATACTGGAGAGCGACCAACGCCAGTGCGCTCCGCTGTAGGCAAATTCGGTACTTTGCTAATAGCCTGGGGTTCTCACCTGCAACAAATCGGACAGCCCAGCCGCGTACCCCTCCACTCCTCGTAACACTTTTGCTATGTTTCTCGTCATGTGACTGGCCGCCGAAGGCGGCCAGTCACATGACGAGAAACATAGCACTTTTCCCTCTAACCACAACACAATGAAGCGACTATGGCTGGGCTTGCCCAGCCATAGTCGCTTCATTGCGAATTCTCACACATTTTGAGCAGATCCACCGTTGTTATAACATGAACTTTGGTATACAATATGCTGATAGTATTCCTCTTCAATTGACGAGCAGGGATGCAAGGGACGGCAGTCCCTTGACTGCACCCTGTCCGGGGGACAGGTAAAAGGAGGTAATAGGGCTGCGCCCTAGTGCTCTCCCTCCCCTGCCGCCGTAGGCGGCCAGTCACATGAATAGAAACAAAGCACTATTAGTACACTGTTTCACTTCATGTGACGAAATGGGGATGCAAGGGGCCGCGCCCCTTGACTGGGTTCTAGGGCTGCGCCCTAGTGCTCTCCCTCCCCTTGCCGCCGAAGGCGGCCAGTCAAATGAAGTAAAACAAAGCACTATCTTCTAGCAAAAAGAAAACAGAAGAAGAAGGAGAGAGTCCAGTTGTTCTACTCAGAGAAACTGATTGAAGCATTTGCTTTTGCTTCGCTTCTCCATCAGGACGATAAAAAAATGGGACATCCAATTATGTCTCACGTGCTGGATGTCGTCTCCCTCATCCTCCATTTTGGCGGCGATGAAGATGCCGCCGTTGCCGGCATGCTGCACGATTCCAACGAGCGCGCAAAGATACCCGTGCTGGGAGAGATCAAGCGCAAGTTTAATGACCATGTAGCCGAGATAGTCAGCATCTGCTCTGACTCCAAAGACGACTCCTGGAAAGTTCAAAAGCAAAAACGCATCGACCTCGTGGCCAGCGTAGAAAGATCTGCGCTGCTCGTCGTCTCGTGCGAAGTCCTGAGCAATATGAAACGCCTGCTTTACAGGCTCCACGCCGCCAAAAACAAAGAACAAGTCTTCGCGTACCTGAAAACCAAAGGCGGCATAGAAGGAAAATTGTGGTACTATCGCGCCTTTGCTGATGCCCTACGCACGCGCAAGGAATATCCAGAGTTAGCCTATGAGCTAGAGATTGCCATCAGAGAACTGGAAAATTTGATTTTCTAATGTCTCATCCCCAAATAACTTCCAGTTCCATTTGCTCACCACCCCCAACTCATACCTAACGCGTGCCATCAATCAGCACCATCCACCAACTGAAACTCTTCCTCGATGCCAAGCGTAAAACGTGGTAACACGGCCCTGCTCCTTCCTAAATAAATTATAAAACTATAAAAAAGCTCGTTGTGATCGTTTTGTGATACCGAATAACCGCCATTTGCCAGCCTTGCATTGTATACTATTTAGCGTGGCTGAGTGGCGTGGAAAACGCGAGAAGAAGCAAACCACCTCTTGCTCTCAGTAGTGACGTCCGCCTATCAAACTGGCCTTAAACGAACCAAGGAGGCAATATATGACGGTGCAAACAGCACCCACCCTTTCAGCAGATGAAAAAAGATGGCGCATAGTAACCACTACCATGCGTAGAAATGGCTTTACTCCCGATGCCCTCATCGAAACGCTACACACCGTGCAAAGTGCCTTTGGCTACCTCGATGACACCGCATTACGCTTCGTCGCCCATGAATTGCACGTTCCGCTCAGCAAGGTCTACGGCGTAGCAACATTCTATCATGCGTTCACCCTCAAGCCGGAAGGGCACCACCGCTGTATTCTCTGCCAGGGAACCGCCTGTTATATCAAAGGCAGCCAGGCCATACTCCAGGCCGTGACAAAAGCCTATCACATCACCCCTGGCGAAACAACCGAAGACGGCGAAATATCGCTCCTCTCGGCGCGCTGTCTGGGATCGTGCAGCCAGGCTCCTGCCGCCATCATGGATGAGGACGTCGTTGGTAACTTGACGCCTGAGCGCACCCTCGCTGCGTTAGGAGGTTGGGCAAAATCATGATGCATATGACACAAGCTCTTACCGCCGACGATTTACCCAGAATTGCTGAAGCCGAAAACACCGCCGCCGAGGCTTTTGAACACACCATACGCGTCTGTGTCGCGGCAGGCTGTTTATCGCAGCGCAGCGACCAAGTCAAACAACGCCTGGAGCAAGAGATACAAGAACGTGACCTGACCCATTGCCGTGTCAAGGGCGTTGGCTGCATGGGACTCTGTAGTGCAGGTCCGCTCGTCTCCGTTCGAACGCTCTCTCATGCTGACCATGCTCCCTGAGGCGAGGGAGATCACCCTGCGCGCACTGCAATGGTTTAAGGGCGCACTGTCACAGTATCAGGCGGAGATCGCCAGCTTCGCGAATTTCCCCTCCTTATTCATGGCCCTGGTCAATGACGAGAACGAAATAGAGTATTACGATGGCACTATACGCATCGTCGCATCGGACGGGCGCGTCGTCGCCGATAAGCTCGATCCACTCCAATACCAGACTTTTATTGAAGAACAGGTCGAGAATTGGACCTATCTCAAATCTCCTTTTTACAAACCATTAGGCAACCAGGAGGGCATGTACCGCGTTGGGCCACTCGCACGACTCCTCGTGAGCGAACGCTGCGGCACACCGGAAGCGGACAACGAACGCGAAGAATTCCTCTCCACCTATCCCGCCGGCCACACCAGTTCCTTTTTCTATCACTATGCGCGCCTCATTGAGATCCTTTACGCCAGCGAGCGCATGGAGGCACTGTTGCACGAGCCCGATATCCTCAGCCCGCGCGTACGAGCCCATGCCGAGCCGAACCAGCTCGAAGGCATTGGTGTCGCCGAAGCACCACGCGGCACCCTCATCCATCACTACAAGATAGATGAGCATGGCCTCATCCGTTCGGCAAACCTCATCATCGCCACTGGACATAACAATTTGGCTATGAATCGCGGCGTCCTGCAAGTGGCACGGCATTTTATCAATGACTTGCCTTCTTCCCCCCCTTCATCTAACTCGCCTATCACCGATGGCATGCTCAACCGCCTTGAAGCAGTCATCCGCGCCTTCGACCCCTGTTTGAGTTGCTCCACCCACGCGCTGGGTGAGATGCCACTACACATCCAAGTGTTCAATGCCGCTGGAGCCATAACTGATGAACGTTACCGCTAGCCCGCACACCCTGATTATCGCCATCGGCAACCCACTCCGCGGCGACGATGGCCTCGGCTGGGCCGTAGCGCAACAGCTTTCCCACGACTCCAACCCAGACTACGACATTCACACTGTCCACCAGTTGACGCCAGAGTTGGCACAATTCATGGCAATAGTAAAACTCGTTGTAATCATTGATGCCACCTACGAAGGAGAGCCGGGCGACTTGCGCGTTCGCCCCCTCTCTCCCCCGGCCCAACCCGCCCCTGTAGGCACCCATCATACCACTCCCGCAGAACTCGCCGCCCTTACCTCAGCCCTCTATGGCCAATGTCCCCCCGTCATAGTCATCACCATGACCGGCGCAAATTTCAACCTCTGCGAGCACCTCTCCCCACTCATTGCCCACCGCCTCCCCCTCCTAAGCGCCGCCGTCCGCCAAGCATGTTCTCAAAGTCATTGCTAGCAGGAGTGCAGAGGGCGGCAGCCCTTTTGACGAGCAGGAGTGCAGAGGACGCAGTCCTTTGACTGGGTTCTAGGGCGCAACCCTAGTTCTCCCTCCCCTGCCGCCGAAGGCGGCACTTAAAATGAAGAGAAATAAATTCTAAATACCCTTGATTCTTTGCCCCATCACATGGTATAGTCTTCTTAAAGTTGTTTTTGTTGATCTACTAAGTCAATAATGGAGGAAAACTATGAGCACAGTGGCCACCTTCAATGGTGTCGATGTTTCCAGGATCGCCTCATTGAGCAACAAAATTCAGGAGGAGCCCGCACAAGGAGACACCATCTGGAAAGCCGAGGTCATCTGGCAGAATGGCTTCCGCAACCAGATTCGCATACGCGATCTCCCTGCAACGTATGCCGATGAGCCAGAAGCCCTTGGCGGAACAAACACTGCCCCCAATCCCGTAGAACAGCTACTAGGCGCGCTCGGAAGTTGTCTGGCAATCGGCTACACCGCCAACGCTTCGGTACGCGGCATCCAGATTGAAGAGTTGCGCATAGAGTTAGAAGGACATATTGATCTCCCCGTATTTCTTGGTCTACATGACGGGCACGCTGGCTTTTCCGACGTCGCTATCAACGTCTATTTGAAGGCTGATACGTCCCAGGAAGCTCTGGAGGAACTCCACCAACAAGTGCTGAAGACATCACCAGTCGGCAGAACTTTTGAGAAAGCCATCCCGCTCCACGCAACCTTGGTTCCCCGCACCGAGCTCACGGAAGCCCCTAGCCTTTAACCCTGCGGAGTTTTCACATCTTTACTTCCCCCCCGCGATAGTGAACAAGCCAACCGTGCCAACCACATACAACACAAGTACCACAATTGAATCGATGCCCAACTCAAAATACTGGCGTTTGGGCCGAAAGATCAAGCCGTAGATATACACCGCCGTCAGCAGCACTCCCAGGCTCGCAAGATAGATATCGCTGTTCTTGGCCTGTGGCAGTGCGGATTGCCCTGAAATCAGCGTGGTCAGCAAAAAGAGCACCGGTAAAAAGGCATTCCCACCAAAGATATCACTGACCGCCAGGTTATAATCGCCAATTTTGACCGCCGCCAGCCCCGTTGAAACCTCCGGCAGTGCCGTTGCTGCCGCCAAAATCGTAGAACCAAAAAGCACACCGCTCAAGCCAATATGATCTGCTATCGCGCTACCACTTTCCTCCAGCGCAACTCCCGCGATCAGCGTGACCACTGCGGCTATAGCAAAAAGTATCAAAACGCGTGCTATGCTCCACTTGTTCCTCTTCTCCTGCCCACTATTCTTTGTCGGTAGCGAGATATCGGGCGCTCGTCCTTTCTCTTGCCACGGCAAATCCTTGCGTGCCTTATTAATCAGCCACAGACCAATCAGCCAAACCACCGCGATCAACAAATCACCAGGAGCCAGCCGTGCGAATACGAGCGATTTGGGAAGCTGCGTCCCCATAATGGAGATAACCAGTACCCCAATGACCAGCACCCCTTCCAGCACCAGTTGGAGCGAGGCCGCCTCGTAGGTCAACGCACCCTTACGTCGTAACCCGAATCCATCCAGCAGCACCAGCACCACCGTCTGAATCGCAATTCCCCCCAGGATGTTCCCGATAGCAATGTCATTATTGTGTGACAGTGCCGCACTGACCACAACCACAATATTAGACAGATTCGTGGCAATCGCCAGAACAATAATACCACCCAAAGCCTCTCCCAACCCAAATCGCGTATCGATGACATCAGTCGTGTTGGCGAGCTGAACACCAGCAATCCACGTAGCCGCCGCCGCCACCACAAAAATAGGGATTAAGACAAACAGAGGCAATGCTGTAAACATAGTCCCCCCCTTTTACGCTCTACAAGATACTTCTCAATAATTCACGTCAAGCAAGTCTCCTACGTTTCATAAGAGCTCGCGCACACGAAATGGGCACAGACTGATACGTGAAGGAGCGCTATGCAGCAATGCATAGCGCTCCTTCACGTATCAGTCTGCTAATCAATCACTTGCCGAAAGAACGGCTTCTGTCTCCCTGCCAGTTATCGTATACGCCTCGGTACTCGAGATATCGGCATGTGACAGTTCCTTCAAACCCAATACCGACACGAACGAGATCGCCGCGAGAATAACAATATAGATCGAAACGGCCTGCCAGGAACCTGTGCCAATGCCGATAGTCACACTACCCAGGCCGAGTGCTGCGAGATTCGTTTTCCCATTCAGCAACAGCAGGGCAATAATCGGTGCCAGCCCACCAGCAAAGGGTGCCGCGAGCTGATAGCCCAACGAGGCACCCGTATAACGCGACCTCGTCCCGAAACGTTCCGCGATGAGAGCAGCCTGTGGTCCGTACACCCATGCATGGAAGATCGCCAGCGAAAGGATCACCGCCAGTGGGAAGAGCACCCCCGACGCCGTATTCATCAACAGGAAGTAGGGGAAAGCAAAAATTGCCATCAGTACGGCCCCGATCAGATACCAGATGCGCCGACCAGTACGGTCGGAAAGATAGCCGAACAGTGGAATAGTGAAGAGCTCGAACACGGCACCAATGGTGATACTGTTCAGCACAAGCGCTTTACTCATCCCCAACTTTTCCACACCATAGGTAATCACAAACACCGTGAAAAGGTAGAACGGTGCCTGCTCGACGAAACGTGCCCCTGCACTAAGCAGAATCTCAGGCGTGCTGTGGCGGAACGCATCCAGGATTGGTGCCGTTGCCTTTCGCTCCTGGCTCTTGACCGCCTCGAAAAGCGGCGTCTCCATGATGCGCACGCGAATATACAATCCAATAATGATCAGTACTCCGCTGAGCAGAAACGGAATGCGCCATCCCCACACGAGGAAGTTACTACCAGTCGCAGCAGAGACGATGCTCACGACAATAGTAGAGAGGATCAGCCCGATTGGCACACCCATCTGCGGCCAACTCGCCCAGAAGCCACGATGGCTCTTATGACCATACTCGAGCGCCAACAGCACCGAGCCACCCCATTCACCACCAACACCCAGCCCCTGGCATAAACGCAGCAGCGTCAGTATAAGTGCTGCAGCAACGCCAATCGTCGCATAACCCGGCAGGATGCCCACCACAAACGTCGCAATACCCATCAGCAACAGCGTAGCAATGAGCGTAGACTTCCTCCCAATGCGGTCCCCAAGATGACCAAACAGCGCACCGCCAAATGGACGCGCAATGAATCCTACGAGGAAAGTAAAAAGTGACAACAGTGTACCCACAAATACATTAGACTTTGGGAAAAAAACCTGTGGGAAAACGAGGGTTGCCATGGTGCCATAGAGAAAAAAGTCGTACCATTCGATCGCTGTCCCCAGCGTACTTGAGAAGATGACGGGTCCCATTTTTTGCTGTTCTGCACCAGCCGTAGCCATTGTTTCCTCCAATCCTGACCAAGAAGGCCGTTCTTCTAAAACATGACGAGGATCAATAATGCTCAAGTGGGAACACACTACAAATTCCTTGTAGCCAAATGGATGGGTAGCTCCTTTCCTTCTACCTCATATTGTGTAACTATATTATAAACAAGATGAGAGAGTATGTAAACATATAGAGGTAGGTCCAGGATACGTTGCCATCTGACCGGAGCTCGCGATCTGATTATCGATAGTGCTCCCATCCTGGCCTGGCGCAGAAGCGGTCCGGATGCCGCTATCGGTCACGCTCCTGCACACCATCCCCGCCCAAGGCTTGTGAAATGAAAACCCTTGATGTACGTCAAGCAAGCCTCCTACGTTTCATATGATACAAAGATCGCGAAAAAGAGATATTCATTTTAAGGGAGGGAGAAGCGATCTCTCGTAGGGGCGGGAGTGGTGTGGATGTGAGGGGAGGACCCTTGTGGTCGCCCGTGGGGGAAGGGCATGGCTTGACGTCTATTGCTCTGTCAACTTTCAATTGAGGGGACCACGCAATATGTAGGGACAGTGGGTGGACGTGGGGTTGAGGATGGGGCCTTGTGCCTGTCCGGAGTGGTGGGGCTACGCAGCTACCTGTCAAGTGTAGTTTGACAGAGCACTATAGGCTACACCTGATCTCCTTCTTTCCCTGACGCCAAAGGCTGCCTATCAAATGAAAAGGTAACAGCTCAGGTCAGCAGAGATGACTGAAATGAGGGAAGGACAGGATGACCGCAAAGAGTCGCCTTCAGAGCCGACAAAAGGGGGAATCCTTGTTTGCGCAAGGTGGACAAATAGCCGCGAATCCGGCTAAAAGCCTGT
>JBBQXY010000177.1:0-11608 GCA_038209195.1 Ktedonobacterales bacterium | reverse complement strand
GATGAAGATGACCGACAACGATGCTTTTGCCCCTGGACGCAATTTGGCACTCACCCCCGGTCAGGTGGTCTATCGCAACAATCTGATCGAGCTCATCCAGTACACCCCTACCACCGAGCAGGTTTACGCCATTCCGATAGTGTTTATCCCGCCGTGGATTAATAAGTATTACATTCTGGACATGCAGCCACAGAACAGCCTGATCAAATTCATGGTTGAAGCTGGCTTCACTGTCTTTGTCATTAGTTGGAAGAATCCAGATGCCTCCATGGAAGACATAGACTTCGGGCATTATCTGACATCGGGTCCATTGGCAGCGTTTGATGTTGTCAAAGCGATTACTGGCTCAGCTAAGGTCAATCCCGTGGGCTACTGTATTGGTGGCACCTTGCTTTCCATGGCCCTCCCCTACATGAAAGCGAAAAAGGATAATACAGCCAACGCTGTCACCTTCCTGGTGTCCTTACAAGACTTTGAAGAGGTAGGCGATACGGCGGTATTCATTGATGAGCCGACGGTGAAGTTTCTCGATGCGAAAATGTTGGAGAAGGGCTACCTGGATAGCAACTCGATGTCAACCATGTTTAACATGTTGCGTGCCAACGACTTGATCTGGAGTAACGTCGTCAACAATTACTTATTAGGCAAGGAACCACCCGCCTTTGACTTGCTCTACTGGAATGATGATGGTACAAGAATGACTCGTGCTGCCCACTCGTTCTACCTGCGTAACACCTATCTTGAGAACAACTTGATCAAACCCAATAAGCTCGTGCTGAACGGTGTACCGATTGATCTCGGCAAGATTCATCAGGACATCTACGCGGTTGGCGCCGAGCAAGACCATATCGTTCCTTGGAAGTCAGCGTGGCGCATCTCTCAGCTTGCCCATGGCTCTGTACGCTATATCCTTGGTGGCAGCGGTCATATCGCCGGTGTGATCAGTCCACCTAGCAAGGGAAGAGGTTACTGGACCAACGATACGCCAGTCAAGAACGCCGATGAGTGGTTAGCGACAGCCAAGAGCAACAAAGGAAGTTGGTGGCTGGACTGGTTGGAGTGGCTCAAGCCGCGCTCTGGCGAGCACCAAGCACCACCCTCAATGGGAAACCAGACCTATCCAACACTCACTGCAGCACCCGGTACCTACGTGCTAGAAAAATAAAGCTGCGATTTTTGTTTATGCTATACGGCTAAGGGATAGAGAGCTTCCTTACATTATTCCGACAGACTCCATGTGACAAAACGGGGATGCAAGAGGTGCAACCCCGTTTTGTCACATGGAGTCTGTCGAAGCACGTTAACAAATGTATACACTTCAACTGTGAGGCAATGGCACAGTTTTACGAAAGGGACAAACATTATGAGCCAGGGAACACAAAAATCAGCAGCACTGCCAGCAATAGGAGCACGAGCAGAACGAGTTCGGATCATCACGGATGAAGATATTGTGCGTTTCGCCGAGGTGAGTGGCGACTACAACCCCATTCACTTGGACGCCGATCACGCTGCGCTCTCTCCGTTTGGTCAACGCATTGCTCATGGCATGCTCATCGTCTCAATGATCTCAGCACTGATCGGCATGGAACTGCCTGGAGCTGGAAGCATCTATATGGGACAGACGCTGAAATTTCTCGCTCCAGTCCATATTGGCGATGCAGTGACGGCGAGCGTCGAGGTCATTGGAGTACGCGTGGATAAACGTATCATCACACTGCGCACTGACTGCACCAACCAGAAAGGCGTTCTCGTGCTGACTGGGGAGGCGGTCGTCAAATATACCTGATGTGACCAGCATAGGGTAATAAGAGAGACAGGACAAGTGTAGTACTGGGGCCTAAGTCACTGCACTTGTCCTGGTGCTTTCCTCTGTCTAGCGCGGTCAGCTTTCAGCTTTTCAAATACTTTCTTCCATCTGCTTCACTTCCTCATCGATGTTCAGCATCCGCATACGTCGATTACGCGCCCGCTCTATAATTTCCTTCTCTTCATCATCAGCAGGCGTAAGTGGGGGGACAGGAGTCGGTTTACGGTTCTCATCTAACGCTACATAGATCACGTAGCTACTGGCAATGTGCCGGACATCACTCGTTATCACATCTTCAGCTATGACCTCGACCCCAACCTCCATGCTCGTTCGTCCGACATAACGCATTTCACAAAGGACAGAAACAACATCGCCAATCAAAGCGGGTGCCAGAAAGTCAAATCTCTCCACCCTTGCCGTGACAACAGTTGGATTCTGGCTGTGTTTGATGGCCACTATAGCTGCTGCCTCATCAACCATACGCATAATGACGCCGCCATGTACATTACCGTGTGCATTGGCATCTATTAACTCCATCAGTCGCCGGGTGGTACTGCGTGAGTAAGCAATACTCCGCACCTGCGTCAAATCTACTTCAGGCAGAGCTTGATATCTTTTTGCTATTCTCTCGAATGGATTCAATGTGAACTCCTCATCACAGCAAGCTATTATTGGTTGCTCAACTATCCTATTATGCCACCTACAACAGAGCTCTTACCAAGCTTTTTGGATAGCGTTGATGAGGAATGTCAGTTCTTCTCTCGTTGTAACTGAGGTTGTGACTGCCAGGATACCGCGTTTTGATTTCCTGGCATCAACATCGTAAAGACGATCGCGTTAACTCACCATGTCTTCGGTAACAAAAACCGATCCACTTGGCGAGACATAGACCCCTACGCCAACGCTGTGCAATGTCTGGGAGGTGAGATGGATGCGATGCCAGCTAGATGGACTATCTGGCTCATTCACCATGCCTTCTTGAATCGAACCAATCTGGGCTTCTTCATTTGCCAGTGTTCCATCGCTTCCCGTGGCGGAGATGGCCTCACCACAATCGTTGTTGTTGGGGAATTCGTAGGTAATGCGCATACAGCCAAAAGCGTTATCCCCATCCGGGCAGGAATGGCTAAACCCGCAGTTGGCCATATTCCAACTGTGCAGACGTGCCCCATTTGCCAAGGTAGCGTTCCAGGTATAGAGGTACAAACCTCGGATCGCTCGATCATGGTTGATCTGATTAAATAAGTACCACTCAATGGCGGTCGAATTAGCTGTAATGGGTGGCGAACCCCACGGTGATAGCAATGGAACCGAGCCAGTATTGTGCGTACTATGATCGCCTGTACAACAATAGCCCCACCAACCTGGTGATGTAACAGGTGTAGTATTCACTATACTCACCACCTGGACTGTTTTCGGTGTCGCTGTCGGTTCTAACACTAATGCCTCTATATGATGAGATGGTTGGAGGTGTGCTGGTATGAAGAGTATAAAGCCTGCTAGTTGGCCTGTTCCCGTGGCTTGTGCCACGATTGAGGTCATTGTGCCGCCGGCTACCACGACTAACGCTAACGCGGTTAACCAACAGATGGCTGTTTTACGGAACATTGTTTGTCCTTTCTATGACGTCCACACTGTTGCTCCTACCGATGTATTATAGGGTATCATGGTGATTGTCTATGTGCCTATATATCGTAAGCGAAGCTAGCATTAGGGCTTGCTGAACGTGGTTTTCACGATAAAATTTCCTCTTTCTATAGTACTTCTACCCTATTGGCATAAAGAGATTTCTTAACCTGGAAATAATCCGCAATGAGCGTTTTCTCAGGGCTTCTCAAAAGTTGCACCAAGCAGGAGAATACTGGTTGAACTCCTTCACCTCTTGCTTGCTTCGCAAAAATATGCTATACTCTTCCTAAGTCAAGACAAGGTCCCCTTTTGTCAGGACTTGTACGGTCATCACACTCCGGTGCGTGAACCCCCTACCCCTACCCACTAGCATCTCCTTCCCATAGTGAAAGATAGGTCACAAATGTCTCAACCATCACCAAGTCTCAGGCTTTTTCCTACATCAGACGCAAGACGACTGAGAATTGGGAGTCACAAATGTCTCAACCATCACCAGACCCTAAGCAAGAGAACCCTGCCGCAGCAGGCAGCACAAAGACGTTTGAGAAGCCCTGAGCGTTTGCTTGTCGTGTACTTTCGCATCCCAGGAAAGTAATGATAAACTAGTGTTGTAAGATTACCTGACGAGTTAAGCAGCTATTCATGGCACTTCTGCGCAATAGTGGAGACACTATAGCGGAGTGTGGCTAAGCTTAATACACAGTGGGGAGCAATGCTTTATGGCACAATCAGAGACGCAAGCTGTTGGAGTAGTACATTCACGTGTAAAAACGCTGGCTCGTCCCGACAGAGGCGAACGGCTGTTACGACGCACTGCTGCCTGGATCATGCTGGTGTGTCTCCTCCAGGGACAACTAGGTGCAGTATGGGATAGAGAATGGCATTTCTACGTTGGGCGTGATCAGTTTTGGACGCCGCCGCATACCCTTATTTACTCGTGCGTGACTGGAGCAGGATTAATCGCTCTGGCCGTTGTGCTCGCCGATACCGTGCGCTACTTTAGAGGCACACCCGGCGTTGACGATACCTCAACTATCCAGATTTTCAAGCTATTCCACGCGCCATTGGGTTTTATCATTGCTGGTTTTGGTGCGCTACAGGCACTGGCATCGGCTCCTCTTGATAACTACTGGCATAATTTGTATGGCGTCGATATCGCCCTCTGGGCTCCCTTCCACATGATGGGGGTCACGGGTGCCATCATTGGCAACCTCGGCATGGTCTATATATTCGCTTCTGAAGTTGCCATTGAGCGTGAAGCAGGTTATCCATACCAGCGTTTCCTGGGCTTCAGTTGGCTCGAATGGGGCACACTGCTCATTCTGGCCGGATTACTGAACTTCACCTTAATAGGGTTCTTACAGTTCCCCATTGCCACCTTTGGCTTGCTACAAGTCCCTACCTATGCACTACCCATTGCCATTTCCTGCGCGCTCGTCTTGCTTGGCGCGGTGCGCTTTACACACAAACCGGGTACGGCAACGCTGCTAGTCCTTCTCCTCGCCGTCCACACCGTCTCAGAAGGCATTTTTGTTCCCTGGGCTATTCGTACCGCCGTTATTCAGCAAGGCATGTCGTACCGCATCCCAGGCGAAATACCCTATTTCAATGTAATCGATGCCTTGTTGCCGCTCCTCTTTATTGTCTCAGCAGTCATAGTTGATGGCGTAGCTCTCTCGCGGCAACGCCATGGCTATGCGCTGGGCGGTTCTACCCGTGGCGTCTGGCTGTTGGGGATACTGATTACCCTGCCACAATTACTGATTGCGCCATGCCTGCTCTTAAGTTCGTGGGATTTACCGCGTGTTTTCCTGGAACAAAACGGTGTCGATATTCCGCCAGGGTTGAAGCTACAGGCGGCTTTGATCGTTGTGCCAGCCGTCTTCGTTTGTGGGATTGTTGGAGCATACATGGGAGCGAACTTTGGCGATATCTGGCGTTGGAATAAACATTGAGAACGTAGGGCAAGAAAGAGAGATTTCTATGTGCAGGCGCGGAATGCTGCTCGTTGCTACCAGCCTCATGCTTGTTGGCATTGCTGTCTTTGCGCTACTACCAGCAGTCGCCTGGGCTAGTGGCCCTGCTCGTACTGTAACTCTGGCTGCTGGTCCCTATATCGTCAATGTCAACCTCTACCAGGACCCACCCGTAACGGATCAATCCGTGGAGGTCACAGTTGTGCCTCAAGAGAGCGGTATACAACTCTCTGGAAGTATCGTAATGATGCCAGGCCTGGGTACCGATGCAGTAGCACTGCACTCCCAATTAGCACCGCAAGGCCAAACCAGCACATTGGTGGGTTCAGTGAGAATGCCAGTGCGCGGCGCGTGGCAAATTGTGGTTCAGCTTTCCGGGCCACGCGGCACTGGTGAAGCTAGTTTTCCTGTGACGGTGGCAGGTCCAGGAGCCATCCCCGTCTGGTTAGGCTGGCTCATTGCACTCACGCCAATGCTTGGTATCGCATGGCTCCTATGGCATCAGTTTCGTTATCGCCAGAAACTCGTGGCTCACGCCAAGCAGTAACGCGCAGGGTTCAACCCTGATGTCACACGTGCGTGTCGTTGCGTTTCAATAAGTAGCCGGTCAGTATTCCCAGCACGAGAATGGTGGCGATCAGTGCCAGCCAGGTGATGAGCAGGTAGTTCAGATTATGCTGATACGTGTTACATGCATCACAGGTACCGAATACTTTATCGCCATTGCCGATCAAATCCAGCGACGAACCCAAAGCTGCCATAGACCAGCGCAACGAGAATAAAGCTCCGAAAATTTGTATCGGTATACTTTTCAAGGGAAACATGCTTCCAGAAAAGATTACCTGTGGTAGCAGCAAGAGCGGGATAAAACTCATCGCCTGATCGTTGTTGCGCACCAGTGCTGAGATGGTCAAGCCAACCATTAAACCGGCAATAGAGGTAAGGGCAAGCGTAATATAGACTTCCCCCACTTCCGGTAGAACAATACCGTTGTGTAATGGTGCTGCCAGTGTCACGATAAAGAGCAGCACCGCGCATTGCAGCAAGCAAATCACGCTCAATACCACGATTTTGGAGAGGAGGTAAGGCATAATGCCAAGATTCACCGTTCGTTCTCGGCGGTAGATATGGATCTCTTTGACAATTTCGCGAGCGGCATTGATACTGCCAAACATGATAGCCGCAAATGACATGACGAAGAGAAATCGCTGCGCATCACCTTGATTGTCCAGGGAAATAGGTGGCATGAAGATGGTGGTTTCATTCAGCGTGTGGATCAGAATGAAGAGGATAACCCCGATGATGGGTGCTTGCAACAGCAGAATAGCGAGATTCCATTTATCATTCCAGAGCAGCTCAATATAGCGTTGCGAAAGGACGATAAACTGCTTCCACGGATTGCCACGTTTCGTCTTGGACGATTGCGCTCGACTGCGCAACTCTTGCGTCGTCTGGATCGGTCTTTGACTGAGTGGCCCTTCAATATATTTTTGATACGCTGGGGATTGTTCGAATCTCTCCTCTGCATCAGCCGGAACCGTTGGGTGCTCATCCGTTGGTTCCAAGAGATTATAAATCTCGGCGAAATCTGGCTGTTGAAAATAGGTTTTCGCCTCCTCGGCAGGCCCATAATAGACCACGCGACCGCCATGGCCCAGAAAGCAGATGGCGTCACACACGTTGATATTACTGGTTGCATGCGTGACCAGAATAATAGTATGTCCTTTATCAGCCAATTTACGCAAGAGGATCATCATCTTGCGGTCCAGACCGGGATCAAGGCCCGAAGTGGGTTCATCTAGGAAAAACAGGCTAGGATTAGCCAGCAGTTCCAGCGCAATAGAAATACGTTTGCGCTGCCCACCGGAAAGTTTCTTGATGAGCATGCCGCGTCGATGCGTCATCTCCACGTCTTCTAGCACCTCGTCAATGCGTTGCTCGATTTGTGCCTGGGTAAAATCTGCTGGTAAACGTAGCTTTGCCGCGTAATAGAGCGCACGCCCCACCGTTAAATCGCGATGAATGATGTCATCCTGTGGAACATAGCCAAGCTGAGCTCTGAAGGCGGCGAGATGGTGATAATAGTCTTGCCCGTTGTAGTAGACGGAACCTTGCTGGGCAGGGCGCAAGCCATTGAGCGCATCCATCAGCGTAGACTTGCCGGTACCGGAACTCCCAACGAGTGCCACAAATGAGCGCGGTGGAATACTCAAAGAAATATTATTGAGCAAAACTGTTTTGTTACTGCCCACTTTGTTCAGGTCGAGCGCATCAATACGGATACTTTCGCTTTCGTCATATTGCGTGAGTTCGGTACCAGTATAGATAAGTTTAAATGGCCCGATGCGTATTTCGTCATCAGCTTTGAGCAGAAGGCTGGTGACGCTTAAGCCATTGACATACGTATGGTTTGTGCTGTTCAGATCAGTGAGGCGATATGTTCCCTCTTCCCGCGTGAACCGGGCATGGTGGGCCGAAACTTGTGGATGGTTCAGTACGACATCATTGTCTTGCTCACGTCCGATGGAAATAGGAGCCGTTTGTAGGTGAATCGGCTGCATTGATGGCAACATGACCTGCGGTGTACCACTGCCATCATTATAGGTCAGCGTAACCAGCGTGCCGTGTTCATCGTCAATACGGAAAACATCGCCACGGGTCAGTGTTTTGCGAAAAGACTTATCGCCCCGAATCTTGCGGCCTCGGTAGAGCAGGCCGTTGTCTGTCTGTTGTCGCTCAGGATGAGGGTGGATAAGCAGCCATTGGTTATCTTGGCGCACAATTTGCAGATGATGGTCTGAGATGATCGGGTCATCAATGACGATAGTGTTTGTGGCGTCTCGCCCAATATTGACGGTCTCGCTAGCCAGAGGATACGTCTTGCTTGAGCCGTTGGTATTATCGGTAATTTCAAGTGAAGGGATGCCCAGTGCCGAGAATGGCGCTATTTGTGTCATGGTAGGACGCCAGGTTTGTTCCGACGGTTGCTGCGTTGACTGCGTCGATTGCGTTGGTGAAGACGGTGGCACTGTGCCAGCCTTTACCTGACCCTTTGGCGGCATGCGTACTGTTTCTATATCTTTTTCACCGATAAGTGATGGCGGAATAGGTACTGTTGCCTCGCCAACCACGGTAGGTATAGCTTCAATCGGTGTCGAGGGGGGAGCGTGACTGTGCTCATTGTTGGTCAGTATGTGAAAGAGAAAGGAGGTATCTTCGCCTAGGCTGATGGAGCTATTGTGCGCAATGGTAGCCGTCTCGACGCTTTGTTGTTCAAGCGTGACTGTACTACTTTGTGAAAGTTTCTCGATTTGCCAAACATCTTTTTCACGCACAATTCTAGCATGTTGCCTGGAGACCTTGTGATCGGGAATGACAATATCGTTGATTCTATGACGCCCTAGCGTGGTAATGGGTTGCTCAATCTGAAATACCTTGCCTGTCAATGGCCCTTTAGTAAAGGTGATGGCTGCTTGTGCTGCTTGTATTTGATCTGGATTCATGCAGTATTTCCTGTTTGTACGAAACGATCTTGTTTGTCACGTTTCTTGGTTTTTCTTTTTGGTACAACCCCATCTTTCAGGAAGGGTAACACGGCTTCCGCGACACTGTGTGGGGCGATTACAGGAGCACCGTGGTTAGCGAAGATAAAGACGTCATTGGGGCGTGGACGGCGCGGGCGAGCAGTCAAGGCATCGCGACTGCCCCAAATAAAGAGTATGGGAACGAGCGGAGAGGTTGGCAACGTAAATGGGGCCCGGCCTTTACCGGGCAGTTCGAGCAACATACGCTTGAGATTATGCAAGGGCTGCAGTGTAATTTCGCTCATCCACTCGTTGGCGAAATCACGTCGCTGTAGGTTGAAGCCGAAGGTCAATAGCAAGCCGTAGAGCCGCCAGTCGGAAAAAAACCAGTTTGCCAGCTTGGAATGTTTCGAATCAATCCATTGCTCCGCCTCGAGTGCTAGCTTCCATGACCCGCGCAGATAAATGGGGCAGAGGAACACGGCTTGTGTCACATGCTGAGGGTAACGCTGCATATATGCCTCACTTGCTCGTGTACCCGTTGAATAGGCCAGAATTGCCCATTGTTCAATTCCCAATGTCACGCGAACTTCTTCAAGTGCTTCGGCGCAAGCTGGATAATACAACGTGTCAGGCGCAACTTCGCTAGCTGCACCCATGCCAGGCAGTTCGACCATGATGAGTTGAAAATGTGGCGCGAGTAGTGGAATCAGATTGCGCCACACTGTATAGGTTATCCCCCAACCGTGAACGAGAAGCAGTGGGCTGCCACTTCCTGCTAATTGATATGGTAGCATCGTGCTGATAACTATCCTCTACTGATTTACTTTGGTTCGCGAATAAGCGAGTCTAGTACCCCGCGCTTGCCTATATTGTATCATACAAGCAGTATTTATGCTATAAAAGAGGACTTTCAATGCTGAAACAGAAGAGTATTCTAATACTGACTTCAAAAACTGGCGGTGGTCATGTGAGCCTTGCGGAGGCTCTCCGTGATTTGCTCGCTCAGGATGAGCAAACAGGAGACGAAGCGAACGAACACGCGTCGAAGAGTACACATGCACTTGCGATTACCATTGTTGATCCACAGCCCGGTTTCTTCCACCAGCATTATCGTATCGTGAGCCGTTACGCGCTCTGGCTGTGGGCGGCGGAGTTCCAATTCTTTGATACACCCAGACGCGCATTACAGGCGCACCGCGTCTTCACACAACTGGTGCGCCGCCAACTTAATGCTCTCTTGGAAGAAGTGCAACCAGACCTCATTATCACGACCTACCCCTTTCTCTCTTATGAAGTCATCTCCGTGCTGGCCCAGCGCTCTTCGGCTGTCCCGTTGGTCTTACTCTTTTCCGATGCGAATGGCGTGCATGCATCCTGGCTCACCGAGCGACGTGCGGCTGCTACCTTCGCTACCACTCGCGAGACCTATGAGCAAGCCCTTGCCACGGGTTTCGCCCCTGAACATGTGTATCTCGTCGGCTGGCCTGTGCGCTCACAATTCGCACGAGCCTACCAGTCGCCTCAGGAGGAGCGAACTGAGATGCGTACCCAACTCAATCTTGCTTCCCATCGCTTTACCGTCTTCCTGCAAGGTGGCGGCGAGGGCGCGGCACGCATCGACCGCACTATCAACAACGTACTGACCGCCAGTGGTGCCACGGACGATGTGCAGATTATCCTGGCTACTGGTACCAATCGCACCTTATTCGAACGCTACAAAAATGTGCCCAATCTCGCCCCTCTGCCCTATACAAATGAAATCGCGTCATATATGGTTACTGCCGATGTTATTATGGGGAAGGCTGGCCCCAATATGCTTCTGGAGTCAGTCATGCTAGGCAAACCCTTTATTGCCACGTCCTACATCCCAGGGCAGGAAGAGGCAAACTTGCCCTTTATCCTACGTCACGGCCTTGGCTGGGTCGCCTTGCATCCGCAAGAGCAGCACTCCCTTCTGACCAGCCTTATGCACAATCCTGATCAACTCGCCACCATCTCTACCACTATCAACTCCTACCGACAGTGGAACATGGAAGCCAATACCCAAATCGTGCCGCTCATTCGCTCCCTTCTTGAGCGTTAACAGGGTTTCTCAAACGTCTTTGTGCAGCCTGCTGCGCCAGTGTTCTCCTTTTGTGATGGATGGGACATATGTGGCTGCCAATTCGCAATAGTGTTGAGTCCGAAAGAATAATGCTGGGGACTTTGTGATGGATGGGACATATGTGACTGCCAATTCTCAGCGATATTGCGTCCGAGAGGAAAATGCCCGAGGCTTTGTGACGGATGGGACATTTGTGACCTACCTTTCACCATGGGAAGGAGATGTTGGTGGGGAGGAGTATTTGGTTCACGCACCAGAGTGCGATGACCGTGCAAGTCCCGACAAAGGGACACCTTGTCTTGACTTAGGAAAAGTATAGCATAATTTTGCGAAGCAAGCAAGAGGTGAAAGAGTAAGATCTTGAGAGGGTAATGACAGGGGTCTTCTGCTTGGTGCAACTTTTGAGAAGCACTGTGAGCGCCAAGGCCAGGGTCTGTGAATTATTGCTGGGTGAACCTCCCTTGCAGAAGGAGAGCGAAAGCTTTAGAGGGATGAGAAGCGAAATGTCGTCGGGAAGCGGCAATCTGAGAGGACCCAGTGCGATGGATTAAGGTGATGGCAAGGT
>JBBQXY010000176.1:0-11696 GCA_038209195.1 Ktedonobacterales bacterium | reverse complement strand
GGCCGAGGCCCGTAACATTGGTTTGAAGCAGAGCCGAGGCCGCTATATTCTGCTGCTGGATAGTAGTCTTGAATTGACTGGCGATGTGTTTACGCCTTTAGCTGAAACCTTGTCCGATGCACAAATTGGTATTACTGGTTGGCATGGTTTACACACGGAGGACCTGCGCCACTTTGAAGAGAGCCAGCAATTGGAAGTTGAGGTGGTAGATAAGCAATGCATGGCTTTCCCGCGCCGCCTCTTGAAAAAGGTCGGCTTATTCGACGAGGGCTATCGCTACCCGTACTATATGGACGTTGACTTCAACTTCTTGGTACGAGACAGTGGCGCAAAAATCGCCGTCACCCCCGAATTATCCCTGGTGAGCAATCCAGACATGCAGAATTCTCACCTCTCCGATGCTGAGCGCACGCGCTTGACCAAACGGAATTTCTACCGTTTCCTCGAAAAATGGGGCGATAGAGACGACCTACTGCTAGGCGCGGACGACTAAATAAAGGCGGACGACTAAAACCGTATAGAGTGTACATAGCTGTGTTTGCTTCTATTCTTGTAGGTGAATTGTAGGGCGCGATTTCTCGCCGCCACTGCCGCACCCTGCCTGGGGGGCAGGTAATAATCGGCCCGTCCTGGACAATTACCCGCAAAAGTACAGAAGCAAACACATCTACGTATTTTTTTTCGCCCTAAAAGGTGATACAATAAAGCCAAGGTGAGTGTCATTTTCGCCTCAAAAGATAGCGTAGTGGTGGCAAGCCAGCATAACCATTTCGCCAGACTATCCATATTCCCCTCGTATCAATGTGGACTATGCAAGGAGCATTTCATGCAAGCTATAAAAAGTCGAGACGATATTCAGCAAGAATATACCTGGAACCTCGAAAGTATTTTCCCCACCAATGAAGATTGGGAGCGTGATTTTCAAGCCCTCCAACTTCGACTCCCTGACCTAGAAGCTCTCAAGGGCACGCTCTCACAAAGCGGGCAAGCTTTATGGACGCTATTGCAGAAGCGAGACGAAATCTACCAAGCACTTGAACGTCTCTATGTCTATGCCTCCATGCGTAAAGATGAAAACACCACGAATAGCCTGTACCAAGGTATGGCTGACCGGGCCATGCAACTCTATGTGCGCACTATGACCATTAGCTCGTTTATTGAACCGGAAATCCTCGCTCTGTCTCCCGAGACTGTCGCCCAGTTCATGCAAGAGACGCCCGAATTGGCTCTCTATCGACAGCAATTGGATGATTTGAACTTGAAACGTGCGCATATCCGCTCTGCCGAAATTGAGTCAATCCTCGCAGCAGCCTCCGAGATGGCTGAAGGCCCGGGCAGCATCTTCACCATGATTGACAATGCCGACCTGAAACTTCCCACCATCAAGAACGAGAAGGGCGAAGAGGTCGAGCTGACCAAAGGGAACTATCAGCTTTTCATTCGCAGCACCAATCGGCAAGTGCGTCAGGATGCTTTTGAAGCATTGCATGGGACATTTCTGAAGCAACGTAATACTATTGCCTCCACCCTTGCCTCACATGTGAAATCGGATGTCTTTTACGCGGCCCAGCATAACTATGCTTCTTGTCGCGAGCAAGCGCTGGCCCGCTACAATATTCCGATCAGTGTCTACGACAATCTTGTCACGGCTGTAAGCGAGCATATCCCTCTGCTCAATCGCTATCTCAAATTGCGCAAGCGTATCTTGCAGCTTGATGATCTGCACATGTACGATCTCTACGTGCCCATTGTGGAAGAGACGATGGAAGAAGTGAATTACGAACAAGCCCGTGACACAGTGATAGCCGCGCTCTCTCCCCTCGGCGAGAACTACACGAATACATTGCGCCGTGCCTTCACCGAGCGCTGGATTGACGTGTTTGAAACACCCGGCAAGCGTGGCGGAGCGTATAGTAGTGGCGCATACAGCACCAATCCATTCATCCTGCTCAACTACCAGAATAACCGCGATAGCATGTTCACCCTGGCCCATGAATTGGGACATTCCATGCACTCGTTCTTCACGCGTAATAACCAGCCTTATCAATATGGTGACTACACTATCTTCGTGGCCGAGGTGGCTTCTACGCTCAATGAAGGATTGTTGACGGAGTATCTTTTGAAGACAACCAGTGATCGGGCATTGCGCTTGGCTATTCTCAATCATTCCCTTGAAGGGTTCCGTGGCACGCTTTTCCGCCAGACCATGTTCGCGGAGTTTGAGCAACAGGTGCATAGCCGTGCGGAGCAAGGCGAGCCAATGACCGCTGATATGCTCAGTATCCTCTATCACGCCTTGAATGAGAAATACTATGGTGGCGAAACCGCCATTGATCCACTGATTGACATCGAGTGGGCGCGTATTCCGCACTTCTATAGTAGCTTTTACGTCTATCAATACGCAACAGGTATCTCTGCCGCCTCCGCACTGGTGCAGCGCATTTTGCACGAGGGACAGCCCGCTGTAGAGCGCTACCTGAGCTTCCTACGCTCTGGCTCGTCTGACTACAGTATTAACCTGCTCAAGAAGGCCGGTGTTGATATGAACTCGCCAGAACCAGTTCGGCAGGCCCTGCAACTTTTCGAGTCGCACCTTTCCCAAATGGAAGAATTGCTGTAAAGTTGCAATTCATTGCATCACTACTTTTTTGTTCAGTATACGTTTTGCTCTCCTCAAGAGTGTAATAAGGGAAGCAGGTACATCCTGCGAAACAAATGTCCCCTACATTGTTCAGTCTTTTTAGTGAAGACTCAAAGAGGAGAATAAACATGAGCGACGAACAGAGCAAAGACCTTGGTACACAGGGAGCAGATGACAAGGTAAAAGGCGCGGCCAATCAGGTTGCTGGAAAGATTCAAAAGAAAGCTGGTCAGTTAACTGGCGATACTTCTACCGAGGCGAAAGGCGCAGCCCGCGAAGCAGGCGGTAAAGTGCAGTCCAAGGCTGGTCACGTTGAGCAGAAAGTTGACGAGAAGCTCAAAGAGAACTCTCAGGGAGCTTAACCAGTAGTCCTTCATGGCAAAAAGCCAAGGAGGCCCACGTGCAATTGTGCGTGGGCCTCCTTGGCTTTTTGTTCGAGAAAAAAGCTTATGCGTTAGTTCGCATCCACAAACTCTGTGAAAAATTCCAGTACCTCAGCCTCTTTCTCAATATGTGGAGAATGACCACAATCAGACAATATCACCTCGCTGTATTGGCCACCATTCGACTGGTAGTTATCCAGCACCAGGCGGACTTGTGAGACCATCGGTTGGGGCGGGAAAACCTCGGCCCCAGGCCAGCCAGGTACAGCTCCCAACTGGCCTAAAAAGCCCAAATCGAACAACGACAGGTCAGCGACGATTTGATCTTCAGCACCACGAATCCACAACACAGGGGGTTGTTGGCTGATGTTGGCAAAGTCTCCCTGGTTCAGGTAAACTGGTGAAAGAGCATTATTGACGCCCTTCGTACCAGGCCCCACATTCGGCCAATTTGGGGAGGGTACGATATCACCTGGATAATTTTCCTCTGACATATTCATTGACAGCATGCTTGTCAGATATATTTCCTCGCGGTCGGGTGCAGCGTGGAAAGGCGGCTTGAAATAAAAGCTGTTCAAAACTGTTCGGGGAGAGGTCTGTTCATTGCCACGATCACCATTGGTAAGCCGTTGCAAGAAATCGGGATTGACAGTACCGCCGCCGCTGCCAGCACCATCTGGCCATGTCAGACTTCCCTCTACACCTTTTGAACCCCCAAAGCCAAAAGGCGAACCGGGCGACTCTAACGTGAGGGAACGTATGGTACCTGGATAGTCCATCGCATACTGCATGACTATATTGCCACCGAGTGACCAGCCGTACAGGTGGAAAGATGGTAATGCAAGTGCTCGTACAAACGCGTCGAGGTCATCCGAGAAATCCCGCACCCCTCGTGTCGCATCGACAGGTAATGTTTCTGTATCACCGTAACCACGCATATCTGGTGCGTAGATTGTGTAACGGTTTGTAGCTGCTAATGCCAGCATGAAATCCTGGAAAAAGAGTGACGAGGAACAATTCCCCTGCACCAGCACAATGGGAGTGGTCCCTGCACCAGCCTCAAGATATGCTACTTCAAGTCGTGGCGTTGTAACTTTGCGTTGGGTGATACCAGCCAATAAAAGTGTTGCACTCATCGTTCGGAAATCCTCCGGTTTTTATACTTCAGCTAATTGTATCATTTTTCGCTTACTCATAGGATAAGACTACGGGTTATCCCACTCATACCCATCTTTCTGGATAAACGCATCAGCTTCTTCTGGCCCCCATGTACCAGCTTTGTACTGGTGAACCGTATCGGTGGGCATGTTTTTCCAAGCGCTGGTGATACTATCGATGATGCGCCACGATGTCTCCACCTCGTCACGGCGAATGAACAGCGTGGAGTCGCCAAGCATACAGTCCGCGAGGAGACGCTCATAGGCGTCAGGCGATTCGATGCCGAATGCGCTGGCATAGCCGAAGTTCATATCAACGTCGTGTAAGATACGGGCGGCCCCTGGCACCTTGGCTGCGATTTTCAAGGATATCCCCTCGTCCGGTTGAATGCGAATGGTCAGACGATTGGGAACGAGGCCCTTGACTTCATTTGGTTTGTAGAGCTGGTGTGGGACGCGTTTAAACTGAATAGTCATCTCTGTACTGCGTTTGGGGAGGCATTTGCCTGTGCGGATATAGAAGGGAACACCCGCCCAACGCCAGTTTTCGATGAACAGTTTGAGGGCTACGTATGTCTCAGTTGTGGAATCAGGCGCAACTCCTTTTTCCTCTCTATAGCCAACCTGCGGTTGGTTTTCGACGACACCTGCGGTGTATTGACCGCGCACCGTTCGCTCGGCTACCTCTTCTGGAGAGAAGATCGGAATGGCACGCATGAGTTTTACTTTTTCATCGCGGATGGCATCGGCGTCAAAGGCCACGGGAGCTTCCATGGTAGTCAAGCATAAGACCTGCATGATGTGGTTCTGTACCATGTCGCGAATGGCCCCCGATTCCTCATAATACTCGGAGCGCGAACCAATACCCAGGCTTTCACCAACAAGAATTTGCACATGTTCGATATATTTTTGGTTCCAGAGTGGCTCGAATATACCGTTCGCGAAACGTAAAGCTAGAATGTTTTGTACTGTTTCTTTACCCATGTAGTGGTCGATACGGAAGGTCTGGTTTTCGCGGAAGACGCGGGCAATTTCGCGATTCAGTTTTTGCGCGGAAGCCAGGTCGCGTCCGAAGGGCTTTTCGATGATGAGGCGCGCCCAGGACTGATCATCGCCATTGTTCTGGCCTGGGTGTGCTAAGCCTGCACCACCAAGCTGATGGATGATCTCGGAGTCGAGGGTGGGTGGCGTTGCCAAATAGAACATCCGGTTCCCTTGCGTCCCCTTCTCACTGTCAAGATTATCCAACAAATCGGCAAGTTTCTGGTACCCTTCGCGGTCATTGAAATCAGATTGGCAGTAGTACAAGCGTTGCGCAAAATCATGCTGCGCTTTACTATCCAGCTTATCGTCTTCCGGCATGTATTTATTGATAGAATCTAAAGCCATACCACGCCATTGCTCATCGTTCATAGGGCGACGGGCAAAAGCCACAATTGAAAAGCCTTGTGGCAAGGGATGATCGTGGAACAGGTGGGCCAGCGTCGGTAATAATTTGCGTTGTGTTAAATCACCAGTAGCACCAAAGATGACAACCGCGCATGGTTCTGGCTGCTGTCCGTCTTGCCAGATAGTATGTTGTTTGAGCGGAGTCGGTGGATGGACTTCTTGCGTCATAAAAACTCTCCTCTACAGAAAAATTTCATAGTATGCAGTATGCTTTGAGTATACTGCATCGTACACCATTTCGCATCATTTCAAGACGTATATTGTATACGGATGATCTACAGGGCTGGATTTACCCGTGGCTCGTAATCTAAATGGTGCATTGCCCTCGTATCGTTGTTAACGACCGCACTTGCCGTATATTACCACACAGTTTGTTGTGTGGTAATATACGGCAAGTGCGGTCGCAGTATACTCTGTTTGCAGGTGAAAACAATCATTGGGAGGACAAGATGGCAAAATATGATATGGCCATTATTGGTGGTGGCTCTGGCGGTTTAACTGCCGCTCGTATTGCCACGGCTCTGGGCGCGAATGTGCTGCTCATCGATAAAGAACGCTTGGGCGGCGATTGCTTAAATTATGGCTGTGTGCCCAGTAAGAGCATGATTCATGTAGCCCATGTGGTGCAGCAGGCCAAAGATTCTGCGAAGTTGGGACTGCTTCCCGTCAGTTTAAGCGTGGATATGGCAAAGGTCTCCGCGTATATCCAAGGCGTGATTGGACGCGTAAGCGAGGCAGAAAAAATATATACCGAGGGCGTCACGGTCAAATTCGGGCAGGTCTCCTTCAACTCAGCTACCGAACTCACTTTGAATGGTGAGACATTTAGCAGTCGTAATACCCTCATCGCCACCGGTTCGCGGCCCATCGTACCCAACGTCGAGGGCCTGAATGAAGTGGGGTATTGGACGAACGAGGACGTATTTGATCTGATGCATTTGCCAGCTTCACTCGTCATAGTTGGTGCTGGCCCTATTGGTGTAGAGCTAGGCCAGGCCTTTGAACGTCTCGGCTCGAAAGTAACCATTATCCAAGGCCCCGAGCGCATTCTCCCCAGAGAAGACCCTGAGGTCTCTGCACTCGTTACTGAAGTGCTAGCCTCAGAAGGTATTGATATCGTGACCAATGCGCGCTGCATTAAAGCCAGCCGCAATGGCGGTAAAAAAATCGTCACCGCCAAACGCGGTGCTGAGCTGCTGAACTTTGAGGCCGACGAGATCCTCATCACGTTAGGTCGGCAGCCCAATGTCGAAGGTCTGCATCTTGAGGCGGCAGGCATCAAATATGACAGCAAAGGTATTAAAGTAGATGAGTATCTGCAGACCACTGCATCGAATGTCCTGGCCATCGGCGATGTGATTGGCGGCTATCTCTTCACGCATGTTGCCGCCTATCAATCAGGGGTCGCGGTACGCAATGCCTTGATACCAGTGGGGAAGAAGAAAGTAGATTATAGGGTCGTACCGTGGTGTACATTCACCGATCCCGAAGCGGCTCGCGTCGGTTTAACACCCGCTGAGGCAGAGCAGCAGTACAAACAAGTACGCATCGTGAAATTCCCTTGGGCTGATATTGACCGGGCGCAAGCCGAAGGCGAAACAGTTGGTTTTATCAAATTAGTGCTGGCGGGTAAAAAAGATGAGATTGTGGGTGTCCACATGGTGGGGGCGCGTGCAGGTGAAATGTTAGGTGAAATGGCATTGGCAATGCAGAATAACCTGGCCTTAAACGATGTTTACAACACTATTCATGCCTACCCAACAATGAACTCTGGTATCCAGCAAGCATTCTTCGAGGCTTACTTAGAGGGCACGGCGGCTGCCAGTAATCGTAAAATCGTTCGAACCGTTCTCAACCTGCGCGGCTAATGTAGCGACCAATAACGATTGACGACTTTTCCTCGTATGGGTGCAAGGAAAAGTCGTCAATCGTTATTTACTCTCTTTTTGGGGCTCTGCTTTTTGTTTGTGTGGCGCACTCTCTACAATTGCGCGGGTATTTGTTCTCAAATAGGAAAAGACAGCTGCCAATGCAAAACACAGCAAGAGAGGCGCGACCATGGCAAGAATAGTTAGGGGCGTTAGGGGAAGGTGTAGGAACGAAAAAATTATCACTTGGAAAATTGGTAGGAGGATGAGCAGTACCGAGGTCATCAATGTCAATGTTAAAGTGTAGCGTGCCTGTAAGCGTTCGGTGATCATTCGCTTGCGTAATTCAGCCTGTTCACGCGCACTTTGCTGGATGTTGTAAATGTTCTGACGTTCAGTGGCGATTTGTTGGCGTTCCGCTAATAGCTCTTGTTCCAGTTGCGTGGCTTTGCGTTGTGCCTGACGCATGAGATACAATGCCTCGGCAGTTTGTCTATCTTCTGCCTGCCGAACATGCAGTTCCACCGTCTTCAGCAAGTCAGTGCGCGTTCTCGGTCTATTTTCTGGTGTGAGCACAAGCGTGCGGGCGGCTTCCTCCACCAGTCTCTCAGCTTCTTCCTCGACCTCACTTTGAAAAGTATGGTATAGCTCCTGATAACGATGTTCTAACTGGACAAGATCATCTTTTGTTTTGTCGCGCTCCCCCGTTAATTCCTGCACTTGGAGTTGAAGCTGCTCCATTTCCTGCTGTTGATTGCTGTGTAGCTCTGCTAACTCTTTGTCATAGTTTGCCAACTCCCCACGTAAGCGTTTGTTCTCTTCGCGCAGTTGCATCATCTGCCGCCATGCCAGCTTTGCGTTGGGCATATCTGCCCCCAGCGTTGGCAGGTGGTCGGTTTGTTTTTGCTGCAAAATGCTTTGTCGTCGTTCGGATACAGAATTTCGGTGATTAAAGGAAGGCCCTACCTGTTCAATAGGATCGGTTGACTGAATTGCATCATCGGTTGAAGACATAGTCGGCTCCCTCGCTCTAGTCTATCTTGCAGCGTATGCGCCCAGGACAGCAATGCATTTTCCTACGCAAAAAGTAGTAAACTCTCTCTAGTTGTTATTATGCATGGAATTAGACAAAGTTGCAAGTGTTTAAATGGCTCTATCTATGCTTTTTACTGATATACGCATGAAATGAGGGAAATTAACGGTATTAGTGTGTGAAATATATCACACTATGAAGCTAAGCTGCCTCATCCTCCGTATTGCCCAGCACAAAATAGGTCAAGAGGCCAACCGCCAGTCCCCCCGGTAGGCCTAGTAAGTACATCGACCATTGGGGTGTCACGACCCAGCCAGCTTTGTTCAGCACGTAGTCGCTGAGCCAAGGCAAAAGCGCACCAGTGATGAGTATAAGTTGCCATTGCCAGGGGCGTCGCTCCCACCATTGTTGAATGCGGGGTCGGAAAGGAAAACTTAGTAAAATGGCCGCTAAACCTAGTAGCGCTCCATAGCAAAGTGGACAAACCGCCGTAGAGTAGCCGCCGAGTACGACAGCGCGCTCTGGCAAAGGACACAGTGTATCACCTAGGAAATACACAAACTGAGCAATCATTCCGAATGGCCAGATACCAATATGCGCGAAGAGCGGGGCTAGGAATGGCCCCGCCAATGGAAAGAACAGTATGAAGAGCCGCCACCGTACTCGGTAAAAAGGACTTTGTGACGCTTTGTGTGGTTTTTGTGTTGGAGTACATGTGCTAAGCTGCATTACTGATACTTGCTTTCTCTCGCGGCATTCGCCAATGCGCGTGCTGCTAGCCTTCCGCTACTGACAGCCCCTTCCATACTATCATAAAACTTCTGAATGGTGTAACCGCCAGCCAGATAGAGGTTCGTGATGGGCGATTGTTGCGTGGGACGCAGCGCATCAAGTCCAGGTTTGGGCCAGTAGACTGATTGTGGAATGCGCACAATACTACTTTTGAGGATAGTGGCCCCAGCAGCGGATTGTGGGAACATACGCTTCACATCGCTCCAGACGCGGTTAATAATGGCTTGGTCGTCCCAGTTAAAGATAGCGCGAGCAGGAGCTACCACAAACTCCATACGTGATCGTCCGCCGCATGCATAATCGGGCGTTGTATTGGCGAGATCGGCATAGACAGGTATCAAGCCATCGGGGCAGAACAGAATATTATCGATGCCGCTGACTTGTCGATCAAACCAGAGCTGCACCGTGATGACCGGTACTCCTTCAAATTGTGACAGCCGTTGGAAATACTCGTAGCCTGTGCGCCATTCCTGCGGAATCAAGCGATTGAGCTTATGTACTGGCAAGGCCAGGAGATAGTAATCACCTTGCACGACCTCTCCACTCTCCAAACGCACGCCATCTAGCTCGCGCTCAGGGGCATCGGCTTTGGGTAGCAAAGCACGGACTTTCGCACCAGTGCGAATGACACCTCCCGCGTTGGTAATGGCATTCGCCAGCGGGCCGATCAGTTTTTCCTGCGGCGAACCGTTGAGAAAGCCCATACGCGAGGCAGCGTCCTCACGCAGGAAGATACCCGATACATCCAGCACAACTTTGGCCGAAAGTTCTTCCGGGGGGAGAAACTTCAAGGCCAAGGCCATTGGCAAAAACATCTTCTTCAGCATCTTATGGCTGATGCCGTTCTTGAGATGCCACTCTTCATATGTAATCTTGTCTTGCTCTTTATAGTATTTTTCACTGCCGAATACAATTGTTGGCATGGCACGGGCTAATGTGAGCGTCTCGGAGAGGGAAAAATATTTTTGCCCAAAGACGGCTGGCACAAGGTGAAGCGGACTGGGCAAATTGGCGGTGCGAAAGGCAAAGCGTTCGCCTTTGTCCAGCGTATAGGTCAGAGCGTGTTCTTTCCAGAGCACGTTCTCGTAAATGCCAAGTTCGCGCATGAGTTTGAAGATTTCGTCGTAGGCGCCAAAGAAGACATGGAGACCGCTTTCGATCCAATCGCCCTCACTATCGCGCCACGACGATACTTTCCCACCGAGCAACTCGCGCCCCTCGAGCAGTTCTACCGCGAAGCCACTATCGAGCAGCATTTTTGCCGCGGAAAGCCCTGCTAACCCACCACCACAAATAACAACCTTCTTTCGTTGTGTACCGTCATGGGTAATCGCAAGTGGACGCGGATTTGATGTGGTTGTCATATATCACTCCTTGGATGGATAGGATGAAAGAGGCACAAACTCGGCAGTCGGCCTCTTTCATCCTCTGGCACCATCTCATTACTAACTACGTCAAGTAGCGTGATGCTAGATCATCTGCTACTCTTTTCATTATACTGACGAGTAGTCCATCCAAATGGGGTAGGTTATTTTTTACCGCCGAAGAGCAGCTTGAGGACGCGCTTGAACAACGGCACCTGCCGATTTCTATAGGGGAACCACCACAGTTCTCGCTTCATGGGCAACTTGATGCGTTCGCCCATAATATGGCGCACCTGGCAAAATTCTTTCAAACCCAACGCGCCCCCATGCACGCGCCCTATACCAGATTGTTTGACGCCACCCCACGGCGTTTCCGGTGCGGAATAGGACGCAATGACGTCATTAATCATGACTGTACCAGCCTCGATGCGGCGAGCCACACGGTTCGCATGTTCCCCATCTTTGCTGAAAACGTAGGCGTCCAGACCAAAAATACTATCATTTGCCAGGCGGATCGCCTCTTCATCGTCTTCAACAACCATGATCGGCAGTAGCGGTCCAAAAGTCTCTTCTTTCATCACCTTCATTCCATGAGTGACATGAGTGAGAATAGTAGGTGCGTAAAACGGCCCCTTGAGATTGGTCGGACGATTGCCGCCCACCAGAATATTTGCACCTTTTTCAACCGCATCTTTAACCTGCTCTTCGGCTATCTTCACTTGTCGTTCGTGTACCATTGAGCCAATATCAACATCCTCACCGTTAGCAGCAACTCCCAGGCGCAATTTTTGGGTCAGAGCGACTGTACGTGCGATAAAAGCATCAGCCACGCTTTTGTGGACATAGACTCGCTCAACAGAAGCACAAACCCAGGGTCTGTGAATTATTGCTGAGAGACAAAGGCCCCTCCATCTGCTAAGATAGAACTGTCCAGTTTTGATCATCGCAGAAAAAGGAGCCTTCCTCATGCATTCTACCGCACAGTCTCTCTCGTTGCCGGAGCTATCTG
>JBBQXY010000175.1:0-11810 GCA_038209195.1 Ktedonobacterales bacterium | reverse complement strand
AATCTGGGCTATCGTTTTTTCTTCTTTGAGCAGTTCTTGGACTACCTGAGCTTTAAAGCTTGCTGTATAGTGTTTTTTCATACGTTCAGTGTATCTTACCCGGCCTCTTTTTTTGGTCTCTTTCTATGGGTCCATTATAGTTTCTTCACATTCAACATCCACGGCGTACACCATGTTTTTTGAGCGCTGGGAAAAAATGCTAGCTGAATTTAAGGCAAAAACACGTAAAGCTACCGCCAAAGGACGAATGATCGTCGGTCTAGGGGATGAAAGCGTCCTTGAAACATCCATCGCGCTACATCACACCTATGGCGTACCTTACATCCCCGGTAGCGCGCTCAAAGGACTGGCCTCCAGCTATGCTCATCAGAAGCTGGGCGAACACTGGCAGAAGGGCAGTGCCGCCCATAAGATCGTCTTTGGCAACACCGATGAGGCTGGCTACATCACCTTCTTTGATGCACTCTATGTACCGGGCAGTGGTCATCGTGGGCAGGTACTCTATCCAGACATTATCACCGTTCACCACCAGGAATATTACAACACAGGCAATGATAATGCTCCAGCCGACTGGGATAGCCCAAATCCCGTTCCATTTCTCAGCACCACCGGCAGCTACTTAATCGCTTTAGCAGCACCAGACCTAGCAGCACATAATGAATGGGTACCTCGCACATTCGATATCCTGGAACTTGCACTGAAAGAAATGGGCATTGGTGCCAAAACATCGAGCGGCTATGGTCGCATGGCATTTGAGATAGATCAGAACGGCCCTGGCATGGAAGAGGCACGAGCCTTCATTCAAGAGCTAGATGGCATACAAGCAGCATCTCTGACCAACAGATTTGATGGACTTGTTGGAAAATGTAATAGATTACCCTCCAAAGAGGCGAAAGCCATAGCCGCCAAAGCTCTCATTGACAAGATACAAAATTCTGGCAGAGAGCCAGAAATAGCCAGAAGGCAAATGTACAGACTATTGCAGTCATTTGTTTCAAACAAGTAGATACTTGGCTAAGCATAAAAAGAAATGCCAATTTCCAGAAAGGAAATCCAATGACCAGAGCATTGCTTATGCTAACAGGAGGACGCGGAATTCCTGACCTGTTAGCAGTAAAACATTTACGTCCGGATAAAACTTTCGTAATAACAACCGAACAAGGGCTAGCTAGCGCGAAACATCTCAAAAATTTAGTCAAATTAAGGTTCGGATGTGAACTTGAAATTATGCCAACGATTTCCCCTTTTAACGAACAAAATATCAAAGAGGCATGTTCTCAAGTTTTAGAAAAGTATCCAGGCGCCGAATGGATAATGAATATAACAAGTGCGCCAAAAATTGTCAGCATTTTCGCAATGGATGTCGCACGAGAAAGAGAGATTGCTTGCTGGTTCCTCAACACGAATGATGGAGAAGTAATCTCTTTAGCCGAAACGATTCCAATTGAGCATAAAGCCATTTTTGATATTCAAGTTGAGGAATATATGGATGGCTACCAACGTCAGTATAAAAAAAGAGGAACCGCGGAGTATCGTGAAAAGGCAGAAGCATGGTATACCTCTGCTCAGTTGCTAGCTCAAGATCCAATTTCGACTCATCTATTTCTACGCAAGCTACGTGCAGCAATGCAAGGGAAAAGACAAAACGAGTCCTTATTACTCAGATTTAATATAAAAGCAAAACCGTTCTTTCAACAATTAGCCGAATGCACACCGCCTCTTGTAAAAATTACCAAGGAAGAAGCAGAAACTTTTGAGTGTATGGTATTTGGAGGAGATGCTCGTAAATTTCTCGAAGGAGATTGGCTTGAGGTATTTGTATGTCAATCAGTAGAACAAGCTAGATTTGCTGAAGATTATCAATGGGGGTACCAGGTTTATAACGGCAAAGATGAATATGAGTTAGATTCAGCACTGACTTCCAGAGCAATCCTCCTTATAGGAGAGTGTAAAACAGATGATGATCCATTTACTAAACATAGTGATTACCTGGATACTCTAGATGCCAATGCTCGTTTATTAGGCAGTCCATATGTGAGTAAATTCTTCATCACAAACCACCCTAACCCAGAATCATTGAAAAGCTATGAAGCATTTTATCAACAGGCTACCCAGAAAAAAATACGCATAATTAACGCTGACGAGCTTCCCAACATCGGCGAAATTCTCAAACAAGAAGCTCTAAAACCCACTTTTCCGAGGATATAACCATGCTCATCCTAAACTTCACCCACCCACTCACCGAAACCCAGCGAGCGCAAATCACAGCCCTCGCTGCTACTTCGATAGAGGAAGTCATCACCATACCTGTACAAATCGACCAGGCCGAACCGTTGGCCCCACAAATCACCGCCATCGTCAACGCCGTCGGCTTGCCCTCCGAGGATTGGCAAACGCGCACCTTGCTCGTAAATCCACCCGGCTTAGCCGCCGCCGCCTTTGTCTTATTAGCAGAACTGCATGGGCGCATCGGTCACTTTCCCGCACTGATACGCCTGCGACCAAAACCGGGCCCCGTGACTACCTACGAAGTTGCCGAAATACTTAACCTGCAATCCATTCGTGAAGAGGCGCGTCGTCGTCGCTAACAAACTTATACAACAGATAGGATACATATCATGACACTCATGATCGCCCTTGTTGGAGCACAACCTTTACCTAACCTCCTGCCTGTGCGGCATTATCATTCCGAAGGTGTACTTTTCGTCTATTCAGCAAAAACGAAAAAAGTATTTGGTCAGCTAGAGGCTGTGCTAAAAAAAGAAACAAACGTTTATGGGCTTGAAACTGATGCATACGATGTCCATGCTATTGTCAAAGCCCTCAATGCGGAACTGGATACTCTAAAGCCTGCATCAGAGCCAATGGTTTTTAATATTACTGGTGGCACAAAAACCATGTCCATTGCAGCTTATCAAGTTGCCCAACAACGTAATGCGCCAGTTCTTTATGTAGAAAGTGAAAAACAGCAAAATCACATGTATTATTATGAATGGAAAAACCAGCAGCTAAAGGTACAATCCAATGAACTACTATCAGAGTATGTGACATTAAGCGACCTGTTTAATATTTATCTTGGAATAAATAAGTGGACAGAAGATGGACCGAGTCCAACAGACGGAGGCCCATTTGAAACTGCGCTAGCAGAAGCACTACATTCCCATAGTTATGAAACAAAGATGGGAGTTCATACTATGGACGGTCAAATTGACATCGATGTCGCTATACGTTTTGGAAATCAATTTGGCATCTTAGAGGCTAAAGCAGGAGGTGGTGGAACATCGTTAAACGGAATTAAACAATTGAACAATGCCATCCCCCATCTTGGTACTTTCACAAAAAAGTTTTATGCTATAACTGTTCAACCAGAACCGCGTCACGAAGTGATTAGAGCAGAATCTAACATCCACCTAATTCAGTTGTCAGAATATGTGTCAAAATCACCAACCTTATCTCCACAAGACACAAAAATACTTCTCACCATTGTAGACAAAGCCATGAAAGGCTAGACCAACAGAGTAACGTGTATAGTAGCACTACCCTTCACAAGCACAGACTTATTCCCATTTCATCCATCCCCAAAGTATCGGTAAATGATACCCCTATCATAAACGGCTCCCACTTCCCCGACGTGAAGTGGCTCCCGAAAGCACTTCGTCCATAGTAGGGGCATCCCTTGCGGCATTGCCTCCAACTAATTCATTTATAGAATGGTTTTTCAGGCAAATCTGCCTCCTTTTGAAGAGTTCGAGCACTTTTCAAGAGGTGAGAAGGGACTAAAAATGAAACGGGCGTTCAATCGTCATCCTTTTGCAGAAAGTTTTCCTGCTCTCTGTGTCAAATGGATGCCCTCTGTTCGCCTCTTCTGCCCTTTCTACCGCTTTTACCATTTGACAAATGAATTAGTTGGAGGCAATGCCCTTGCGGATGCCCTGGGTGGGGAGGTTTGTAATGTCCAACATATTACACACCCTTTTCAGCCCCAATTCGCCCCTTGCTTGCTACCTCGAAATATGGTACACTATAATCAACACAAGGCTATACCTTGCCAGAACTTGCACCCATCAGTGACATTCTACTACCCACATTCTCTGTCCCATCAAAAAAGTGGTCACAAATGTCCCAATCATCACAATGTCCCATATGTCCCGACCATCGATTTTAAAAGATTCCTACAACCACTACAACTGCTACAATCGTTACTACCAACACCAACCCTCCATTCCATCAAAAAACACGTCACAAGTGTCACAACCCAGACTTATTGCATGCGCAAACCCATCTCAAGTCCTAGCAACAACAGTTCTATAGACGCGTGAGAAAAACGAGCACTCCGCGTATGCTTGGGGCACGTACAGTTACACGAACCAGAACAATAACAAGGAGGACTCAACCATGGAGCAACACCACGTGATAGAACAGAACAAAGCTACCAGATTCCTGATCTTAGGGGGTGCCATCGGGCCTCCACTGCCGTCTCTGCCCTCGACGAGAATGGTGTCCTGCCGGGATCGCCGACTGGTCTGCTCCAACGCATCGCCATCATTGCTGGCTGGAGCTGGATCACCTTCCTGGCAATGCGGCTTCTGCGGAAAAACACTGTGCCCTCATCTCAATTCCCTACAACCTCTCCCACCGCCCATTCGTAATACCATAAAAAGCAAAATAAGCCAGACAGGCAGGAGGGTTAACCAGCAATGACACCACCAAAGCAATCAAGCGAACCCCTGGACTCTAGCTATGGACAATATACTGGCAACCAGGCATATGACCAGCAGCAATACGCACCCCCTTTCGCCTCGCCATCGCCAGCATTTGATGATGATTTTGCCGACGCCGTGGCACAGCGCGTCGTCCAACGACTAAAGATGGAAGAACCAGACGGGAAAATACATCCCCAGCAGACACCCGACAAAAACGTGCTGCGTATCATCATGGCCATCATTTCAATGCTCTTGTTTTTCCCATTCGCCTTCTTCTTCCTGATTATGATCGGCGGCGTATCCGGCCTGGTTGGATTCTGTATTGTCGGTTTTACCATCTTCGTAACTGTACTCGTCGTGCTCGACAAAATAAAATAACCACCACCTTCGTGGTACAATACTAATGCTCTGGCCCACATCCCCTGAATGGTCAAAATGTAGTGACACCCCTCGTGGGTGTCATATCCCACCCATCAAATCTGAAAGTCGAACCAGCTAACTTGGATAACCGTGTACTGCACCTCTTACAACAAGCGGCGGAACATTTTCAAAGCTTGCACCAACAAGCGTACTTAGTGGGCGGATCGGTGCGCAACATCCTATTGGCAGAACCGTGTAGCGATTGGGACATCGTCACCACTGGCGATGTCCCCAGCATCGCACGCCTCCTCGCCGACAAGCTGCACGGTCACTACGCCTACCTGCACGAAAAAGCCAGCCGCGTCATCATTCCCCCATCCTCAACAGATGAAAGCACAGAACTCATCCTTGATATTGCGCCGCTCAAAGGCCGTAGCCTGGAAAATGACCTGCGTCAGCGCGACTTCACCATCAACGCCATCGCGGCCCCGCTCGCAGAGGTCGTGCGCCACCTCACCAACAATGACCCCGTACAAGCCATACAGCTCATCGACCCACTCCATGGCCGTGCGGACATCACAGCCCGTCGCCTGAAAGCCGTCGATAACCACGTCTTCCAACATGATCCGCTGCGCATGTTGCGTGCCGTGCGCCTCATGACGCGCTACCACCTCAGCATCGATAGTGGCACAGAGGGGCTCCTCATGCGCGACTCAGCATTACTCACCCAGGTCGCATCCGAGCGCATCCACGACGAACTCTACCCTATTCTGGCACCAGATGGCGCGGCAGAACGCCTCCAATTCCTCGACGCCCATGGACTCCTGACCACCCTCATACCCGAATTCATTCCCGCCAGAGGTATGGCCCAACCGCAGCCGCACTATTGGGACGTCCTCGATCACTCGATACAAACTGTCAGAGCCCTTGAGCAACTGGCAACCCTGCTCCAACAACCACCAGACGTAATCCAACAATCTCCATTAGAGAACCATGCAACCTGCAACCTCGTCACCATCCAACAACTGCTCATCGAAGCCGAAGAGCAGGGCATTTTCCAACGCGCCATGCTCACCGCGCCACCCATGAAGCTTGCCACCTTGCTGCACGACATCGGCAAGCCCGTCACGTATACCGTCGATGAAAACGACCATATCCATTTCTATGGCCATCCACAAGCCGGCATCCCCCTTGTCCAGCACATCATGAAACGTCTCAGCGTCAACACCCAGGACCGCCGCCTCGTCCAGCAGGTCACGTCCCATCATATGCGCCCCGGTCAACTGGGCCAGCAGGGTGCCGCAATCACCCCCCGTGCCATCCGTCGCTACTTCGTCGATCTCGGCCCCACCGGCATTGCCGTAGCCCTCTTCTCGCTTGCCGACCACATCGCCACCCGTGGCCCCGCCTTCGGCACCCTTGAGCAACAAGCCGTGACCATCGCCTCCTGGGAACAGCACGTCACCAGCGTCTGCCTGCTCCTCAGCACCTATATCCGCGATCGCGCCAGCGTCATACCCCCACAACTCATCAGCGCCGAAGAACTCATGCGCCGCCTCAACCTCAACCCCGGCCCCATCATCGGCCAACTCCTCGACCAGATAGCCGAAGCCCAGGCCGAAGGCACCATCCATTCCAAAGAAGAAGCCCTATGGTTTGCCGAAGAAAAACTCCACTAGAAGCCAATCTTGCTCTTGAACGAATGCCTATAAACCTACTGTAGGGCGCGATTTATCGCCGCCACTGCCGATTTATCGGCCCGTCCCGTTTGCCGGATATCCACATTCATTTTCATATACCCTACCCCCATGTGCTATCATACATACACATCCGGCTGTTGTGACTTACATTCATCTATAAGGGAACCATTCATGGACACAACACATAGCCCCTCAATCGCATCTACCGCGCAGGAGGACGCCACCATGCAAGAAATGGCGTTAACCTCCCGCCACATCGAACTGTCTGACCCGGCTGAAGCCATGGAATATTTTTATCAGCAGGGATGGACAGACGGACTACCAGTCGTACCACCCACGCCGCGCAAAGTACGCGAATTCCTGGAATTCGCTGGCAAGCTCCCCGACGATATCCTGGGCATGATTCCCGCGCGCAACCGCATCATTACCGCGGAAAAAGTCGCCATCAACGCGGTCATGGCTGGCTGCCTTCCCAACTACATGCCCGTCATTGTTGCCGCCATCGAAGCCATGTGCCAGGAAGCCTTCAACCTGCACGGCATCTCAGCCACCACTGGCGGCACCGCTCCCCTCCTCATCGTCAATGGGCCAGTTGTGCAGCAGCTCAACATCAACAGTGGTGTCAACTGCTTCGGCCCCGGCGTGCGAGCGAATGCCACCATTGGTCGCGCCATTCGCCTCATCTTAATGAATGTTGGCGGCTCCATCCCTGGCGTCCTCGACAAAAGCTGCCTCGGCCATCCCGGCAAGTACAGCTACTGCATCGCCGAAGATGAGGAAGGCAATCCCTGGCAACCGCTCAGCATCGATCGGGGCATGCCACCCGATGTCAGTGCCGTCACCGTCTTCGCTGGCGAGGCACCGCATTATGTCAACAGTCAGGCTGGTGGCACCGGTGAACGCCTCATCGGCTCCATTGCCAACACCATGATGGGTACAATGTACATGGGCGGCAACTGGGTGCTTGTGCTCTGTCCCGAACATGTACGCATCTTCCAGCACGAAGGCTGGACAAAAGCACACATTCGCGAGGCAGTGTACCAGCGAGCCGTACGCCCGTTAGCGGAATTCAAACGGCTTTCGGGCCTACCCGACCAGGCCATTACAGCGCAAGATGCCGCCATCAGCTACCATAACATCGCCACGCCAGATGACCTCTTGATCGTGACGGCTGGCGGCAAAGCTGGCGGCTTCTCTGCCGTCATTCCCCCCTGGGCCGCCGGATCCGACTCACGACCCATCACCAGAGCCATCGGCCTCTGCATCGACTGCTGAACAAACCTTAGCGACCAATACATTGCACAAATCGGCCTACAAAGCCGTAGTATAGTAGGGACAGGGGGAAGTGTGGCGGGGAGGATGGAGCCTTGTGCCTGTCCTGGTGGGAGTCTGTACTTCCACCAAGGACAAGCACAAGGCCCCCCATCGACCGCCACGTCCTCTCCTTGTCCCTACTCACCCAATACCAGCAGCATCATCCCAAAGGAGAAAAACAATGTCAGAAAAATTTATCGTCCTCGACCCAACGTTAGAGGTAGAGACACCACGCGTTGAGCGCGTGCCACGTCCGGCCCACATACGGGTGCTTGGACTGCTCGACAACGGCAAACGAAACTCCAATAAGCTCTTGCGAGAAATTGGCGCCATGGTCAAAGCTAACCATCCTGACCTCACCCTCAACTATTACCGCAAAGACAGCGCCTATCGCCCTGCTCCCTCCGACCTTCTCGCTCAGATCATCACTGAATGCGATGCCGTTCTCGTCGGTATTGGTGATTGAGGGTCATGCAGTTCGTGCAGTGTGTACGATGGATTAATGCTTGAACAGCGTGGCAAAGCGGCAGTAGTAATATGCACCGAACAATTCGCCACCTCCGCCCGTATGACCGCCCAAACCTTTGGCATGGCTGGTTTCCCCTTCGCGGAAATTCTCCATCCCATTGGTCGCGTCACCGACCAGGAACTATCCGAACGCGCTCAGGTGGCCTTCCCCCAGGTCATCACCATTCTCACCACCTGAACTATTCACGGGCTACTCACGGCTGTGAGCCGTGAGTAGCCACCTCAACTATGCTAAAAAACATAGTTGACAACCTACCGCTCATGGCGTACCATTACAAAGGCTAGAAGTGCTCATACTGGAGATTGTATTTTCTGTGAAGGTAATTGCAATATTTTACCAGGGCCGCAAACAAGTTACCTCAGACGTTGCACAACAACTCATCCCCATTTTACAAAAAGAAGGGTATGAGGTACGTAGCATCGATACCCGCTACGAGAGAGAGGAAATGCCCGACCCCTCACTCACAGGGGTGGACATAGCTCTCGTTTTAGGTGGAGACGGCACCATCCTTCATGCCGCCCGCATTTGCGCTTTTTCTGGCATCCCTATACTCGGCGTCAACTTTGGGCGCGTAGGGTTTCTGACAGAGCTTGAACCCGGTGAAATTGAATCTAAGCTTCCCTATTACCTGAACGGAGATGAATCAGTATGGATTGACACGCGTTCCATGTTGCACGCGTCCCTGGAACAGGATGGGCAGCGCGAGGAGTTTCTCGCGCTCAACGATATCGTTATCGCTCGTGGCACATGGCCTCGCGTCGTACAAATTAAAACCTGGATTGACGAGTACTTTTACAATACCACCTTTGCCGATGGCATCATCATCTCGACTGCCACGGGTTCAACTGCCTATAACCTGGCAGTAGATGGCCCGTTGCTCCATCCACAGGTGCAAAGTACCGTCATTACACCCATCGCACCCCATCTCGTCTCCGATCGTTCGCTGATCCTGCCACCCGAAGCCAAAATCAAAATGCAGATTTTCATCGGCTCGCAGAATGGCGTTTTCTCAGCCGACGGTCAGATAAACCGCGAGATAAAAAATGGCGCGACGATTACCGTCCACAGAAGCCAGTACGTCACACAGTTTCTTCGGCGTAGACCGCCAACCTATTTTTACCAGATCATCAACGCCAAACTGAAAACCGAGGACGATTAAGCAGTAAGCTACAAAATACTATGTTACTTGAATTAACCATCAAAGATTTCGCTATCATCGATAGTTTACACCTGCGACTCAATCGCCTGTTCAATGTCTTTACTGGCGAGACGGGCGCAGGCAAATCAATTATCATCGACGCCGTCAATGCCCTCCTGGGTGGCAAAATCGGCGCGGATTTTGTACGCACCGGAGCTGAACGCGCCACCGTCGAAGGCGTCTTCTCTATCGGTTCTTTGCCAGCAGTCTCCGCGTTGCCATCCATCACCGCCGACCAGCAGACATTCGCAGCCAACAACGACAACGGTGGCAATGGCGATAATGGAGCGCATACCGTCTTTGAAGCCCTGGAACAAGCCGAGGCGCGCAGCCTTCAGCGTATCCAGCATGCCCAGAACGATGCCGCCAGTGCCGATGCCAGCGTAGCCCTTGCCGCACTTCTACACGAATACGATATCACGCCAGAAGATGGGCAGCTCATCCTTTCCCGTGACATCTTCCGCTCTGGTCGCACCGTCGCCCGCATCAATGGACGCGCACTTTCGCAGCAGGTACTCCAGCAGGTCGCAAGCTGGATGGTCGATATTCACGGACAGAGCGAACACATGAGCCTGCTCCGACCCGAACAGCACATCAACTTCCTTGACCGCTATGCCGAACTGCTACCCCTTCGCAGCCATTTGAGCAACAAAGTGACCGAGTGGCGCAACGCTCGCAAAACGCTGCAATCACTGCAACAAAACGAGCGCGAACAGGTGCGCCGCGCCGAATTCCTGCGCTTTGAGATCGGAGAGATCGAGAAGGCCGAACTGCAACCAGGCGAAATCGAGGTTTTGGAGCAGGAACGCAAAGTCCTCAACAACGCTGAAAGTTTGCGTGAACACTGCCTCGCCGTCTATGGTTCGATCAAAGGAGCCGATATCGGCAGCGATGAATTCAAACCAGCCCTTGACCAATTACGCGTCGCGCAGCGCAGTTTGAGCGAGCTCACTCGCCTCGACGCCAGTTTGCAGGAATACGCCGACAGCCTCGCGGAGGCCATCTACAACCTGGAAGATGTCGCCGCTGGCATCAGTAGCTACGAAACCGATATCGAAGACAACCCGCGCCGCCTCGCCGACATCGAAGATCGCCTCGATCAGATTGCCAAGTTGAAGCGCAAATACGGCTCAACCATCGAAGCGATACTGCAACACGCCGCGGAAGATCAGGCCGAACTCGAAAACATCATTAACCGCGACGAGATCATTGCCCGGCTACAGCGGCAGGATGGTCAGTTCCGCGCCGAAATCGGTCAACTCGCGCAACAACTCTCAGAGCGTCGTCGCGCCTCTGCCGCGCTGCTCTCTACCGCCATGGAAGCACAACTCAACGACCTCAATATGAAACGCGCCGGCTTCCTGGTTGATATCACCCAGCTACCCGATGAACAAGGCGTACCCGCCAGCATCAACGACCAAGCAGAGCAATTGTATGCCTGTGATATCACCGGCATCGACCGCGTCCAATTTCTCATCGCGCCCAACCCAGGCGAACCGTTCAAACCACTCACCAAGATCGCCTCCGGTGGCGAAACGTCGCGTCTCATGCTGGCCCTCAAAACCATCCTTGCCGCCGCCGATGCCACGCCCACCCTCATTTTCGACGAAATCGACGCCGGTATCAGTGGTCACAGCGGACAAATCGTCGGCGAAAAGCTCTGGATGCTCACCCAAAACCACCAGGTCATCTGCGTCACCCACCTGCCCCAGATCGCCGCCTTCGCCGACACCCACTACAACGTCAATAAACAAATCTATGATGGTCGCACCATGACCATCGTCAACGAACTACGCCCCGAACAGCGCGTCCGCGAAATCGCCCACATCATGGGCGGCAACGTCACCGAATTCTCCCGCAAAAGTGCCGAAGAAATGCTTGCCCGCTCCTACCTCTGGAAAGAGAATCTAACACGTACCCAACCCTCGCAACCCAATGAATACGCAGGCGAAATGCCTTTCTGAAGTGAGTTGTTTGCTCGGTTGCCGAAGGCAACCGAGCAAACA
>JBBQXY010000174.1:0-12023 GCA_038209195.1 Ktedonobacterales bacterium | reverse complement strand
GACACGGCAAGCGTCGGGCGCGATTCCTCGCCGCCCCCGCCGATACACCGGCACGCGGCACGGGCCTATAAATCGGCGGTGGCGGCGATAAATCGCGCCCTACTGACGATTCGTAAGCTTTGGATTTGGCTTACATGAGATGTATTGCCTCTTGCATCCCTGCTGGTCACATGAAGATCAATAGACTAATAGAGGTATGGAAAGTCGGTTATAATGAGCAGTCAGGGCGTTACTGAGGATATTTCTTTGCCCCAGGAAAAGACGAAACAGCAACCACGGGCCAGGCAACCCAGCGTTACGACACGCCGCCTCCTGGGCTATTTACTGCCTTTCTGGAAGGTGATGGTGCTGGCGGCGATCTGTCTGCTGGTTTCGAGCGGAGCAGGACTGCTGTTCCCCTGGCTGATTCAACATCTGCTCGATGGCGTCTTTGTCCACCACGATCAGGGGCTACTGAACCAGCTTGCCTTGTTGCTCATCGTGATCTTCATAGTACGCAGCCTTTTCGATTTTGGACAGAATTACCTGGTCTCCTTTATGAGCGAGCGGCTGGTGGCAAATCTGCGTAAGCAGGTCTTCGGGCATCTGCAATCGCTGGCCTTGACCTTCTTTAACACACGGCGCACTGGTGAAATCATGTCGCGGGTCACAACCGATGTGACGGTCGTACAAACAGGTTTAACTACCAATGTGCTCACATTGTTGCAGGAATTGGTCATGCTGGTGGGCTCCTTCGCGATCATCGTCGTGATTGATTGGCGACTAACGCTGCTGATTATGATCCTTGTGCCATTCGTTGTGCTGCTGGCTACGGGTTTTGGACGACGTTTCCGCTGGCTTTCCAGGGATGTGCAGGAAGAATTAGGGGTGGTGAATACGATCCTGGAGGAGACGCTTTCCGCTATGCGCGTGGTCAAATCGTTTGCCCGCGAGCCATTTGAAACGCAACGCTTCAATGCTGGTGTGGATGAAGCCTTCAGGATAGCGATGAAGCGCACGAAGATACGGGCCATCTTTGGCCCATTCATGGGCTTGATCTCTTTTGTCGCCATCGCTATTATCATCTGGTACGGCGGCAGCGAGGTGTTGGCTGGTCATTTGAGTCCGGGCCAACTTATTTCGTTTGTGATTTATATGGTGCTCATTGCGAGTCCAGTGGTCAGCTTAAGCAACCTCTATACGCAGACGCAGGAAGCACTGGGAGCGGCTGAACGCATCTTCGAGTTGTTAGATACCGCGCCAGAGCGTCCAGATACACCCAACGCTGTGCCGCTACCAGAGCTGGCGGGCCAGATCGTTTTTGAGCATGTTGGCTTCAGCTACAATCAGGATAGTGTTGTCTTGAGCGATCTTTCCATGGCATTGCAGGCGGGTCAGATGGTGGCTCTTGTTGGCCCCAGTGGCGCAGGCAAAACAACCATTACGGGTCTTATTCCTCGCCTCTTTGAGCCAACTAGCGGACACATCTTCATCGACGGCTATGATTTGCAAGATGTGCAGATTCGCTCGCTGCGAGAGCAGATCGCGATTGTGCCGCAAGAGCCAGCTCTTTTTGGTGGCACGATTCGCGAGAATATCGCTTATGGTCGCCTGGATGCGACGCGTGAAGAGATCGAGGCGGCAGCGCTGGCGGCTAACGCGGCGGAGTTTATTGCCCGACTGCCCCAGGGCTACGAGAGCACCGTGGGTGAGCGCGGTGTGCAGCTTTCAGCGGGACAGCGTCAGCGTATTGCTATCGCTCGTGCGATATTGCGCAACCCACGCATCCTCATTCTGGATGAGGCTACGGCCTCGCTCGACAACGAGTCCGAGGCTCTGGTACAGGACGCGCTCAATCGGCTGATGCGCGGTCGCACCACACTGATCATTGCCCACCGCCTGACGACCATCGAAAACGCCGACCATATCCTCGTCCTGAACCACGGCACCATCGTCGAAGAAGGCACCCACGAGGCATTGCTGCTGAAAGACGGTCTCTACGCCCGGCTCTATAAGCGAGAATTCAGCGAAGAGATGCTATAAGAGATAAGAAGGAGTAGGTAGAGTTTGCGCCTGCCCCTTCTCATCTTTTAGGCTGGTTTTTGGCCCCAGGCGGTCATGTATGACCAGATGGCGGAGAAATCTTCGGACATGAGTTCGATCAGCATCTGGTTATAGTGTTCTTGCGCTTCGGCTGCTGAGAGGATGCCCATTTTGACGATAAATGGCTGGACAAGCTGAAAGGCAATCTTGCAGTTCTGATACATGGGTTCATGGCCTTCGGTGCCGTAGGAAAATTCAATGACGTGCGCTCTTCGACCGATTTGTTCACAACCGGCATCGCGCAACAGATTGCCCAAAATTGGCATGATCCCGTAGTTGTGCCCATCGGGCGCGGAGGTGAAACCGGCCTTGCTGATGGCACGAAAGGTGAAGGTCTTCCATTGCTCAAAGGCGACACTATTGCTTGTGCCTGGCTCGTCGAACTCTGTCAGGCGAATGATGCCGCCGGGGCGTAGAATGCGCATGCACTCGTGGAGAAAGAGGGGCCAGCCGGAATGGGGCATAAAACCAACCAAGAAGCGCGCATTGACCAGGTCGAAGCTTTCATCGGCGAAATCCAGTCGTTCGAGGGCATTCATGACCTGGAAGTTGACATTCTCCAATCCCCGTGACCAGGCTTGCGCACGAGCATACTCCACCATCGTGCGATTGAGATCGATGCCAACGACGCGGGTCTTAGGGTATGTAAAAGCGGTATCGAGGGCCCAACCACCGGGACCACAAGCGATATCCAGGATAGCATCCATGTGCGCGACGTCGCCTCGCTCAGGAAATAGTCCTCCCATGCCATCGGTCAGCATGCGGTCCTGCTTCATCAAGCGGGCCATTTCCGCGCCGCTAGCAGTTTCCAAGATGTAGGTATTCTCGTTATTGTTCGACGGTTGGTCGCCTGACATGGACAAGCTCCTTTTAGCGAGAGAGTTGCTCCCGTTGTTATGTAAACAACTTAGTTGTGGGTATTTTCATTGATAGAATAAGGTCTCTGTATTATAGTGGGAGTTACCAATAGATGCAATACGTTTGTTTGCTACTATGCTACTATGCTACTATGCTACAACGTAAGGCGAACGGTTAAAATGGTGAAGGAACGAGAGCTGAGTTATAGCGATGAAAGATCGCTTGCAGAGAATCAGGGTCGCGTTTGGTAGTTGTATGGAGTTCATCGATCAAACGGCGAATAGTTGGCGTCATGACGAGAAGGTAGCGTGTTGGAGTTGGATGAGGGTTCCAGTAGGTGTGTGGCACGCCACGCGGTGCGAACACGGCTGAACCAGCAGGAGCTTCGACACGCTGATCGTCGAGTTGGAAGGCCAGCGTCCCCGCCAGGACATACCATGCCTCATCATCGCCGTAGTGAACGTGAAAGGGAGCAATAGGGCGTGGTGGACCGACGGGAGCACCTGGATCAGCCCATTCTGCCAGCACAAAGGCGGATTCATTCAAGCCAATGATCTGACCAGCCAGTGGTGATACGATCATGTGGGTCATACAACATGCTCCTTTTACTCGTGGAACTTTCGCTCCAGGGAGATTCTTCGCTTCGCTCAGAATGACATAGACTTCGCTCAGAATGACACAGGCTTCGCTCGTGGAACTTTCGCTCCAGGGAGATTCTTCGCTTCGCTCAGAATGACATAGGCTTACTCGTGGAACTTTAGCTTGTCTACGATTTTGTCGACTACTTTTCTTTCTGCTCTGAGGGCGATACCAACCAGGTTCAGGTTGGCTTGCTCAACAGAACGAACGGCGGCACGGTTTGCCGCGTCATGGGTGGTCGCAAACATTTCTTCGGTATAGATGGCAGGTTGTACGCCGCGGGCGAGGGCACGCTCAAGCACTCTGGCTAATGCAGCATTGTCACCTCCATAGATCAGCATTGGCTGACCAAGGAGGCGCAGATAGCTATTCCCGGAGGCGTCCTCATAGGGCTCGCCAATGCTTTCGGGATACGACGCGGCGATACCGCTTGCCAGGAATGCGGCCACGTTCATCTTTTGCCAGGAGGCGAGATCTGAGCGAATTACTAACGCGACTTTTGTGTCAAAGATCATAAAAATAGTCCTACTTTGAAAGGGAGGTGCTTCCTCCATTATTATGCACATAGACAAGTATATAAGATAGAGGATATCCTGCCAATAGTTACTTGAGTATTGATCAGGGTTTCTCAAAAGTCTTGTAGTCTCGTGCGGTAGCGTTCTCCTGCTTGGGATTTTGTGATGGTTGGGATGATGGGGACATTTGTGACCCTGCTTTTTGTTGGTTGAAGTGTCAGGGGATGATGAGGGAAAGAGACCTCGGAGGATGCTACGGGTTCTAATGAAGGGTACCTTGTGGTACCTCTAGAAAGAGTATAACATATTTCAGAGGAGCAAGCAAGAGGTGAAAGAGTGCAAGAGAGTGAGGGTGCGACAGGGGAATGATTACTGCTTTGTACAACTTTTGAGAGGCCCGGAGTATTGATTGTCTGTTGCCAATGTGTGTCGGTTGTAGTGTTTGTAGTAGAGAGTTAGTTGGGGGTAAAGCTTTGATCCGTGGTAGAATGTATAGCTCAAAGGAGGATTTATGGAAGAACAAGTACATGCGGATAGGGATCAGTTACAGTCGGATGAGGGTCGGGTGCAATTTTCGCTTTCGGAGCATGCGCGGAAGAATAAGGCGATGTGGGAGGCTACGAGCGATAGTTATGAGGAGCGCAATGCGGTGGCGTTGTCGGGGGAGAAGGCGATGTCGTGGGGGTTGTGGCGCATTCCTGAGACGGAGTTGCAGGTGCTGGGCGATGTGGTGGGTAAGGATATTTTGGAGTTGGGTTGCGGCGCGGCTCGCTGGTCGATTGCTCTGGCGGGGTGTGGTGCGCGACCGACGGGGCTTGATCTTTCGACGCGACAACTCGAGCATGCTCGTCGCTTGATGGAGGAGGCGGGTGTTTCTTTTCCACTGATAGAGGCCAGTGCTGAGGCGGTGCCGCTGCCAGATGCTAGCTTTGACATAGTATTCTGCGATTGGGGGGCGATGACTTTTAGCGATCCCTTGCTTACGGTACCTGAGGTGGCGCGTCTCCTGCGACCAGGGGGGCTTTTTGCCTTCTCGACGGCTACGCCGATTCAGGACGTGTGCTTGGATACGAAGGCGGATAGGCTCACTGACCACCTGATCAATGACTATTTTGGGTTGCGAAAACTGGAATGGGAGAATGAGGTGGATTTTCAGTTGCCCTATGGTGAGTGGATTCGGCTTTTCAGGCGTACAGGGTTCGTGATTGAAGACTTGATTGAGACGCAACCGGCCAGTGATGGGACAAGCACGTATCGCAACGCCGATGAGAAGGAATGGGCGAGGCGTTGGCCGATGGAAAATATTTGGAGGGTGCGGAAAGGGTAGGCCATTGCGAATGATCGGTTCAGTTGCAACCGGGTGGGGTTAGATCACCTAAGCTTTGGTGTGGCTGACCGCGCCGAACTCGAAAAGGAGGGGAAAATGGTGCAACAATTTCGGCAGTGGTGGCAGAGCGCGGTCGTCTACCAGATTTATCCGCGCAGCTTCGCCGATGGGAGCGGTGATGGTATTGGTGATCTGGCTGGCATCGCGGCACATTTGGATTATTTGGCTGAGTTGGGTGTGGATGTCATCTGGTTGTCGCCGATTTATCTCTCACCGCAGGCCGACAACGGCTATGATATCAGCAACTATCAGGACATCGATCCGGTCTTTGGGTCGCTGGCAGAGTTTGATGTGCTGCTCAGCGAGATACACCGACGAGGCATGAAGTTGATTATGGATCTGGTGGTGAACCACACTTCCGATGAGCATCCGTGGTTCATAGAATCGCGCTCGAGTATCGATAATCCCAAGCGAGACTGGTATTGGTGGCGTCCGGCCCGCGAAGGGATGCAGACAGGAGCACCTGGCGCGGAGCCGACGAACTGGGTTAGTTCCTTTTCTGGGTCGGCGTGGCAACTCGATGAGGCGTCGGGCGAGTACTACCTGCACCTGTTCGCAAGGGAACAGCCCGACCTCAATTGGGAGAACAGCGAGGTCAGGCAGGCGATTTATGCGATGATGCGCTGGTGGCTCGATCGGGGCATCGATGGGTTCCGCATGGACGTTATTAATATGATCTCGAAGGACCCGGCACTGCCAGACGGTCACGTCCTGTCTGGTGGTCTGTGGGGTGATGGCTCGCCGCATTTCATTTGCGGCCCACGCTGGCACGAGTTCCTGCAGGAGATGCACCGTGAGGTGTTCGCAGAGAGACCGGGTCAGTTTCTCACGGTCGGAGAGGCACCGGGGATCACGGTCGAGGAGGGCCGAAAATGCACAGACCCGGCGCGTGGTGAGCTGGACATGGTTTTCCATTTCGAGCATGTCCAACTGGGCAACGGCAGGGGCGGCAAGTGGGACATCGTGCCGTTCGGGCTGATCGAGTTGAAGGCGGTGTTCGGTCGCTGGCAAGCGGGGCTTGCGGATGTCGGCTGGAACAGCCTGTACTGGAACAATCACGACCAGCCACGAGCAGTCTCCCGGTTTGGTGACGATGGCCAGTACCGAGTACAGGCGGCTAAACTCCTAGGCACGGTCTTGCACCTACATCGCGGCACACCGTACATCTACCAGGGCGAAGAGCTGGGTATGACGAACGTCCCGTTCTCCTCCATCGAGGATTTCCGGGACATCGAGTCGCTCAACTACTACAGTGAGGCCGTTGCTTCCGGTAAAGACCCGAAGGAGGTACTGGCGGCCTTGCGCCTACGCAGTCGAGACAACGGGCGTACACCCATGCACTGGGATGGCTCCCCGCATGCTGGCTTCACGGTCAGCGAACCCTGGATGCCGGTCAATCCGAACTATGATGTTATCAACGTAGATGCCGAGCGGGCCAATCCAGACTCGGTCTTGCAGTATTACCGTAAACTGATTGCGCTGCGCCATGATCTAGAGGTGGTTGCACGCGGTAACTTCACGATGCTGCTGGCGCAGGACCCACAGATTTACGCGTTCACACGACGCCTGGAGGATGTCGAACTGCTGGTGTTGGCGAACTTCTCGCACGAGAGCGTTGCTGCTGCTCTCCCCAACGCGGACGACTGGGCAGCTTCGGAGTTGCTGCTGACAAACTATGCGCAGACGGGTGGCGAAGAACTCCTGCGTCTTCGTCCGTGGGAGGCACGGGTGTTCAGGCGGAGGGTGGGTTAATGAGGGACCAGTCCCCCAGCCCCCTGATGCCCACACCACACCATGATGCCCAAGGGGCATCAGGCGGGGTGGGCATCCAGGTTTCCGAATGAGCCTTTACGGGTAGCCTGGGGTGGATGGGTGTGAATTAGGTTGAGAGGTAGAGACGTTGCCCCGCCACCCCGGACAGGCACAAGGCCCCAGCCTCCACCCCACCTCCACCCACTGTCCCTACATATTGTGTGGTCCCCTCCTTCGATATTTGACAGAGCGTTATGGGCTTATTGTGATGGCAATGGGATTTGTTGTCTTTGCTGGGCCATTGCTCCCCGATATAAGATTGCGAGGATGATCATGCCAATTACGCCGATTATCAGGGAGGTCACTGGGATTTGAAGGCCGAATGGGATGATAAGGTACAAGGTGACGGGCAAACCATCCCAGAGGGCGTGCAAGAAGGAGACAAAGAGATAGGTCAGGATCACCAGACCGGTAATGCGAAAGCGATGGGGCGCACTCTGGCGGAACAACACGGCACCAAGAATGCCGGTCCAGATGCCATGACCAAACGGCGCGAGCAGTCCCCGAAGCACTGTCGCTGCAAGCGAGGCACTGATATGGCCATTGCTGATGAGCAACGCGGTAAAGGCGTAGCCGGTACTTTCCAGGGCCGCGAAACCCATGCCAACCGCTCCTCCCAACAGCAACCCATCCATCTGGGATGTGTGACTCATCTTGCGCGCTAGAAAGATTACCACGGCAATCTTGCATCCCTCCTCGATCAGTCCGACAAGGAACGCACCAGCCAGAGACAGACCCTGAGTGGGATTTGTGGCGATGGGCAGGACGATGGATTCAATTATCGATGCCCCCAGCACACCGAGTACCCCACCGATGCAGAAGCTTGCCGCAACGGTGTCTAGCGAGAGCGAGCTAATATGTTGGTGATCGTACAGGAATGCAACAAAGACGACCGGAATGAGAAAGTTCCCAATCAAGATGACCGTCGGGTACAGGTTGGGGTTGCCAGTCCATACCAGGACAATCGCCGTGGCGATGAAGAGGAACAGGCCTATCAGCAAGGTACGCAACCATCTGCGACCACGGCGCATTTGTGGGGATGATTCTGTCCAGACGTTTTGAGCCATGGCAATTCTCCATTTATAATTAGGCTTTACAGCAACAATAGAGTCTCAGTTGTCCCAACTGCTGGAGAGGAGCCAGAGGCTATGCACGAAGACGGCTGGCTGCTTGCCCGAGGTGTTGGCGCGGTCGATCTCTTGCTGTTCATGGATCAAGGCGATACGATACAATTCCGTATTCGTACTGTCCACCTTAGTGAGTATACGCAAAGGTGAGTTGCATCGTCAAGCTTATTTTTGCAGGAGACTTTGTGATGGTTGGGACATTTGCGACCCCATAGTGCTTTGTCAAACTACACTTGACGGATAGAGACGTTGCCCCGCCACCCCGGACAGGCACAAGGCCCCAGCCTCTACCCCGCCTTTCCACTGTCCCTACATATTATGTGGCCCTCTCAATTGAACTTTGACAGAGCAATAGGCGTCAGGTTATACAAGAGGCCGCCTGTCATTGCTTTAACTTGACGCTTTGGGGATGGGACATTTGTGACCCCAATTCTCAATGATAGTGCATTCGCTAGGATAATGCTTGGGATTTGGTGATGGTTGGAATGATGGAGACATTTGCGACCCTACTTTTTTGTTGGCTGAGATGAAAACTCGTAATAATTCGGACATTTGCGACTTGGGACATTTGCGACCCTACTTTTTTGTTGGCTGAGGTGAAAACTCGTAATAATTCGGATATTTGTGACTTGGGACATTTGCGACCCTTCTTTTTTGTTGGCTGAACTGTTCAAGGGATGATGGTGAGAGAGACCTAGAGGGTGCTACGGGTTCTAACTAGGGGGCCTTGCGGTGCCTTAAGAAAGTATAACATATTTGTGCCAAGCAAGCAAGCAAGAGGTGAAGGAGTCAGAGCTTATTGGTGTACCTGTTCTAGCGCAAAAGTCGATCACACGGCAAATGCAAGGCTTCTGAGGGATGTGTGCAAAATGGCACATCTGGAAAGCCATATTGGGCATATGGAGTCAGGCCAGCAAAGCTATGATAGTCTGCGCCTACTCAGTTTTTTGTGGCATCATGGCCCAATTTTAGGAGATACTGCTCGACCTCTGCGGGAGTCTGCAAGGTAAACAGCGTGCTCATAATTTGGTTCAGAGCCGCAGCATCTGTAATGAACCCGATCTGCTGCTGTGCCAAAACAACCAGCTTCGGGAAACGCGTCTCCACGTAGATCATCAACGTCTGATGCAGAGCTTGCTCAATTCCTTGCTTCCGACCTTTCTCAAGTCCCTTTTCCAATCCTTGCTCCAGCCCCTTTTCCAGCCCTTTTTCTAGTCCCTGCACCAGCCCTTTTTCTAGTCCCTGCTTCAGCCCTTTCTCCAGGTACTCTTGACCAATCTCTTCATACACCCAGGACTCACGCAACAGATCTTGATACATGCCGAACCTCCTTTGGAACCCTTCTCGTTCCAGTTCCGTCTTAAAGACCAATCCTCCCACGACCTGCACCATCGCCAGCACATCATACGCTTTGGCCTCTGCTAATCGCTCAATCAGCGCGCTGATCACCTCGGGCCGTTTCCCGTCCCGCGTCAATGTCACTAACGGCCAGACCCCGATCCCCATGCGCAAAATCGTCTCCGCCTCTTGCTCCCACACTTTCACAATCTCATAATGAAAGTGGTGGACCACTTCGTCGTCCAGAAACGTCCGCTGAAACGGCGAGGTCGGAATCTCTCCCGTATCGATCAAGTAGATCACCGTGCTAGAGACCGGGAGCTGGCACTAGCTGAACGCCATCACATTATAGACCAATAAACGTTCCGCCATCTTGGGATCGTGATACGTTTGAAATTCAATGTGCCACAATCCCCGCTTCGTTCCTTTCGCAACGGTGAGGAGTGCATCCGCATAGCGATGCTGGTTTTTCAGTTCCACATTCTCCGCGTTGATGAACGTGGTATCGGAGTTCAGCCAGTTGACAAAATGCTCAGGGTGGGCTCCGATCATCCTCTTCATGATACTATCCCATAAACCTGCCATGCCAATGGTTCCCCCTCCCAGTATGTATTCTCATCCTAGTGTACCATACCTCGTCTGGCCTGTCGAGTGGCTTTGAAGCATATTCATGGCTTTTTGGGTGTACCCGAAAGTCCCGAAAGAACGAGCGCATTAGCGCATCGAAAATCGGCTGCATTATCGTCTCGATGTGACGGATAGCGGGAGGATGCGTGCCAAGTGCGGCTCAAGTCTTAGCCGCCATCAATGGGGCGTGTTCGATTTGATGGATTGGCTCCACTTCCCCAATATCGCCTCGCAGATGCGCCATTTTTGTGCCTATCCCGACAAAGCCCTGCAATTGCTGTATGGCACGCTTTCGCGGTAGAACGGGTAAATCAAAAAGCCCTGTAAGGCAACACTATTTGCTTGACATGCTTTTGAGGCTGCTCTACAATGTGTCCATCCATCTGATTATGATTTGCGCATCGGCGATGCAAGGAGAATAAAGATGGCTGACCGCGTGGGAGAACGCTTTGGGGATTATCGCCTGAAACGTTTGTTGGGAAAAGGTGATGTATCACCTTTTAGAGACTCTACCTCCATCGTTGCGGGAGAAGGTCTCAACAATACCACCTGATATTGAGCAAGTGGTATTGAAAGCTCTTGCCAAGAAACCCGAAGCACGCTACCCTACTGTGCTAGAATTCGCGAAAGCATAAGAGGATGCCGCACAATTGAATGAAAGGGAAGTTGTCAAACCTCTGCCTGCCAATATCCCCAACCCTCCACAACAGCAAGGGCGGCGTTATTTTAATCAAGATGAATATATGAATGCTAACCCTCAACGTCCTCAAAAGGAGCGACCCACTCCTCAAAATGCTCAGCAACAAGGGGACTACCAGGTGCCAAGGTTACCTTATCAAAATCCTGCCAGGATGAATAAAGCGGCAAATGAACTTGAGCCGCAATCTATTGTGAATGGGAAACCAATATATCCCGATCAAATAGTAGCAGTGTTCTACTCAATGGGCAAGTTCTATCAATTCATCATTGAACAAAAGGAGAAACACATGGAAGAACGAGACGCGCCAGAGGTCGGTGAATATTCCTTTATCGGTAAGCAGGCCGTGGTCGGGATTGAAGATTATGGGCCAGGGCTTGCGTTAGCTTACGGGTCGGATTTCTTTGTGCAATGCCGCTGCCAGGTTAGTGGTTTGCGTTTTGTGGTGAAGTCTCTTGAGCATTGGGAAGACCTTAAGGCGAATGTGCTTATTCGCATCTGCACTATGGTTTTACCGACGAGGAGCTTGATTTTATCATCAACTACGATATTAAATATCGTATGGGACGGGGTAGCGGCGAAGAGGATGAGTAAAGGTGTGAATGAGCTGTAGGGGCCGATTTATCGTGCCCATTGCCGATTTATCGGCCCGACCATTCTGCCGATAAATCGGCGGTGGCGGCGATTATTACCTGTCCCTACTGACATTTGACTTGATTATTAGCGAGCCCTTTTCCTCCAACTATTCACTCTTGAGAAACGAAACATTTCTTTCCTCTCCTCCGCTTAGCGACACATTACCTGGCAATGACGCCAAGTAATGCGGCATAAACTGGCATCTTTCGCAGAAGTTGAGTATACTTGCCTGAGAGAGGACGAGGCACGTCGCGTTGCGAGTTGCCTTCATCGATAGCAGTCGCGGGAGCAATGATTACCATGAA
>JBBQXY010000173.1:0-12088 GCA_038209195.1 Ktedonobacterales bacterium | reverse complement strand
GTACCATTTCGCCGGTGAAGGGCATGAGCGTACCCGCTTGCAGTGGACGGAGTTTGAGCAGGAGCGCGTAAAGCGTGGTGGGGCTGGCGGGTTGGTGGGGTGTATATGGTCTATTCATTAATAGATATATCCTTTCATCTTCCTAAAGAAGCATTGCGTGAACGTGGCGATACTGTTGCTGATAACACGCACTATTTACATTCAACGGCTGATCATTCATAATGAGTGATGCCTGTTCTCTAGTATTATCTACCTACATGCTCACATTAACAAATAGATTGTAGCCCATTCATAATGCGGCTTGCATGAGAAGAAGGTATCACTTTTTTGAACACATTGATGAAGTGTTTTCAGAAAAAGCATGATATGCTTGACTCAGAACGTTGAAATGACCCAACCCACTTGCCCTCATCGACTGGATACCAGTAGAAATCATATACGTAACATGGCTTCTGAGAAAGGACGCTTCTCTCCTATGGATATTCCACTGTTACCTGCAACGCAGACATTACAGGAACCGCACATACATTCGGCAGCACCTACAAAACTCTACGCGTTGCTGTTAAAGCTGCGACCACTGCAAGAAGGAACGCTGATGTCCTTTTCGGGTGAATTGGTACACGCAGCGTGGCTCTCATGGTTGCGCTCGGCTGCACCCGATGTCGCGACATGGCTACATGAAGGCAACAAACGCCGCCTCTTCACCTGCTCCAGTTTGCAGTTTCCTTTTTCCCCGACAAGGATGATAGAAGCGGAACGTAACAATATCCATTTGCCGCTGACGCCAGAGAAAATCTATACTATTCGCATCACCCTGCTGTTAGGAGAACTCTTTCCCCTATTTTATAAAGCCCTGACTGATTTTCAGCAGTCGCGCATCAACGGAGGTGCGATCCCTCCTTTTATGCGGCTAGGCAGACAAACATTACTGCTCGAAGAGGTGGTAATTGAAAATACTACTCCAATGGGATGGACTGGCTTTACCTCGTTTGCGGATATGGTGGAGGAGGTACGAAGTAAAAAGCTGGCTAGCGTTCAGCGCTTGAAACTTGAATTCGCCTCGCTCACCTCATTTAATCGTGGCAACGCGAAAACGAGAGCATATGGCAATCATAGCGCACGGCTTCCCTTTCCCGCCTACGTCTTTCCTTACCTAGCAAAACGCTGGCAGGAGTTAGCACCACCAGAATTAGCTAATTGTGTGCAGGTAGAAGCCATCGAACAATACATTCAGGATGAGGGGATTGTTATTAGCGACTACGATTTCAAGCCCCACAGCGTTAAATTTAGCACCCACAGGCAACTGGGCTTTATAGGTAGTTGCACTTACGCACTGCGCAGTCCCGACGACCCCACCACTGCTGATGCACCGTTGACCGTGCGGCAGCAACTACTGCTCTTAGGGCAACTCGCGTTCTATACAGGGGTTGGCTATAAGACAGCGATGGGTATGGGCAGGACGAGATGGATTCAGAACAATCTATCATAGAAATGAGCAGTAATTCTAATGTTCAACAAGCATCAATTATGCTATACTGCTTCTACTTGAGGTATACCTCAAAGATAAACTGGCAAAAGTTGGAGGTGAGCCATTCGTGGAGAAGAAATCACTCGTAGCGTTGGATACAGACCACATCAAACAATACGTTTTTGCCACCGATAAGCTGAAAGAGATTCGCGGAGCCAGCTCAGTACTTGATTTCCTCAATCGCACATCAATGACAGATATAGCCGAGCCTAAAAACACTGGGCTACCATTCACAGCAGAAAAAGTCTATGCCAATGGTGGCTCAGGGCTTTTCTTGATCAATGGCGGTGAAGAAGAAGCCACAATGTTTGGTCAAGCGGTGCAACGTATATATAATAATGAAACAGTTGGCGGTGCATCAATCACGTTTGCGGTACAGGAAATTCCAGATGATGTTCAAGATGTTTGGCACGATCCAAATATCTGGCCTAGCCTCGAATTATTACGCTATAAGCTCACGGCAGAAAAAAATATCGCAGCAGATATTATTGCCCTCCCCTCTCATCCTTATCTTACATATTGCGAAGCCTGTGGGAAAGAGTACGCTGAGAGAAAAGATCACCGACAGGATTTGGATGATGATAATCTGGAGGGTTACTACTGCAACATTTGCTGGATGAAGCATCTGGAAGATAGTAAAGTAAAAAATCGCATTGATGCTATCGTTGATGTGCGAAATCAGAAACACAAACAGATCCAAAATGAAAGCAAACTGCCTACTTCTGCGTATGCTTGGGAGCAAACGCTAAACCGTCTTCCTGAAAGTTATCAGATTCCAGAAGGGACTGACCGTCCCTCTGATTTTAATAAATTTCGCGGACTTTCTGGAAGCAAGGATTACCTCGCGCTCATCTACGCGGATGGCAATGGCATGGGACAAGCAATGTCAGATCTAAAAACACTGGATGAAGTCCATAAAACAGCCAAATTTATTGATGAAGCAGTCTTCGAAGCTCTGAGCGACGCAATCAACAAGCACTTACAGATTATCCCAGCCAGTAATCATGAGCCGCCAATGTTTCAATTCGATATTCTCCTCGTTGGCGGTGATGATATCATCATCGTCACGCCTGCCTCTCAAGCTCTTGATGTTGCTTGCACCATTGGCCAGAAATTCCATGAATATACGAAAGAGCAAGACCCCAAAAAAGAGGGCTATTCACTCTCGATTGGTGTCGTGCTCGCGCCTGTCAAATATCCCTTTGGGCTGCTGCAAGACTTAGCGGAAAGTACCCTCAAGTATGCAAAAAAAGAGGGCGCGAAACGGAAGAACAAGAACAAGAACAAGGACAAGGGTGTATCTAAATTTGGTGATACCTTTATCAATTTCATGACGGTCACAGGTAGCACAAGTCTAGATTTCAGTAAGGTCTACAAAACGTTGCATAAGAAAGGAAATACCTCCTTTTATGCCACACTGCGGCCCTATACTATTGAAGAGCTGCGGAAGATGCTGGGGACTATTCGTGATGGCAGGAAAGAGGCCTTGGGACGTACCAAGCTCCATCAGGTTCGTGAGGCAGTGCTGAAGATGAATCTCACGACATCGGTTGGTGAGGGTATGGCAATTCTGCGGAACTGGCGTACTAGGCAGCGCGATTTTGTGATGCAGCATGTCTATAAGGTGGGCAACTACTATCAAGAGCAGCATCGTGATCCAGCAAAGCCCGATACACTCTTCCCACGGGTCACGTTTCCCTGGTTCGCGGATGGTCCGAATACATATCGCACACCGCTGCTCGACTTTGTGGAACTCTATGACTTTGTCGCGCAAGAAGGGGGAGATGATGACACCAAGGATTGATCGTGTGGACATTAAGTACACGCTGACATTCAATACGCCCTTTCATTGCGGCACGGGTATCCGAGAAAGCCTGGTTGACCGCACGATCGTGCGGGATAATCAGGGATATTTGTATGTGCCGGGCTCAACCTTAAAAGGTGTTCTGCGCGAACGCTGCGAACAGATAGCGCGTTTCTATGTGCAGGATGAGCCCGCTAGCAGTACGGGTGCCGAAGTAGGTATGCGGGGTATCCCTAGTCCGCACAAGCCGGAAGCTGCTTTGCGAGGTCTGGGCAGGGGCAAGCCCACCATGATTACGCGCATTTTTGGCTCACAAAATAAGCCGGGTTTACTCTTCTTTGATGATGCAAGTCAAAGCAAAGCAGACAAACTGCAATATGATAGTCAAGAGGAAGGGGACGAAGGTCAGGGTAAGTATCAGAATTTCCAGGTGAGTATCTCCACGCAGGTACGACTGGATCGGCCCACGCGCACCGCAGTACCGGGGGCATTATACACCAGCGAATTTGGCAATAACGATACTACCTTTCAAGGCACCATTCAAGGTTGGCTCACCTGCACGCCTATTACTTCTACCGTCGCAGATGATACAGCGGTAAATCCAACCTATTCTCTGCTACTCCTGTTAGCGGGATTGCGCATGCTTGAGCGATTGGGTGGCAATAAATCGGCAGGCAAAGGGTACTGTACGTGTAAGATTGACAGTGTGACTATCAACGGTGCCGCGACTGCATGGCAAACGTGGCTAGAGTTGCTCGATGAACTCGCATACTATGATATGGAGGGCAATGCGTGAAACAATTTTCCCTCAATCTTGAAGCACTATCGCCCCTAACGATACGCTCTGACCATGCGGCAGGTGGAGCGGGCAGTGCTGCTTATATCTCCGGCACAGCATTAGCTGGTAGTCTGGCGACTGTATACCGCCTCTATTATCCCGACAATGACACACAATTCGAGCAATTGTTTCTTAGTGGCGAGGTACAATATCCCGATCTCTATCCTGCTATGTTCAATACCGAGGCAATGCAAGAGGCCAACGATTTTCCAGTCTATCCGTTACCAAAGACCGCGCAATCCTGCAAACGCTTCCCTGGCTTTTCTGAGGCACAAGGCGAAAAGATTGAAGATGAGGAGGAGGACAACAACCACGGTGTGCGTGATAGCCTGCTGGATTGGGCTGCCTTCAAACTTGCCGAGGATGCATATAAAAAGAGTCAGATGATAGATATCGCTACATTGCTCATGCCGTTGCAGGCACACAAAAAATGCCCCGTTGATGGGTGCGGCAAACCAATGGATCACATTGCAGGCTTTTACCGACGCGATCCCTACAATGGTCAAATGGCGAAAGCTAATGATGAAACGCGTTTGCAGACACACACGGGCATCAATCGCGATACTGGCACAGTGCAGGAGGGTATCCTCTATAACCGCCAAGTATTTGTGGAGCATACACGCTTCTGGGGTATGGTCAAACTGCCAGAGCACTTGGCGACATCCTTTGAAAACTTCATTAATGAGGTTGGACGAACAGGGCTGGTACGCATCGGGACCGGACGTACACGGGGTATGGGCAAAGTTTCACTCAGCGTTACGTTGTTACAGGACGAGCAGGACAGATTTGACCTGTTCAAGGAACGCTTGCTAAAGTTTGATGACAAACTAAAAACGCTGGTGCCCCAAACGTTTCGCCCCAATAAAAACGACCTTGGACGAAAGGACTTTTACTTTACTCTGACACTTCATTCACCCGTTATTCTTCGCGATGCTATGCTACGCTATTATGGTTCAATTGATACACACATACTGGAAGACTTGCTAAACATACCTCATAATAACTTCTCTCGTGTTTATCAGGCAGCAAGTACGCGCCGTGTGAGCGGTTGGAACGAATTATGGGGCTTGCCACGCGTAAATGAGTATGCGATAGATACCGGCTCGGTCTTCCTGTTTGCCTCTAGTCTTACAAAGGATCAAGAGGATAAGCTTTTGCGAGCCCTGTTCACGTTAGAGGAAGAAGGTATCGGTCGGCGCAAAGCTGAAGGCTTTGGACGCGTGTGCGTGTCCGACCCATTTCATTTGGAGGTGACGTTGCCATGAACGAGGAAATGAAAATTATCCGCGAGGTCAGCATACAAGCAGAAAATCTTTATGATGATGCGGTCAAATTGGGCGATCACGCAGCCTTCGCCTTGAAAGCCGCACATCGCGCTCAGATCAGCAGTCTAGAAAGTATTGCCGAGAGTACCTTTAAGACATCGGATATCTTTGACTTTATCAAAAAACAAATCGCGCGCTTTCCCTATTGGCGGCAGCCCTTTCCTGAACATAGAGATACCACGATTGGCTTTGGAGAACGCCTCAAGAGTGTTCTGGAAAACGAACTGTCGAAAAAACAGGCCATCATCTGCAACCACCTGAATATTGGCAATAACACCGACGCGGAAAAGCAGGAGCGCCGTCGCATTTATTTACTGCTGATACGCCAGTTTATTCGCCAGATGGCGGTTGAATATGAGTATCAGATCAGTCCTGGCACGAAGAAGAAGGGTGCATAAAAACGATGCTCTCTACAGCACAGTTGCAAAAAATATGGTTGCTCAGTGACACTGTTCTTTATCCCGAGGCGGTCTCCTTCGTGCAAAAGCTTGTGCGCGAGCAGGGGTGTAATCCGCTGCCAGCGAGCCAGGTTTCAGGGCTTTTGAGCATCGCGGACTCACATAAATACGATGAACTGTATCGCTATGTCACACACCAGCGTGACCGCGATTGGCCACCATTTCGTCGCGACCTCAAGACCTTTTACACAAATCTTGAAGAGGTGTTCTCGTATATGCAGAGGAAACGGCTCCGAGAAGAGTTTCACCTCATGAGCGAGGGCCAGGGTCGCAGTGTGAGCGAGATACGGCAAGAGGCAGATGAATTGATGGCTACCCTAGCGCACGAGTTCATCCAGCACTTGCTGGCAGAAAATGGTGTGCTGGCGACACAGATAGCCGATGAGAGAGCCAAACAAAAATCGAGCAGGAGGTAGCTATGGATAGCACCAGAAATAGAGATCGTTCGGTGGCAGAGAACCGCTATGCCCTACGTAATCGCTACGTCTTTCAAGGGAAGGTGGTCATGCAGACTGCCTTGCACATTGGCGGGGGCCGCGTCACCTTAAGTAGTAGTGATAGCCCGGTCATGCTGACACCGGACCAGAAACCGTTTATTCCGGGTTCCAGCTTCAAGGGGGCATTACGGAGTACCGTCGAGAAAATTGTTCCGGGCCTGCCCAACTTCTCCTCGTGTGCCTTAATCGAATTGAGTGAGAGTGAACTCAAGGACTTGGCACCGGAACGCAAGGACGGTTTGATTATTTGCCCAACCGTGCGGCAACGTGAGATCGCCCAACAACGACGACAAGACCCGAACAAGGTGTCAGATATCATGAACGAGCTGTGCGATACCTGTCGTCTGTTTGGATCACCTTTTGCCGCGGCACGAGTGAATGTCAATGATCTGTATATGCCCAAAGAGGAATGGAGCGGAGTGCTGCAGATTCGTGACGGAGTGGCTATTGATCGTGATAGTGAGACGGCGAAAGACCGCCTCAAGTATGATTTCGAGGTTGTGCCAGCCAGTGCCAGCTTTGATTTGGAAATCGTGCTGGAAAATGCTTCACCAAAGGATGTGCAACTGGTGTGCGTCGGACTGAGCGAGTTTATGCATGGCTTTGGCACCATTGGCGGTAAACGCTCGCGTGGCCTTGGCGTCGGCAAGCTGGAAGAACTACACGTCTCTGCCCTTGAATTGGTCGGCGAAGGCATATCACCCGAAGAGAGCCGACAACGGCTGCGCAAATTCCTGATTAATGGCGAGTTTTCAGCTCCCAAGGTATCCGGCTCTGAATTTCTTACCACCCATATTGAGCGCATTTTTGCGTAGTGGAGGAGTGAGTCTATGTTGAAAAAACTGATGAACGAGGCGTTTTGCACGTTGCGCATTACCACAACTGGGCCGCTCCTCATTAAGTCCGGCCACAATACCGTTTCGGGTCCAGACATGACACCCGTACTGACCTTCCGTAATGGCAGGCAGGAGGTATTTATACCGGGCAGTTCTCTCAAAGGCGTTTTTCGCAGCCACATCGAAAAGATCGTGTGCAGTTTGAAGCCGCGTGTGGTCTGCTATCCATTTGAGGGCAGCAACGAGAGACAGGCTGATCTCAGCCAGCGACAGCAAGATTATCGCGACTCTTGCGGCGGCATGTTTACGCAGTTCTCCAAAAAGAGTGACGATAACCGCAAGGTGCTTGAGGAGCAAACCGATCTTATCTATGCAGCTTCTTGCCCAACCTGTCGACTCTTTGGCTCAACCAGCTTCATTGGACGACTGGCTATCAGCGATGCACATCTGGCTTCCGACGAAATTAAGGAGCAGCGCGATGGCGTCGGAATTGATCGTCTCACAGGTGGTGCCAGCCACGGTGCCAAGTTCGAGTTGGAAGTGGTCAGCACAGGCGTCGTCTTTGAAACAGATATTCATCTGCGCAACTTCGAGATTTGGCAACTTGGCATGCTCTTCGTCGTTTTGCAGGACATGGAGGACGAACTGATTTTCCTCGGCTCTGGACGTTCGCGTGGCCTGGGCAAGGTTACAGCGACACTGAGCACGACAGGAACCGCTGGGCGTCCGGGCGGGTTTGTCACCAGCACCATCCGCAACAGTGCAGAACCCTCCAACGAGCTCTGGGGCCTGGGTCGCTGGTTAAACGATAACAGCTATGGTACGTGGCCCGACGACTTTCTGAAGCTGAATGATGCTGGTGAGCGAAACAACCGAGGTATCCGCACCATGCGTGCCTTCAATGATGAAGCCTTCGCTCTTTTGCGCGATGCTGCCATCAATGCCTTTATTGAGCGCATGCAGGCATGGCCACAGGACTTAGCGACGGTTGAAGCTGCTCAAGCTAGAAATCGCAAGCTACTCTCGAAATAAGGAGGAAAGGTATTGTGGTAGAGGATATTCTCTTTACTGGTTCAGGCCTTTCTCTTTTGGAGCTCATCAAAGAATGCGATTTTCCGCCGACCGCTTATTTACTACTAGAAAAGCTGCCGCAGCGCGTGTTGCGTGAGGACGAGCGAGACGAACGGCAAAACCTGATCTACTTTGCCCCCTTTGGCGATTTCAAGGCAATCGATGAAAAAATTGATATCGCATCGTACAGCTCTGGCCGCATTTTTGACGAGGAAGGCGAGCTACGCTGGGAGCAAGACCCGCAAACGGGAATGACGAACGCGGTCTACCTCGGCAAAGCACGCACGTTTACAAAACTCACCCAGGTTAAAGATGAGTTGTCCAAGCTGAAAGCAGTAAGCAACAACCCGAAGCATTTCTATCTCTTCGGTCAACTGCTCTCTGAGCAAGATAATGAACAGATGGGCATTGTAGCGGAACCAGAGCAGGCCTATTATGCTGAGGTACGCATTCCTCGCCTGTTAGTCTATCCCAGGCTGAAACTCGAAGCGAAACTGCCCCAACGCCTCAAGCTGAAGGTGTATGAATATGTCGATCAAGATACTGGCCGTGTAAAGCTGTTCCGCTTTCAGGGCTTGCAACCTGCGGAGTAGAAGAAATTATGAATCCTTACGATTTTGCACGCATTGACTGGAATAAGGCACCAGATCGGCATAAACCGATCTGGCATCATCAGCTTGTCAAGCAAGGAACACAACAACTCTTTTCCGGTTTCATAGATGTTGATGTGTTTGCCGAAACGCCTCTGTTTGTCTCTGACCCACGCAGCGTCCCATCTGATCCCAAAAAGCCCGCACAGTCTATACAAAATAGAAGCGGAGAATACATTCTTCCCGGTAGTTCCTTAAAAGGCTTGTTGCGCAGTGTTGTAGAAACATTGGGGAACGGTTGTTTCACACTTTTCGATGGCCAATATGATCGCGGCAAGGTAAACTACCGCTGGAACGTGCCAGAGCCATTTCAGCATTGCAGCACGACCGAGCGACTGTGTATTGCCTGTCGTACCTTTGGCATGCTTAAGGACCGTGGTAGCGGCGTATTCCTCGGCAAAGTCAATATTGGTGATGCCAGCTCATACGCAGATAAAATTTATCACTACAATCCGATCCATACCGCTGTTCTGGTCGAACCTAAGCCACGGCACGAAGCTTTTTATCTGGAGGCGGACAAGAAGCATATCGCGGGCCGTAAATTCTACTTTCACCACGACCGTGAGGCAGGTGTGCTGACCGCCCGTGGTCCTGTTTTGTTTGGTGGCAGACCCGCAAATCGCTTCATCCAGCCGCTCGATTACGATACCCAGTTCCACTTCCGCATTGATTTTACCGCGCTGGAAGCTGATGAATTTGCCGCCTTGATGCTGGCGATCATTCTGGAAGAGGATATGCGTCACAAAATAGGCTATGGGAAGCCGCTTGGCCTTGGCAGCATCTCCATGGTGCCGACTGGCCTCACATTGATAGACTACGCCGCTCGCTATACGCAATCCAGTTCCAACCGCGGCAAGAAGGTATATCAAGGCGATGAAATGTGGAACCTACTCTACAAACATGTTGATGACTTTAGCACAAAGCTAGTACAACCTGCAATGGACGACCTTCACCGCATTTGGCACTGGCCAGCAGAGGCTAACGTTGATTACTACTATCCCAGTAAACGCGACTGGTTCGATACACCCGACAGCAGGGGAAAGCGCATCAAAGATACCAGGAGTGTTCCGTAATGGAAAATATACTCATCGCCTCACTTGGCGAATCACCTGTTGTCATCACTGCCATGTATGAGGCGTTGACCAATTTGTTGAATGAGCAAAAAGAGCCGCTGATACATCCGCCCATTTCCAAAATCATTGTGCTGCACTCGCAAGAAGGCCTGATGCCAGCCGCAATTGATCTGCTTCAAGATGCCTTGAAAGACAGATGCGAAGTAATCCCAGAGTCGCTGCCTTTTGAAGATGCCGATAGTGAAGAGGAAGCCTACAACTTTTTGCATATCCTCTATACGCTGCTCAACACTATACAAGAAAGTGGTGACGCAGCCTATCTCTCACTAGCAGGTGGGCGTAAAAGTATGTCCGCGTTGATGGCCATTCTGGTTCCCCTTTTTCCTTGTGTGAAGGGGTTATATCACATCATCGACAAGGACGAAGACTCGCGGAAGCAACACTTCCTCTCTATTGAGAAATTATTTGAATCTTCTCCAGATGAGCGTTTCACATTTCTCTTTCCACCCCGTGATCGCATGCGACTCGTTAACATTCCCTATAGTGAACAGCAACAAGTCAGTAAGTCGTTTCGTTCGCAGCTTTATACCATCAGCGATGAGAAATTATGGGAGACGAATACAGCCGAAGCGGAAGCTTTAGAATTCGCTCAAGACATTGCTAAGGGTGCAGGACAAACGATTGAAGTACTACTCACTGAAGATGCCGCAAATCAATTTGAAGAATTGTGGCAGCATGATAGGACCCACGCAGACGCGCTGAAGCTATGTCTTGAACATATGCGCTTCACTGGAATCTTGCGTAATCGCTCTCACGATATTTACACCTATAAACTTCAGAAAGGCGAACAAGACATCTATTCCCAAAACCTTCCATCCTTGACACTGCATTTTTTTAAACGAGGAGGAGCAACTGAACGTCCAGTTTTTTATACAGTGCCTAAAGATGTAAAAAACTGTTCAGATAAAGAAGTGGAACGTGTCATCGTCACCGAGCTAGAGTTTAAAAGAAATGGCAAATACAGAGCATTAAAGGATATTACGGCCAAGCATCCTTTTCCGCTAGGTCCTTTTGTACCTCTACCCACCCTTCTCGCTAGCGAAATTGTAGCAGAGCACAACAATATCTTAATTGTTCCACTTGGCACTACGCCCATGATCGCTACGCAGTTGTATACGTTGCTTAGCGCACAACAGCAAACGGTGCATGAGGTTGTCCTGATCTACCCCCAAGGTTCGCTTGCCGTCAGGAATAGCGTTCAAATGGCAAAGGACGCTTTCGCAGAGGAAGGGGTGCAATGCCGAGCAGTATCTATACAGGGATACAAAGATATCGATTCGCGCGAGGCTTGTCAGGCGTACCTAAAGACTCTGGAAGAGACCATCGATGACATTCGTAAGGAGGATAGGTCCGCTACAGTCGAACTAGCACTCTCTGGCGGTCGCAAAGGAATGGCTGCACTGACGATGTTTGCCGCCCAAAATAAAGGCATTCGCTATGTCTATCACACGCTGATCACTGATAAGAAATTGCATAAACAAGTCGAGCGTGAGACAGATATCAATGCGCTACGAGGTACCATGCTCAGCAAGGAAGAGCGCAATAACCGCCTCTTTCTACGCACATATGAAGGGAAAGGTTCCTATACTCACTTTGTGCTGTTCAAGGTTCCAGTATTGCCCACTGGGGTATAGCTAGGCTATTGCCCACAAACTATGGTTCGTTTTCAAAGTAGGTGGCGAATTTGGCGCGCAGAAAGTGGTAGTTCAGGCGTTCGTCGTTGGCGACGTTCCAGGCGTTGTGACACAGGGTGAGTAGTACCGTTTTATGGGTGTTGACTGTTACGGGGGCCAGGGAGAGCTCGTTGGCGACTTGTTGCGGACTGAGCCCTTTGGCAAAGGCTTGTAGCACGCGCAGTTGGGCGCGTGTGGCTTGCTTCACAACCTGTGAACAGAGGGCGTGTTCGTGGGCCTCCATTTGCTGACGCCGCTCCTCCTGGGCCATGCGA